>NZ_LN865153.1:0-495161 GCF_001244405.1 Eubacterium sp. SB2 | reverse complement strand
CCATAAAGGGATAGCCGAAAACCTCCCGGAGAACATCCATGTCCTTTCAAAAACGCGGCCGCGGACCTAAGAAATTCTAGGCGGGAAACAGCCCTGAAAATGGAGCACCACTGACACATCACGAGAAATCCGATGATTTCTCGCGCTGGGTCAGCTGATTTTTGGATTCGGAATCCAAAAATCTCTCCATTTTCAGGGCTGTTTCCCACCAAGAATTTCTAAGGTTCGCTTTGAGCGTTTTTGAAAGGACATGGATGTTCTCCGGGAGGTTTTCGGCTATCCCTTCATGGAGCTGGCGCATCCGGCCGGCAGGACAAGACTCATTACTAAGGTGGGACCTAAAACGGGGGCGTCGTATGGGATTGGACTGGCGGGAATTTTATGGCTTTGGGAGGTGTTAGAAGACAGGGGAAATGAAAAAAGGATTAAAACAGTGTGCTGAACAGTTTAAAATGAACTGTATAAAAACAGTTTTAAACTTAACTGAAAACTTACCCGGAAATTTACCCGTAAACTTACCTCGAAACTTACCGGAGAAGCAAGTTGTTTTTATAAATAACTTGCTGTATAATATGTACAGTGGACTTTATATTTGATGATATGAGGTTTAATAGAAAAAAGGAGAAAGAATATGAAAAAGTTTAAAAGAGCAGGAAGTGTGTTTCTTATGGCAGTGATGATGGGGGTTTTGGTTTTTGGGTGTTCTTCTAACGAGGATGAGAAAAGGGCTGACGCGAAAGACGGTGCAAAAACAGAGGTACAGGATGCCGAGGATGAGGGGGCGGAAGAACCTGCAAAATTACTTGTTGCAGCGGCAGCCAGTCTGGAGTATTCTTATGAGGACGAACTGATTCCGATGTTTGAGGAGGAGAATCCAAATATTACCGTAGAGGGGACATACGATAGTTCGGGGAAATTGCAGACGCAGATCGAGGAAGGGATTGAGGCTGATGTATTTATGTCGGCAGCTATGAAGCAGATGAATGCATTGGTTGACGAAGATCTGGTGGATAAGGATTCCGTAGTGAAGCTTCTGGAGAATAAAATTGTGCTCATTGCCTCTGCAGATTCTGTCCTGGATCTGCAGGAATTTACGGATATTACGAAAGCCGGATCAATTGCTATTGGCGACCCGGCAAGTGTTCCGGTAGGGCAGTACTCACAGGAAGCGCTGACATCTCTTGGTATCTGGGACGAAGTGTCAGCAAAAGCGAGTCTTGGTACGAATGTAACAGAAGTGTTGAACTGGGTTGCAGAGGGAAGTGCGGAGGCAGGGATTGTTTATGCTACCGATGCAGCAACAACGGATAAAGTGAAAGTGGTAGCAGAGGCGCCGGAAGGCAGCCTTGCAGAAAAGGCAATCTATCCGGTAGGTGTTGTCTCTGCTTCAGCACAGAAAGAAGCAGCGGAGAAATTCGTGGATTTCCTGCAGAGTGACAAAGCAATTGCAGTATTTGAAAAATATGGATTTATACAGAATAAATAGTATAAGAAAATGAAAGCGGAGGGCTCAGGATGGATTTATCACCGATACTGATATCGATGAAGACAGCAATGACGGCGATTGTGATTACCTTTTTTGCAGGGATAGCAGTCGCATACTGGGTTGTAAACATGAAGCATGAAAAGATCAAAATGGTTTGTGACGGAATCCTGACCCTGCCGCTTGTGCTCCCCCCCACTGTGGCCGGCTTTTTCCTGTTGTATATTTTCGGGATTAAGCGTCCGGTCGGTAAACTGCTCCTGGATTTTTTCGGAGTAAAAATTGCATTTTCCTGGTGGGCAACTGTCCTCGCGGCAGTGGTCATATCATTTCCATTGATGTACCGCTCTGCGCGCGGGGCTTTTGAACAAGTAGACTTTAATCTGCTATATGCGGGAAGGACGCTGGGAATGTCCGAGTGGAGTATTTTTTGGAGGATTCTGATCCCAAACGCCCTTTCAGGCATCTTATCCGGGGGAATTCTGGCCTTCGCAAGAGGGCTGGGAGAGTTCGGGGCCACTGCCATGATTGCGGGCAACATCGCAGGAAAAACGCGCACCCTTCCCCTTGCGGTCTACTCCAACGTGGCGGCAGGGGACATGCATGGGGCATATCAGTATGTGCTGATTCTGGTTGTAATCTCGTTCTTTGTAGTAACAGGAATGAATTATGTAACCTACGTGTTTGGAAAATATGGCCGGAGATAAGCGCTGCCTCCGGAAGAATAAAAGAAAAAGGAAAAGAGAGAAGGTGCCGCTATGTTTCATCCGGTTATAAAACTGAAAGTCTACAATGAAGATCTGGTATTTGGTCCGGGGCTGATAACTTTACTGGAATACCTCAGGCAGACCGGTTCCATGAAAGAAGCATGCGCCGCCATGGGAATGTCCTACAGCAAAGGCTGGAAGATCGTGAACCGGGCGGAAAAAGAACTGGGATACGAGCTTTTACTGCGCCGGCACGGCGGCAGTATGGGAGGAAAATGCGAATTGACGGAAAAAGGGGACTCTTTAGTCACGCGGTACAGAAATATGGAAAAGATGGTAAACCAAAAAACTCAGCAGGCATTTAAAGAATACTTTCCAGAGTATACAGTTGAAACACAATGACTGACAGTACAAAAAATAAAGAATCTCTTTTGACATATCAAAATAAAGCGATCTAATAATTACATCCGTACTCCAGTCCCCATCCGTCTCAGCACGTCGATGCCCACCCGGTTACTAAGCCCTTAACTACCAATTGGATGCACCAGCGAATGCCAAGGCGAGTCCGGCGGCTGGCGGGGCAATGTCTGTTGGTGAAAAGTCCATAAAGCAAGCGTTAGAAGCTGTTGAAGAAAACGGAGCGGAAAGGGAGGGCAGAATTTTCCTTACCAGGAAAATTCTGGTGCCGCCTGCGGCGCGAATGCATCGGCATTCGGGCCAAATGCGGCACGTACCTCCCTTTCCGTTCCGTTTTCTTCTACAGCTTCTTAGCGAAGTGTCCGGACTTTTCACCAACAGACATTGCCCCGCCAGCCGCCGGACTCGCCTTGGTATTCGCGTCCCTCCTCCAATACTTAATTTTGGCTTAATAATCATCGTTTCGGTAGATTTCCACAGTCAATTGGAGTATAATAAACAAGGCTTGTGAAAAAGCTGATTATACAGGAGGTTGAGATTATGTGGACGAGATATGATTTAAAGATGAGAGGACGGGAGGCATTCCTGAGAAATTACTGGGCTTCGGTTGTTGTTGCACTGGTGATGTCCGTTGTAGCAGCGGTTTTCAGCGCCACAAGTTCTCATGGTTCCAGGGGATTCCGTGGAAATTATAGTGGGTGGGGTTATTTTTCAGAGTATTCCCTGCTTTGGGCTGCGCTTGCAGGAATCGCTGCAATACTGGGCATAGGTTTACTTCTGCTGGCCATTTTTGTCGGTAATGTACTTATCGTCGGCGGCTGCCGTTATTTTGTACTGAACCAGACAGAGATGCCGACAGTCGGATATCTTGGATACGGTTTCAAAACCGGTCATTATGGCAACATAGTCCTGGTCATGTTCCTGCGGGATTTGTTTACCTTTTTATGGACTTTGCTGTTTGTCGTGCCGGGAATCATAAAGCATTACGAATACCTCATGGTGCCGTATATTCTGGCCGAGAATCCCGGAATGGGAAGAGAGGAAGCATTTCTGATCAGTAAGAAGATGATGATGGGACAGAAATGGGAAGTATTCGTTCTTGATTTATCCTTCCTGGGATGGAGGATACTTGAATATATAACATTTGGAATAGTTGGAATATTCTATGTAGAGCCTTATTATCAGGGAACAATGGCGGAATTATATAGCGTAAACAGAACATTGGCTTACCAGAATGGGTATATTCGGTAGGGAGATGGGAGGGGGACGCCTGCCTGTGACGGTTTATGCTGTACTGGAGGGGATCTCTGTGGGTGCTTTGGGATACCGGCCGTTTAGCCTAGTACTGCATTGCGCAAATAACAGTGATATAGTGCTTGATATCTGCGTCAGGTGTGCGCCCGCGAAGCGACGGCGTAGTGGATCCTACGGCTAGCTTCGCGGGCGTGCACCTGGCGTAGATAGCGAGTACTATATCACAGTTATTTGCGCAACGCAGTACTCGTTTTCGTAAGGATAAAATTGAAAAATCTGATGGAACCAGCGACATGCAGCCTCAAATCTGATGATTTGAGGCCTTAGTCGCCTCAGACTTTGCCTGGTGAGGCAAAGTCTGTCCATCAGATTTTTCAATTTTATCCTAACGAAAACACGGCACACTTAGAGGCATCCCAAAGCACCCACAGAGATCTCCTCCGGTGCAGCATAAACCGTCACAGGCAGGCTGGGTGCATCCTGGCGGAGGTGAGGATATGGTTGGGAGTGTAACATAGGGGACGCTATACGGTTGAGGCGAGACGGGGGAAGGCTGATAAAAGGAAAGAGCTGTTGCAGTTTGTATGTGCAGCAGCTCTGAGAAAAGGGAAAATCTATCTGTTGTTTTGAATTGTTTTATTAGGCGAAGTCCAATGGCCGCAGATGCAGTGCTGCAAGTGCAGCCATTGTCTTCTGTTTTTCATGTTTATAGAATATCAGGTAATTGTGAATGCATTGTGACAACATTTGGAAAATTTTATTAATTAAATATAAGATATTCATAAACTGTATAATAGAAGAGAGGGCATCGGATCGTGTATTTACCGTATCAGCTTGCGGTAACGTCGAAGCTGAGGCAGCAGGCTCATTTGCCCTGGACAGTTTCTAGTACATCGTAAAATAAGTAACTGACTCCTAAGCTGAGATAAATTTTCGAGAGTGCTGCTCCACAAACGTAGGCGTTGGGCTACGCTGAGGCTTGTGGAGCAGTGCTATCGGAAATTTAGGTCGGTTTATGTGGCAGTTAATTATTTTACGATGTACTAGGGCCCTGCAGTTATATTTTCAATTGAATATTAACGGCTGTCAGGATATAATAATTTTATATTTATCTTGAAAGAAGATTCTGGGGGATTGGTTATGGAGAAGAATGAAATGAAAAAAGAAAAGTTTGCGTCTGATACTTCAAAACGGAGCGCAAAAGATTGGGTGAGGGCGCTGGCAGTCCTGTTGGGGGGATTGATCGTGGCGCATTTGGGGGTCACTCTTTTTCTGTTGTCTGAGCTGGGAACAGATACATTTACGGTCTTCATTCAGGGGCTTGCGAGGACGGTGCATTTGACTGTGGGGACGGTACACGTGATTATACTTTGCATCTTGATGGTTATTATGCTGTTGACCACAAAGGGGTACATAAAACCGGGAACCGTAGTGTGTGCATTCTGCGGCGGCCCTATTATTGATTTGTTTACGTGGATGTTTCAGGGATATATTAACGGAAGTGCTTCCTTGATTCTTAGGATCGTCAGTATGCTGGCGGGATGTGTGATTCTGTCTGCAGGAATGTCGATTGTAATCAACAGTAATGCGGGCACCGGGCCGAATGATCTGGTTGCCATCATATTATCGGATAAATTGGAAAAAATAGAGTTCAGATGGGTCAGAGTCGGATGCGACTTATTCTTTGTTGTGCTTGGATTTTTCCTTGGAGGAACAGTTGGTATCGGTACAATTGTGGCTGTTTGCCTAACGGGACCGCTGGTTCAATTCTGGCTTCCGAAAACGAAAAAACTGGTGGCAGGGATCGAAAAGGGGCGGTAAGCCCCTGGGGGTTAAACCTTTCATGGATCGTCAGACGGGGCATGGCCATCAGACGGTTCCTTTATGGACAATGTGCATGGCATTTTTGGAGGATTCCTGCCAAAGTTCTTTCTTCTGCTCATACATACTGTACAGCCATTCTATGGCTGAGTCCATGCCCTCGTCTGACATGGGAAAGGATTCATGCTCTTTCTTTTCTTCGGGGGTTTTTTCAAAAGACCATGGTTCCGGGTAAACAGTGGCTGTGAATGTCTCTTTGCTGTCATCTACCCTGAATATATAACGCATTCCGCCATGGGATCCGGAAAAGGGCTCCCTTTTTAGTCCCCCTACGGGGATTAGTTTTTTATCGATCATAAACGTCACATACCTTTCTGAATGCTATTAGTAACGGGAATCCGTTCTGCAGAAGATTATAGCATATTTCAGGAGAATAGGGCAATTTAAGTTAAAACGTGGAAAAAATTAACGGTGATATTAAAAAAGTAATATAATAGAATAATCGAAGGGCATCCCGTAACACATGCCCTGCGGGCGGGTCTGCAGCAAAGCAGCAGAATAAGGTGTGATTAATTCAGTCTCAGGAGGGCAGATATGAATGATATGATGAGCAGTGCCGACAGTTTAGTCTATGTAATCGATGAAACATATCACATAGTTCATTTTAATGATGTGCTGCAGGAAGTGTTCCCGGAAATACATAACGGGGATATTTGTTACGAGGTGCTCTGCGGGGACAGCTCTCCGTGCCGGAAATGCCCGCTTGCAGAGGGGAATGCTTCTACGATGGATATGTATAATGAAAAATTAAAGTGCTGGGTGGAACAGAGTACAGGGAAGATCGAATGGCCCGGGAAAGGAGCATGCAGCATTATTATTTCCAGAAATATTCCGGAACATAAACTGCCGGAGGCAAAAGAAGGCGGGGCTTGCGCAGAAGGCATCAATTCTCTCACCGGTCTCTATAAAAAAGGGAAATTCTTTCAGGCAATGGAGGCCTTTCTGCGGGACGCGGGGGAGGAAAGGTATTGCCTCGTGGCCGTGGATATTGAACATTTTAAGCTGTTTAACGAATGGTATGGGAAAAAAGCGGGGGATGAATTTCTGGTAAATTTCGCAAAGTGTCTGAGGGAGATCAGGAATGAATACGGCGGGCTGGCCGGTTATTTGGGTGAGGATGATTTTGGTCTCCTGATTCCCTGTGATGAGGGACATCTGGACTGTCTGCAGAACCGCATTCTGAGGTTTGTCAGACAGTACAGAGGGAATGCCGGATTTCTGCCGGCCTTTGGTGTGTATGAGATTACGGACAGATCCGTGCCCGCCAGCATGATATATGACAGGGCTGCTATTGCGATGTCTATGGTAAAGGGAAATTATGCAAACCGGATGTGCCGGTATGATGCGGTTATGATACAGAGAATGGAAGAGAAACATTTGATGCTTTCGGAGGTGCAGAGAGGGCTGGAGAATGGCGAATTCACATTCTATCTGCAGCCAAAATGCAATATGAGTACCGGGCGCATTGTGGGAGTGGAGTCCCTGGTAAGATGGCAGCATCCGGAACGGGGGCTGGTCACGCCGGGAGCGTTTATACCGCTTTTGGAGCAAAGCGGATTTATTGCCAAACTGGATCTTTATATCTGGAAAGAGGTCTGCAGATATCTTAGAAAATGGCTGAATGAAGGGAAGACGCTTCTTCCGATTTCAATCAATGTATCCAGGGTGGATATTTACACGCTGGACGTGGCAGAGTGCCTGAAAAGTATGGCAGAGGAGTACTGCCTTCCGGCAAATCTTCTGGAGATCGAGATTACCGAGAGTGCTTATGCGGAGGAGTACCAGAAGATTACAGGTGTGGCGGAGCAGCTGCGCGGCGCAGGATTTACGGTTCTGATGGATGACTTCGGAAGCGGCTATTCTTCACTGAATATGCTGAAAGATATTAATGTGGATATCCTGAAAATTGATATGAAATTTTTGGATATGGATGAAAAGAGCGCGGATAAGGGGCTGGGAATACTCGAAGCCATTATCCGGATGGCTACGCTCATGGGATTGCGTATTATAGCAGAGGGGGTGGAAACCGAAGAACAGGTTAAGGTGCTCCTGGAAATGGGGTGCCTGTACGGACAGGGGTATTATTTTTTTCAGCCGCTTGCCATTGAGAGTTATGAAAGACTGCTGGAGACGCCGGAAAACTTTGATTACAGAGGGATAAAGGCAAGGGATGTAAAAAGTCTCAGTATTAAGGATCTTCTGAATGCGGACATATTCAGTGAGACAATGATCCATAATATACTGGGCGGGATCGGGATTTATAAAGTATCCGGTGACCATGTAGAATTGCTGCAGGTAAATGAACACTATTATAAAGTTACGGGAAGCAGTCCGATTGATCTGGAAGCGCAGCGTATGCAGTTCCAGAGCGGAATATATGAGGCGGACCGGAAAGAACTTCTGGACATCTTTCAACGGGCGGATAAAAACAGGCTGAACGGCGGCAGCGGACAGATCCGTCATATCCTGGCCGATGGTTCTGTCATCTGGATACGGCTGCACGCCTTTTTCCTGAAGGCACAGGAGGACGGCAGAATCTATTATGGAGCCGTTTCAGACGTTACGGAACAGAGACGGCGGGAGCAGATCATCACGGAGAATATGAAAACACTGGAGATATTCCGCAGTCAGGCGCTGTATGATTTTAAAGTCTGCCTCACAAGGGATAGCGTGTGCGGCGGAAGTATTGACAGCTGGGTGGGTGAGACCGGATGCAGTCAGATTATGCTGTTAGAAGGTGCATCGGATTACATGTGCAGCGAACTGATTCTGCCTCGTTATCAGGATCTGTTCCGGACATTTACGGATAAAGAAAGAATGTATCAGGCATATCAAAACGGCAAGGTTATGGAAAGCATGGATTATCAGCGGATGTACAAGGGGGCTCCGAGCTGGATGCGGATGCTCATGCACTATACCCGGTCAGAGGAAAACGGTGAGGTCTATGCCTATATATTTGTGACAGATATCGACGCGCAGAAGAAGCAGGAGCTTCAGCTGGCCAGGATGGCCGAGACGGATGCTATGACAGGCCTGTATAACCGCTGCACTGCCAAGAAGAAAATTGAGGATTATATGAAAGAATATCCGGATGAGGAGTCGGCAGTGATTATGTTTGACATGGATAATTTTAAGACGGCAAATGATGTGTTCGGGCATGCGTACGGTGATTCCATGATCCGTAAGAATGCGGAGAAGCTGAACAGTTATTTCAGGGAGAATGATATTGTATGCCGTATGGGCGGAGATGAATTCCTTGTTCTATGCAGGAATATCAGGGAAGAAGCAGTGAATGAGAAACTGAGGCAGATCCTTTCCGATATGGAGGTTACTTACCATACAGGAAAAAAGGCGATCAAATTTTCGATATCGGCTGGGTATGCGATGATTCCACGGCAGGGAAATACATTTGACGAGCTGTACAGGAAAGCGGATACTGCACTGTTCACAGCAAAAATGAATGGAAAAAGTACATTCGCTCAATACGATTCCGGTATGAAGGAGGTTCGTCCGGAGCTGGCAGATCCGGAAAAGACTTCGGAATAAAAGGAAAGAGTCACAGTAACTGTGACTCAAGGGGGAAAAAGTTTATGAAAAAGTGTTCTTTTCTTTTGAACAATTATAGTATACCTTTTACTTGTGGAAAAATTGTGATACATTTTTGAATGAATTGTAAACAGATATAAAATAAATTATGAAGAACGGCGATATAAAGAATGAAACGAGTATGGAAAAGAATCTTTCTGGCTGCGGGTATCATGTGCGCTTTGGATTGTGTGGCAGTAGGTACATTTTTTAGTATGGCGGTGGGGCGCTCCTGTGTCTTCTTTCGAAAAAAGAGAGACAAAAGGAAAAAAATGTGCAGGAGGACAGTACAGAAAGAGGCGGAAGAACTTAAAGAACGTAGTGAGGGAATCCAATGGATCGAGGGGATGCACTGTGAAAGTGTGCACATAAAAAGCGAAGACGGGCTGAGGCTAAAGGGATATTATCTGGAGGCAGAGCAGGCTGAGCGAATTGTTGTGATGTTCCATGGCTGGCGTGGATCCTGGCGGCATGATTTTGGGGCGTGCCTCAAATGGCTTTACGAAGAAAACAGCAGCCTTCTGCTCGTAGAACAGAGGGCGCAGGGGGAAAGTGAAGGAAAATATATGGGATTCGGGCTGCTGGAGCGCATGGACTGCCGGAAATGGTTAAATTGGCTGGCAGAAAGGAATGCCAGCCGCCTTCCTGTCTATCTTTACGGCGTATCCATGGGTGCGGCAACCGTACTGATGGCGGCAGGGGAGAAGCTGCCGGCAGAGATAAAAGGGGTAATTGCCGACTGCGGCTTTACCTCCCCTTATGAGATGGTATACCGTTTTGGACGAACGAACTTTAAACTGCGGGAACATCCGGTTATGGATCAGCTGAACTGGCTGTGCAGGAAGCGCGCCGGTTATGACCTGAAGGAATATAGTACGCTTGAGGCGATGAAACACTGCAGCGTGCCGGTTCTTTTTATCCACGGCAAGGCGGACACATTTGTGCCCTGTGAGATGACGCTTCGCAATTACGAGGCCTGTACGGCAGAAAAGAAGCTGCTGCTGGTGGACGGGGCGAAGCACTGTATGAGCTTTATAAAAGACCGGGAAGGTTATACGAAGGCGGTTATAAAAATGTTCGCTGACAAAGAAACATTTGAAAATGGAGAGGTGGTTTCCTGAGTTCTGCAGATTCCGAAGAAATATGCGATCCTAAACTTTTTATTGGAGCAGAGAAAACAATAAGTTGATATAAAAAGCAATCAGAGTTTGTTAAAATATTACTTATAATAGTATGTTACGGAGAGGATGAAAAAAGTGAAAATTACAAAGGAACAAAAAGAAAATGCCGTAAAAATGGCACGGGAAAATCAAATGAATTATGGCATGAGCTGTTCAGAATCTGTTTTTAATGCATTGATTCGAAGCGGTATTATCGACTTGCCGGAAGACTACACCAGAATCGCAACCGGTCTGTCAGGCGGAGTAGCAGCATCAGGAAATACATGTGGTGCAATTTATGGAGGACTCATGGCATTGGGGTGGGTGTATGGAAGAAAGGACCCCTTTAAACAGCCGCAGGCACCGGATCCATCTAAGCAGGAGGAATTCGAAAAGGATTATCGCTTTAACATGCTGCGCAGGTTCAATGGTTTTGTCCATGAAATGGAAGAGAAAGTAGGGACAACCAGATGCTGGGATGTGGTAAAAGGCAGCGGTGATTATTTTGATGACAAGAGAGTGATGAAATGTCCGGATATCATTGTTACAGCAGTCGAAACAGTCATGAAATATCTGGAATTAAGTGAAGAAGAGAACAAAAATCTGGAGTTCGGTTATAACATTTTAGGGTTTCAATAAGATCAGGAGATAAATATACCAAAAGGGCGCCCCGTAACGCATACTCTGCGGGAGGATCCGCAGTAAACTGCGGAATAGTGCTTACTAAGGAGGAAAATGATGTATATTTCAGAAGAACAAAAAGGATTGGCAAGGCAATATACTGATGAGAATATTAAAGCTGGATTAAACTGCTCAGAATCTGTATTTAATGCGTTGATACGTGCGGAACTGCTTGGTCTGCCCGGCGAAGCAACAGCATTGGCATCAGGGATTAATGGCGGTGCAGCAGGAACCGGGCATACCTGCGGCGCTCTTGCAGGTGCTGTTATGGCTGTAAGTGCGGTATATGGAAGACCTGATCCGATTCATAATGCGGTAAACATGCTGAAGGATCCTGGGAAAAAGCATGAGGTAAAAGATCCCAAGGAAGATTATCGCTATTATATGATGAGAAGATTCAACAATGTAGTCGGTGATTTTGCAAAAGAAATGGGTACAACACAGTGCCAGGAGATTATTGACCGTAATGGAGGTTACTGGAATGATGCCCGTCAGGCGGAATGTGAGTATTGCATTAAATTCGGCGTCGAGGTTGCTTTAAAATATCTGGAAATGGAGCAGGAAGAAGCCGACAAGCTTCCATATGCAGTTAATATATTTGATTGGGAATAAAAGAACACTGCCTGGTATATTTTCAATAAATGCTATTGTAAATATTGGAGAAATTGGTTATGAACACAAAAGATATTCATAATTTTATTGTGGTGACAAAAGCTGGGAGCATGTCTAAGGCAGCGCAGCAGCTGTATATTACTCCCCAAGGTTTAGGAAAAAGCATTAAGAGTCTGGAAGAAGAGATTGGCGTTCCGCTATTGATTAGAACTTCCAAAGGCATAAGGCTTACAGAGCGGGGAAAAGTCTTTTTAAGCATGGCCGAAAAGCTATATGTAGAATTAAAAAAACTGGAGGATTTATTTGTAGGAGATATCGATTCTACATGCGGAAAGCTTAGAATTTCTTCGGCGTTGGGAATTTTGGCGCAGGTAACGCCAGAATATCTTTTATCGTTTAATAATCTGTTTCCAAATGTCAAGGTAATGATTATGGAAAAGGCAGATGCCTATGTAGAGATGGATGTAGAATCTGAAAAGGCCGATTTAGGACTGGCTAAAGAGCCCGTGGATCATAATCGGTTAAATGTTTACCCCATCGACAAGAAGAGACATTGTGCGTTGGTCTACAGAGGACATCCGCTATATGAGAAGGATAAGATTTCTGTCAGGGATTTGGAAAAAGAAAAAATCATAATTATGAATAAAGAGTTTAAAGTATACCACAAATTCAAAGATCTCTGCAGACAATATAAATTTGATCCCAATATTTACTTTGAGACAACTGAGATCCGCATGGCGCATAAGCTGGCTCATTTACAAAAAGGGATTGCAATTACAATTGAAACAGAGACAGACAGCAGCATGTATGATAATCTGAAGCCCGTTTTCTTCGAAGAAGAATTTTTATGTGAATGGATTGCAATTACACGAAAAGATGTAAATCCGTTGACCAGGGAAATGTTAAAACATCTGGGACTAGACATTTAAAATCAATTAGAATATTGCCCTGACTGCATCAGCGGGCGGTCAAATAAGTCTGGCCGGCAGACCGTATGCAATGGCCACGGAACGTTCACCTTTTGGAAGATCCAAAATGGCGGACGTTCTTTTAGTGCAGAAAAATGTACAGGTATGGTAACAGTTCAGGCCTGTCTGAACTGTTACCTGGTATGAATATCTTCAGCAAAACAATGGGTGATAGCGTTTGAAGCCGGAGCGTTTATATGATAAGATAAATTATAATACACTGAAAAATGGAGGAAGCTATGACAGCGCAGATAAAAAATGCATTGGCCATGACGGCCTTTGGGACCATCTCCATTTTTGTACGGGGGATTGCCCTTAGTTCCATGGAGATAGCCTTCTGGCGCGGGAGTATTGCGCTGGTGGTATTGTGGTTCATTAAAAAGGCCTTTTATAGGGAAAATAAAGTACATATCAGCAGGAAACAAAAAGTTCTCCTGTTTTTATCAGGGATGGCGGTTGGCTTAAATTGGGCGCTGCTGTTTATGGCTTATGAACATACGACTATCGCGGTGGCTACGTTGGCCTATTATTTTGCCCCGGTGATTGTGATGATAGTGTCGCCCCTTTTGTTTAAAGAGCGGATGACGCTGTTTCAGCTTTTGTGTTTCGTAATGGCAACTGCAGGGCTTGTACTTGTGGTGAGTGCCGGTAACAGTATGTCAGGCGGGAGCAGGGCGGGCATTGGCTTTGGACTGGGAGCCGCTGTGTTCTATGCTGCTGTAGTGCTGATGAATAAATGGATCCGTGAAGGGAGCGGGCTGGAACGTACGATAATCCAATTTTTCGGGGCAGTGGCCTTGTTGTTTGTGATTCTGATGGTGCAGGGCGGGTTCCGGATTCAGACTGCTTCCCCCGGAAGTATTGGAAATCTACTGATAGTAGGAGTGATTTATACAGGGCTGTGCTATTGGCTGTATTTTTCATCGATAAAAGATTTGGCTGGGCAGCAGACGGCCATCCTCAGCTATCTTGATCCCTTTGTGGCAATTCTTGTCTCAACGTTGTTTTTTCGGGAGCCTATACGGGTGCTTCAGGGAATTGGCGCCGTGTTAATTCTGGGATTTACCTGTGCTTACCAGCTTGACAGAGGCCAACGTGACGCCGCGGACAAGGAGTAGGCAGGGGGCTGCAGAATTTGTCAATATAAAGGTATCCCCAGAGGGCATCCCGTAATCCATGCCCTTGCGGGCGGGCCTGCAGCAGAACATTATATACTTAGGAAAATACAGGGTCAACTATTTACATGATACGTGAAAGCAGGTGTGATATGGGAATTCAAGAATATTTAGACGATTTATTAGGAAACCAGTTGAGAGAAATGAAATATCGATATAGACAACAGATTGCGGCCGATATAAAGAACAGAATGTGTTCCCTGTTATCCAAATGGGACGATGAGGAATACAGGCGGACAATCTTGTTTGTAACGGATGAAGAGGCATTGTTTTATGAACCTTATGCAGCAGCCGAGGTAAAGGAATTTGTCGTTGCAACGTTAAGAGATAGTATGCTTGAGGTAGCAGCAAGTGTTAATTGTACCCAATTTAAAATGCAGGATCCCCTGTCAAATGAAAAAATAAGACAGTTGACATCGGATGCGATTGTATATTTCAGGCAGTGCAGTTTCGCATCTTTACAGGAAGAAGCACAGAGTATGGAATTCAAAGATGTTTACGGACAAGCTATAAAGAAATATCCACTGGCATGGGAGATCTTGAAAAAGACGGCATTAATGACGGAAGAAATATTAGAATTTGCAGGTACTGATCAAACAGTTTCAGAATATGAAGACCAAAAACTGGAATGCAGAAAATATGATAAAGTGATTTGTGATGGATATAGCCTGGAGTTTGATGAATATTTGGAGGAATCGCTCGTAAATCTAATTTCAGGATATACGGAAGTGTTTTTTGTAGATTCGTTTAAAATATTATCGAGAAACTTTGAAAAGGTTTTGCATGTCCTTCAGATCATCTTTGAGAATGGGCGGACTTTCGTGACCTGCAATTATTATATTAGTAATGGATATATCGAAAAAAGAAAGGAAATATTGAGAGCAGCACATAGTGAAAAAGACGTACTGAAAAACCTGCAGAACATGAGGGGGACTCCGGCAGAGTTGAGAACTATCCTGAAAGGACTGGCGGATGCTGAGCTCTAAATGTACATTTCATATGCTCATGATGACAGAGTTTTATTAATAAGAAGAAAACTACAGAGAACCCCGATATTTGAAGGTGATTTATGGAGCCATAAGATTGGAGACCGCTATGCCAAATTATAATTTTTACGATGTGTTTTCGGATTCGCCCATACGTTTCCAACAGTTCGCCTGTGCCGTGATCAGTGTCAGGGAAGGCTGTACATTTCAGCGGTTTGGCGAGGGCCGGGACGGGGCAATCGACGGACTGTTTGTCGCGGAAAATGGCAGAACTGTTCTGCAGGTAAAAAGGACAGAAGCCAAAGGTAAGGCGCTGATCGGAATGATGAGACAGGAGCAGAAACGGATCAGACCCGGGACCTGCGACAGATATATCCTGGTGATTGCTTCCAGAACGCTTCGGGATGAACTGAAAGAAGAAATAAGGAAGATGATTCCGGAAATACGGGATACCGGTGATATCGTGACCGGGATAGATTTGAATGGTTATCTGGAGAGGCCGGAGTACGCCCATATTGAAAAAGAGTATAGAGAGCTGTGGCTTCACAGCGGGAACTACCTGGAAGAGATGCTGTCGTCTTCTGCACTCCGGGAATTAAAAAAGCGCTCGAATCCAAAGTTCAAATTGATGGAAAAGGAGAAGAGAACTTTTGTAGAGACAAAAGCGTTCCAGGAGGCCATCCGGATTTTGGAAGCATATCAACGGGTCGTTATTTCAGGAGACCCGGGTGTCGGAAAGACGGCGCATGCGCTTTGCCTCGCCGATTACTATCTCTGTACGGAGAAATATGAGGCTTTCTATTTCGTAAACTCACTGGAAGAAATTGAACGGATCATGGGAGAAGACTCGGAAGAAAAGTCGGTTATAGTATTCGATGATTTCTGGGGACACAGTCATTTTTCTGAAAGCAGGCTGGAGTTAAACGCAGACAAAAAGATGCTGGATTTATTCCATGTGCTTTCTTCTTATCCCAATATACGTCTGATCTTTACGACCAGAGAATTTGTTCTTCAACAGGGATTTCTGTGTTTCCCGGAGCTGGAAGACTTTTGCGAGATAAGAAAAATCAATCTGCGGTTACGTTCTTATACACTGGCCCAGAAGGCGGAAATATTGTACCGGCATCTGGATGAGTCCTGGTTAGAGTACCGTTATGTAAAGGCAGTTTTTAATGCGCGGGAAAATATTCTGCACAGTGGAGCGTACAGTCCCCGGTCGGTAGCATATTATCTGGAACATGTCCTGCCGGGCGATGGTGAGGGCTCCGAAGAATATGCAGAAGCGTTGGCGGCGTATGTAAAATCACCGAAGGAATATTATGATAAAGTATTCAGCCAGCTTTCGTATGGGGCAAAAATAATTTGTATGCTGCTGGCAGTATCAGAAGAGGAAATCCGGGTTCATCACGAATTGAGACAGGGATTTATGGGAGTGGCAGATGCCTGCGGCGGAAAAACAGAAAAGGAACAGTTTGATAATTATCTTCGGGAACTGGAAGGTGTCTTTACAACCATACAGGAATCTATGTTTGAAGAAACAGTAATTGTTTTGGATTTTCTGAATTACTCCATACGCGATTTTATGATTGAGTATTTAAGCCAGCATATAGAGGCTTATGAAATGATACTTGCAGAGAAATGCAATTGCTTTAATCAGCTTTTCTATCTTGCAACTGAGATGAAGGTTTCAGATACATGCCTGGCATATCTGGTAGACAGAATGATGAATGAACGGAGAAAATTAAAATATTCATATGTGTATTCTATGGATGTGGATCCGTATTATTCAGTAGATGCCACTTCGGATAGTTATGACAGCCATAAGGTGTGGCAGTTGAACCGGGTATATGAAATCACACATAATGCAGAGCTATCCCATTTTCTTACAACTTATACAGATGCTTTAATAACGGATCTGTATGAGGGAAGAGCGGATCATGAAGATATGGAAAATATCATAAATCTAATCCCGAGGATGTGTGAAAATGGGTATCGTATTGATTGTAAAAAGTTTCTGGAGGCTTATTATAAAAATATATGGTGGTCAACGGAATTTGGTTGGTTGAAATTTTTGAAATCCTGTTGTTTAGACTGTTATGATGCATTTATGGAAGATCATGTGCAAGAGATCAGGCAGAAACTGCCATGGTTGGTTTTTCAGGATATAGAATATTTGTTTGATGAGCTTGACTATGATGCAAAAATAGAAAATTTAATAATGCAGGTGCCCGACCTGTTCGAAACATTTGGGATTGACTACACAAGGAAGTATGAGAGGGAGTTATATGAAGCTGCAGAGCTTCCGCTGCCTAAGAAAATGAAAAAAGCAGTTATAGGTCGGAAAGATGACGAACCGTCAGAATATCAGATAGATCAGGCAAATTACGAAGAAGTGACTACCCGCGCAGAAAGCTGGCTGGTGCCGGAGACAAAGTATTTGTCGCCGAAAGAGATTAAGGCCGCGGAACGCATGGTTGGGAAAGACTATCGCAAAGGGTATCTGACCAATGATAAATTCACGAAAGATGATTTTATGATTGTAATGGAATATCTGGAACATCTATCGAAACTGCCGCCCGATAAAAAGGAATTTTATAATGGCCTGTTGGATTATATGCTTGGGGAATTGACAGTTGAAAAAAGAAGCGTGCTATGCAAGGCTGCCAGGAAACTATCTGAAAATGCAGTTATTTATTTCACAGAGCGTGAATTAGAAAGGTACTGCGGCTGTGAAGATGGTAATGAGATGCTCCGGGCACTACTGGAGTCCGGGTTCATACATAAAAGCGGTAAATGGTATCATTTCTGGAATCATGATATGCTGTGGTATTTATCTTTAAAAAGCATTCAGGAGATGAGTGAGGAGAGGAAACAATTATATTATCAGGAAGACTTGCCGGTGCTTTGGGATGAGGAAGGTACAGAAGACTGGATTTCTTTTTTGAAAGAAAATGACTGGGAGAACTTTAATGATTATTTAGTAGTTCCAGGCTTCTCTGAATTTCTCAATACAGCAGAACTTGAAGGTCAGAAGGCTCCGGAAAAATGGCTGATAGAGGAATTAAAGTTCGAATGGCTTGTTTTTGAAGTAAATAAAAGTGAAGAGGTACATATGATATTTTATTGTCCTTTTCCCATCATGATTTTGGAGAAAGTAAATGATGTGATAATATCTGATGTATACGATTTGTTTGAAGAAATGATATATGAACAGATCGAACATGTAAAAGAGTTTAAAATACCTGACGGAGGACATAGTAAGATTACAATTCAAAGTTTACTTCATTCCAAAAAGGGGCAAAAACTTCTGAAAGAATACGGATGTTTTGAAGCAATGGAAAAGATACTGGATACGATGAAAGCATATTTGGACTAAACATGCCACCTGGAGATAGGGACGCGTGCTTTAAAAAAGGTACATTTATCTTTGGCAAATAGTTATAATTAGAATATCCCGCGGAGAACTCTGTGATGAAAAGCATCGAGTTCCACGGGATATTTTTTTGTAAAGGACTTAAAATCAGTATTAAGTGCCCCCGGACTTTTCCGTCTAATGCTTATTGAGCGAAAGATACTCGTTTACATTGTCGATCAGCGGCTGCAGGCTGCTCTTTTTTTTCATCAGAACGGATAGATACAGCGTATCCAGCAGACACAGCGCAGGCACACGCTTGGCCAGCACTTCGTCCATTACATCGTAAGAAAAAGAAGCGGTCAATAAAAGAATATCCGAGTGCTTTGCCAGCGGCGCTCCGGGAAAATTGGTGATGGTGATGACTTTAATGCCGTGCTCCCTTGCCACCTTAGCCAGGCTGCAGATATTGCGGGTCTTACCGGAATGCGAGATACAGATGAGAGCATCTTCAGGCGTCATCTGTGACAAAGCGATCAGCTGTGAATCGAAGTCTGAGGATGCCGTGGTCTGATAGCCGATGCGCATGAACTTTTGGGCGGCCGAGGCAGCTATAAAATGTGCGTCTCCCGAAGCGGCAAAAATAAACCGTTTCGATTCGGCGAGCAGATCGATTGCCTGAGACAGAGCGCCGTAGTCAATGGACTGCAGGGAATCCTGTAAATACAATATGCAGGAATTGAACACGCTGGAAGTGATCGTCTGAAGGCTGTCCGATTCTGATATACCAATATAATTAAATATATCTTCGTATTCTTTCGGCAGGATATTTGCGCGCAATTCCGGATAGCCGCCGTATCCCAGCCTGCGTGCCAGGCGTACCAGGGTCGCTTCGCTGCAGCCGCTTCTCTCGGCTACTTCACTGATCGTCAAAGTAGCAACATCGGAAGGATTGCTCAGACAGAAATCAGCGGCTTTTCTCTCGGCTGATTTCAGATTGTCATAAATAAAATGAAATTTAATTAGACATGCATGTGATATTTCGTTACTTTCTTTATTGATTGGCCTGTTTTTGGTGATCAAATCTCTTTGCCTCCGCAGTCATATTTATTTTTGAATCTTATTTAAAGGGTTATGTGTATTTTACCATATAATACGGGAATTGACAATGCAGTATTGCGAGAAAACCGCGGAAAATAACACGCTGATGAATGCAGTCCGGCATAATGTACAGAATGGAATGCCCTGTTTTGTGAAATATGCAGAAAATGCTTTCATTTTCACTTTTTATAATTAAAAATGAAAATATTTGTTGAAAAGTAAAAAAACCTGTGATATGATTTAGTCAACAGAAAAAAGACCTAGGCAGCGAAAAGAAACCAAAAATTATTCAAAGTCATAAGAAAGGAAAAGGAGGATGTTATGAAAGTAAAGAAAGCGGATATTGTAGAACTCAATCATGTTTTAGAATCCGGAAAAGAAAATTTTCCCTTTGAGTCTTCGTTTCGTGACGTAGTAGAACTGGATCCGAACGGAAATGCCCGTGCCCATGCAGAGGATGTCTGGTACATAGAGAGTGAGGTGAAGATGCATTCCCATGTAGGGACTCACATAGAGGTTCCTTTCCACCACAAATTTGACGGTCCCGACTGTGCACAATACCCTGTGGAGCGCCTGATCGGCGAAGCATTCATCATGGACTGCACGGGAAAGAAAGCCGGAGAATTTATTACGCTGGAAGAGATCCAAAGATATGAAGACAGGCTTCAGAAGGGAGACATGATACTTTTCTACACAGGGTTTGATAAAAAGTTCCATGACCCGGACTGGGAACCCTTTCCACATGTAGAAAAGGAAGCAATTCTTTGGCTGATCGAAAAGTTCGACCCGCCGGTAATCGGGACGGACGCATCCGGAATCGAAGTGCCTGACGATGACCGCCAGCCGAACCACACGAATTGTTTTGAGAATAATACGGCAATTATAGAATCGCTTACGAATCTGGAAGCGGTCAAAGAGGAACGTGTCACGTTATTTGTTCTGCCGCTGCGGATGAAACGGGTCGATTCGTGTGCCGTCAGAGTCATCGCAATCAGGGGCATCTAAAACAAAGCAGAGATCTTATAAGGATGGAGGAGAAAAGGTATGAAGAAAAGAATAATAGCACTCGTATTATCAGGTTTCATGGTTTTATCAATGGCAGCATGCGGCAGTCAGGAATCCGGGGATCCAAAAGAAGCAGAGCAGTCAACCGAAGAGGAGCAATCAGCAGAAAAAACGGATGCCGGTGAAAAAAAGAACGGTTATACAATTGGCTGTGTCATCATTAATGACGCCAATACACACTGTATAGCTTTTGCGGACAAGTTTAAGGAGGTTGTGGAGTCCAAAGGGGATACTGCTATTGTACTGGCTGCAAATGATGATTCCGAAACGCTGCTTCAATGTATTGACGATCTCATGGCAGCAGGTGTAGACGGGATTGTTATGGAGTCACCGAACGCAACGGCGCCGGTAGAGGCATTGAGGGAAGCGGCTGAAAAAGGCGTTGTGATATCTGCGGCGGATGTATTGCTTGATATTGAGGAGAGCGAGGGCGTTCTTGTTTCGCAGACCGTGTCTGATAATTATGGGGCGGGCGTACTCTGTGCAGAAGACTTTATCAAGAGGCTGGACGGCAAAGAGGGTACAGTCTGCCACATGATCTATGAGGAGAATGAGGCTGTTACGACTCGTGTGCAGGGATTCCTTGATACGATTGCTGAGCATGATAATATTACGGTGCTGGAAGGAACGCAGCCCACACCTGTCACACAGGAAGCCGAGATGGCGGTTGCAGAGTCCTGGGCTGCGAAATATGATGAGATTTCCTGCGTATTTGGCGGCGGCGGACCGATCTCAATTGCATTTATGCGGGGGCTTGAATCGGCAGGAGTCGACTGCGGTCCGGACGGGGGCTGCCTGATTTATGGTGTGGACGGCTCTCAGGATGAGTATGCTTGTATTGTTGACGGCGACTACACCGGAACCGCGCGTCAGCAGCCGGATGAACTGGCCAGAATTGCCACGGAGGATGTTTATACGGTTTTAGGCGGCGGTGAGATTGAACATGACTGGCTGACCTACGTAGATGTAATTTATGTAGATGCTTCTAATGTAGATGAATACTACGAAAAATAGGAAGTAGACGAAGAGCGCACAGGTATGCATGTACTTCGTGCGCTTTTCCTTTGCAATCGGAAAGAAGGTGAAGGAAGGGACTTATGGAAGAACTCATTTTAAGAATGAAGGATATTACCAAATCCTTTCCCGGGGTAAAAGCGCTGAAAGGAGTCAGCATGGAACTCCGAAAGGGCGAAATCCACGCGCTGCTGGGAGAGAATGGAGCGGGCAAGTCTACTTTGATTAAGTGCCTGGGGGGAATTTACCCCATAGACAGCGGAAGTATTGAACTTGACGGAAGGAAAGTAGATATCAGGACGCCGGGGGAATCGATGAAGCTGGGAATCAGCGTGATCCATCAGGAATTGGTGCTGGCGGAACAGCTTACGGTGGCCGATAACGTGTTCATGGGAATGGAACCTGCAAACAGAGCAGGATTTATCGATAAGAAAAAAATATACGGTCAATGCGAAGAGATTTTACGTTCACTGAATGCAAGCTTTCATGCGTATAACCGGGTATTTACACTGAGTACAGCCCAAAAACAGATGCTGGAGATTGCCAAGGCGGTCCATAAGCAGGCACGTATTTTGGTCATGGACGAACCAACTGCCTCGGTGTCTCAAAAAGAGGTCGATAAAATCTTCGGCCTGATCAGAGAACTGAAAGGGCGGGGGATTACGATTGTTTATATTTCCCACCGCATGGATGAAATCTTTCAGATTGCCGACCGGATTACGGTACTCAGGGACGGCAGCAATGTGGCAACGGCAGAGGCAAAGGATATTACACAGGATGAGCTTGTACAGATGATGGTGGGGTACAGCCTGGAGCAGTATTTCGCCAGAAGCCGCCGCGACATCGGAGACGTGGTCATGAAAGGGGAAGGAATCACCCGGAGAGACGGCAAAGTAAAGGATGTCAGCTTTGAACTGCGAAAAGGCGAGATTATTGGGTTTGCGGGGCTTGTAGGCTCGGGTAGGACGGAGCTGGCGAAGATGCTTGCAGGGATTGATCCGATCGGCAGGGGGACGCTGGAACTGTCCGGCCGGCGGGTGTCGTTTAAAAATACCAGGCAGGCGCTGGATGCGGGGATCTGCCTGGTGCCGGAGGACAGAAAGCATGAAGGGCTGATACTGCGCAATCATGTACGGTTTAATCTGAGTATCGGAATTCTGCCGCAGTTTATCAGGTGGGGATATCTGGGAGTAAACCGGAAGAAGGAGGAAGAGATTGCGCAGAAATATATAGAGAAACTGGCAATCAAAGTTTCGGGACAGCAGCAGCTTGCCATCAACCTTTCAGGCGGAAACCAACAGAAAATCGTGCTCGGGAAATGGCTGGCTGCATCGAAGGATATCCTTATTTTGGATGAACCTACGAGAGGGATTGACGTGGGGGCAAAGGCGGAGATATATGCGCTGATGGATGAACTTACAAGCCAGGGAAAGAGCATCATTATGGTCTCATCTGAACTGCCCGAGGTGATCAATATGAGTGACCAGATCTATGTCATGCGGGAAGGGTGTGTCTGTAAGGTGTACCGGGACCGGAACAGTTTTGACCAGAAGGAGATCTTAAGCTATATGCTGGGTCTGCAGTAAAGGGAGGGAATGTCATGAAAGAAATTGAAAAATCACCCGGCAGCCGGAAGGTGAACGTGGTGGATGTCTTGAAGGTGAATGGCGGAGTGCTGGCTGCTTTTGTACTGATTTTTGTGATAAGCTCGGTTGTAAATCCCCGATTCTGCACCGTCAGCAATATGATGACTATTTTGCGGACAAATGCCTGCACTGCACTGTGTGCTTTTGGGATGACCTATGTCATCCTTACAGGGAATATTGATTTATCCGTAGGTTCATTTATGACTTTATGCGGATGCCTCACCAGCATTCTGATCGCACAGAAGGGAATGCATACATTCGCCGCAATCGGACTGGCCCTGGTGGCGGCACTGCTGTTTGGAGCGCTGAACGGGGCTCTGATTACGAAGATGAGGATACCGGCTTTTATTGCAACGCTGGCTACGATGAATGTGCTGCGGGGTGCATGTTATGTGATGACAAACGGGAAGCCGGTGGTTTTTTCTAAGGGATTGTTTACAAGTATTGGAGGGGGCTACATAGGGATCTTTCCCCTGCCGGCTGTTTACATGGTGATTGCATTTGCGGTACTCTGGGTCGTGCTCAATCAGACCAAATTCGGGAGGCGCATTTATGCGGTCGGGGGGAATCTGGTTGCGGCACGGTATTCGGGTGTCAATACGGACCGCACAATCATTGTTGTATACATGATTTCGGGATTTATGTCAGCGTGCTCCGGAATCCTTTTAATCTCAAGGCTTGGTTCCGGGCAGCCTACAATTGGGGAGGGCGCCGAACTGGATGCAATCGCGTCCTGCGTAGTCGGCGGTGTCTCCATGACCGGCGGAAGCGGCACTCTGTTCGGCACATTGGTCGGCTGTCTGATGATGGGGGTTATAAGCAACATTTTGAATCTGGCAGGTGTGAATTCTTATATACAGCTGATTGTAAAAGGCGTCATTATTGTTTTATCCGTATATATAGACATCTTGCGGATGAGCCTTGCGACCAGAAGTAAAAATTTGGTAACAGTTCAGGCCTGTCTGAACTGTTACAAAATTAGAGGGAGGCGGATGGTATGGATGAACAGGAGATTCTTAAGGAAATAGACAGGAGTATCGGTATGGAAGCGGATGCATTGCGGAAATTATGCGAGATTCCTGATCGCGAGGGGATTTTATTGACAGTACAGGCAATTCGGGAGTGCAAAGGTAAGATTATTCTGTCAGGCTGCGGGACATCGGCCATGGCAGCAAAGAAAATTGTCCACTCTTTAAACTGTGTGGAGCGGTCGGCTTTGTTTTTGACGCCCTCGGATGCGGTGCACGGAGGACTTGGGGCTGTGCAGAAAGAAGATCTGGTGATCCTGATCAGCAAAGGGGGGAATACCCAGGAACTGGTCCGGCTGATACCGGCCTGTAAGAAAAAAGGAGCTGCGCTTATCAGTGTATCGGAAAATCCTGAATCAATATTAGCGCGTGAAGCAGATATCTATATGCAGATTAAAGTTGAACGGGAACCATGCCGTTTCAATATGCTGGCAACGGCAAGCACACTGGCGGTAATCTCAATGTTTGACGCGATCTGCATCACAATGATGCAGCTGACAGGTTACACAAAAGAACAGTTTGCGGTCATCCACCCCGGCGGCGCCGTGGGGGAGAGGCTGCTGGGAAAGGCAGAGGATGTGATATGAGAGGAAACATGAAAGCGGCAGTATTTAAGGATGTGGAACGGATAGAGCTTGAGTCCATGCCGATTCCCAGCTGTCCGCCGGATGGCATTCTGATTCGAATCCACGCCTGCGGAATATGCGGGAGCGATGTGCGGAATTACCATAATGGGCTGAAAGACGGTATCCGAAATCAAATCATGGGGCATGAGATTGCGGGAGAGATCGTGGAAGCCGGAGAGAAGGCTATATTATTCCAACCGGGAGAGCGTGTGGCTTTGGCCCCGGATGTGAGCTGCGGACACTGCTGGTATTGTAAAAGAGGACTAGTGAATCTCTGTGAACACCATAAGATGCTTGGAACCCACTATCCGGGCGGCTATGCCCAATATATAGCCCTTCCGGGCGAAGTGCTTCAAAGGGGATTTGTAGAACGGATACCCGAAAATATGAGTTATGAACATGCAGCCTTTGCTGAGACCTGCTCTGCGGTTCTTGCATGCCAGGAGCGGAATCAGGTGTCGTTGGGGGAAACGGTGGTCATTATAGGGGATGGCCCCGTGGGCTGCCTGCACTGTGAAGTGGCACGTTCCAGAGGCGTGTCCAGGATCATCATGGTAGGCAGAGATAAACTGGAGATGGCGGCGGCCTTTGGGCCGGACCTGCTTTTAGATGGGTCAAGGCCGGTGAAAGAACTGGTTCATGAAGTGCGTGCGTGTACAGATGGAATCGGAGCGGATATTGTAATCTGTGCAGTGCCTACGGCTGCGGTGCAGCAGGAAGCGCTTGAAATGGTGCGTAAGAGGGGCAGGATTGTCATCTATGGAGGCGTATCGAAAACCGGGGAGATGAGCAGCCTGAATTCCAACTTAATTCACTACGGGGAAATCACAGTAACCGGGGCTTTTTCCTATCCGGCCACAGGTCTGGCTGACGCGCTGTCTGCACTGGCAGACGGGCATATCCATGCAAAACGGTATATTACCGCAAGGGTTCCGCTGGATGATGTGGTGAAAGGAATGGAGATGATCAGCCAGGGAAAAGCGCTGAAGGTGATGATAGATCCGTGGCTGGAAACAGGAACTGAACCAGCCGGACAGACAGAACCGGCAGAATACACAGACCCGGTAGAGTAGAAAGGAGAGGAATATGTACGAAATAGACAGCAAGCTTCTGGAACTGGAAGCGAAAGGGACTCCTATCCGTGTAAGCCTGATTGGCTGCGGCCAGATGGGGAAGGATATTGTGGCACAGATCAGCAAAATGAAGGGGATCGAGTGTGACATTGTGGTAGACGTCGATCCTGCGATTGCCGTGGACGGATATCGGCAGGCGGGATATCAGGCAGGGGATATTGTCGTAACAGACAGCCTGGAGACTGCCGAGGAGGCAGTTTCGGCGGGGAAAAAAGTTGCATCTTCTAATTACCGGCTGGCAGTTGCGGCAAGCCGGACGCAGGTAGTGATTGATGCCACCGGGTCTCCTGAAATGGGAGCAAGAGTGACGATGGAATGCATTTTCCATAAAAGGCATATTGTGATGATGAACGTAGAATGTGATGTAACGGTTGGTCCGATCCTAAGAAAACTCTGTGATCAGGCAGGCATTGTTTATTCGCTGACGGCTGGTGATGAACCAGGGTCTATCTGTGAAGTATACCGGTTTGCGAAAGCTCTGGGGTTTCAAGTCGTTGCGGCTGGGAAAGGGAAGAACAACCCACTGGATATTTATGCAAATCCTGGAATGAAAGAGTGGGCAGACAAAGCGGCTGCCCGGCAGATGGCGCCTCGGATGCTCATAGAATTTGTGGATGGTTCTAAGACGATGATTGAAATGTGTGCGGTTTCCAATGCAACGGGGTTGGTGCCCGACGTGCGGGGCATGCACGGTGCAAAATGTAATGTCAAAGATCTTACGCAGGTTTACAGCCTGAAAAGCCAGGGCGGGATTTTGGAAAAAGAAGGCGTGGTAGACTTTGCAATAGGAGACATCGCACCCGGAATTTTTGTTGTCGTTACGACAGATAACCAAAGGATTATTGATGGGCTTGTTCAGAGAGACATGGGGAACGGACCAAACTATCTGCTGTACCGTCCCTATCATTTATGTTCGATCGAAACACCGATCACAGCGGTGCAGGAGGCGGTATATGGAGAGTCCACCGGTCAGCCTATGGACCACCTGACCAGTGAATGTATTACCATTGCAAAGAAAGATCTGAAGGCGGGAGTCGTTCTGGATGCGATTGGAGAGTACTGCTATCGCGCCAGCATTGAACTGGCAGACGTGGCAAGAAAAGGAAACATGCTTCCCGTAGGTCTGGCAAAAGGGGCGCGGATGAAAGTGGATGTGCGTAAGGATGAAGTGATTACCTATGATATGGTTGAACTGAACGAAGATTCGGTACTGCTTCAGCTTCGGCGGATGCAGGATCAGCTTCTGTGCGGCGCCGCCATGCAGGCACAATAGAAATCTTATACGGGCATATTAGGAGGAAATGTTGTGGGCGAAGCATATCTAATAGGACTGGATGTTGGGACAACGGGATGCAAGGCTATGGTCTTTGACCAGGACGGCAGGCAATACGGGCGCGGTTACAGAGAATATGCTGTGATTTCTAAAGAACCGCTCCAGGCCGAGCAGGATCCGGATCAGGTATTTTCTCTTCTGACG
This sequence comes from Eubacterium sp. SB2, assembly GCF_001244405.1. Classification (NCBI taxonomy): domain Bacteria; kingdom Bacillati; phylum Bacillota; class Clostridia; order Eubacteriales; family Eubacteriaceae; genus Eubacterium; species Eubacterium sp. SB2. Next base: position 467,810 of record NZ_LN865153.1, on the reverse strand, counting down.
GAGTGTATGCAGGAGGCGGTAGAGCGTGCAGGAATCAGCCGCGCAGAAGCAATGAGCCTGAGCGTGCAGGGGGATGCGGTCATTCCTGTGGACAGGTCTTTTCAAGTCCTGCATCCGGCGGTTTTAGGAATGGACTACAGGCCGCGGAAACAATGTAAATGGTATCAGGAAAATTATGATGCATGGCAGCTGTATCAGGAGACGGGCCAGCCGCTTCATCCTATCAATATGATGGCAAAAATCATGTGGTTTCTGGATGAAAGGCCGCAAATCGCGGAAAAGGCATGGCGGTTTATCACTTATGAAGAGTTTATCTTTCAGAGACTGGGCGGAGAGCCTGTGCTGGATCATACGATGGCCAGCCGCTCAATGGGATACAGCTTAGCCGAAGAAAAATGGTCCCAGCGGCTATTGCAGAACATGGGGATTTCGGAAGAATTACTATCTCCGGTCTGTAAATCGGGAGACAGCATTGGAAGACTATCCCGGGGCCTGGCCGGACAGATTGGCCTGAAGAACTGCCCGCTGCTGGTGGCGGGCGGGCATGATCAGCCGGTCTGCGCTGTCGGGGCAGGGGTAACCGAAGACTGGATGGGGTTAGACACAACCGGAACGGCAGAAGTATTATCAGTTACCTATCCCGAAAAGATCTTGACTCCAAATATGCATGATAGTTATTACTCCTGCTATGATCATGCAGTTCCGGGACAGTATTTTACCTTCGCGCATATGCAGGTTGGCGGTATATTGCAGCAATGGTACAGGGATCAGTTCGGATACCGGGAGTTGGAGGAAGCGAAAAGGCAGAATCTTGACTACTACGACTATGCGCAGAGCAAATGTCCCGCAGGCCCGTCCCCGGTTCTGGTCCTGCCGCATTTTAACGGTAGCGGCACCCCTTTATGTGATATGGAAAGTAAAGGGGCAATAGTGGGCTTGACGCTTTCGAGTACCAGGCATGACATCCTGAAGGGAATTCTGGACAGCTTATGCTACGAATTAAGGTTTAACATGGATACGATGGAAAAAGCCGGGATCCGGATCAGGAGGCTGAGGGCAGCAGGCGGGGGCGCACGTTCACCTCTGTGGCTCCAGACAAAGGCAGATGTGACGGGGCAGATGATTGAGACACTGGAATGCAAAGAAGCCGGATGCCTGGGTGGAGCCGTACTGGCGGCTGCAGGGGCAGGGCTTTACGATACAGTAAGACAGGCTGCAAAGAAGATGGTAAGAACAGACAAAAGTTATTCTCCCTGTCCGGAACAGGCCAAAAAATACAACGAACAATACATGCAGTATCAAATGCTTTATGAGAGGCTAAGTGGGGTGTATCATTTGGGAGTATGAAGGGGGGGCGCTTACCGTGAGCCGTGACGGTCTGTGAAAAACAAACAGTGAGGCGGATCAGGTGAACTATGACCTGATACCGGCATTTAAACAACTGCATATCAGGGAACTCTTCGAAAACGAGTTTGCAATCAAGAATATACAAATTCTTCACGACGTTTTTGCAGCGGCCAGATCCGAATATGACAGCCTGAACCCGGAAATGGAAAGCCAGTTTTATTTCTACTGCGGCTATGGTGTGGGCGGATTCTTTATCCACAAAAACGAGGCTGTTGAAGGAGCGGGGAATATGGCGGGAGAAGTGGGGAAAATGCTTGTATCCATGGATGGATATGGGGATAACTATGTTACTCTGGAAGAGATTGTCTCGATTTCAGCCGTGAAAAAAAGGATGAAGGAATATGGACTCGATATTTCTTTTACGGAACTGCTCGTGCTGCATCAGGAACAGGATGCGCTGGCAGTTGAGATTATGACGCCGGTACTAAAGACAATTTCCAAGGTGCTTTACAATCTGCTGTGGGTATATAATCCGACCAGGATCGTGGTAGACAGCAGCCGGGATGGATACAGCAAACTGATAACAGAACATTTTCAGACGTTTCTGGAAGATATGAAAAATGACGCAATTCCGATACATGCAGAGATCAGGGCGGCAAAGTATGACGAATATCATATGATGCGCGGATGTTTCTACATGACAAGAAATGCATGGATAGAAGAGACGGCAGATTCCATACAATAAAGAACAAAGTGGGCAAGCCCACAGGGGCTTCCCAACCCCTCACTCATGAGGGGCTTGCACACTTTGGCGCCGCCGCGATGCCGCTTTGCGGCTATATACCTTATCGCGGCGTGTGCATCCCGCCCGGAGGGCTTTTTAGGAAAGGGCAGAGCACTTTCCTATTATATAAAAACAGACAGGGCACATATGTTTCATAGGAATATGTGCCCTGTCTGTTTTCATCAATGGATGTGTTGTTTAATCGCATCAAAGCTTTCTTTACTTATCACATGCTCGATCTTGCATGCATCGTCGGCCGCTGTATCCTGGTCTACTCCCAGGCGTACAAGCCATGCGGTCAGAAGTTCGTGTCTTTCATAGATCATTTCGGCAATTTCCCTGCCAGTTTCCGTCAGAGTAATAAACCCCTCTTTTGACACCGTGATATGCTCATTTTCCCGAAGATGCTTCATTGCAACGCTGACACTGGACTTCTTAAACCCCAGTTTTTCTGCAATATCTATAGAACGCACCGCTGGTTGTGCTTTGCTCAGGATCAGGATGGTTTCCAGATAGTTTTCAGCGGATTCATTTGTTTTCATAGGCATTTAATTTACCTCCGTATTTTTGTAAATAATCGTAACAGTTCAGGTCTGCCTAAAGTGTTACAAATAATCTTTGGATATTGGATATATGTTAACATATTTTACTGTACAGGGCAATCACATTATAAAAACCATATATTTATTATGTGTTACTGTTCCCAGGCAGGCCTGTAAACAGTAACTTTTTTATGTTACAAATACACTAGTTAAATGAAATACCTTATGCTAAAATTAATATACAGCATTATATTTCTAATTATTCTAAGTGGCATCCGTCACATCTGAAGCAAATCTTCCTAATATTAGGAAATCAACCATGGAAATCTCAATGCTTGCAAACCCACAAGAACAGCAGCGAGGTTTCATAAGACTGGATAAGGTTTTCAAACCTCCTGCGCCAAAAACAAAGGAGGTACTATGAGTAGAACCGAACAAACAAAACCAAACCGTAATTATAAGTCCAGATTATTTGAACTGGTATTCAGTGACAGGAATGAGCTGCTGAAGTTGTATAATGCGATGAACACAACAGACTATGGAGACCCGGAATTATTAGAGATCAATACCTTGGAGAATGCAATTTATTTGTCCATGCATAACGATGTATCTTTTATCATTGACTCAAGGCTTGCACTCTATGAACACCAGTCAACCTACAGCCCCAATCTTCCGCTTCGTTATCTCTTTTATGTGTCGGATTTGTATTCTGCCGAAACAAGAGAAGCCAATTTATACGGAACGCGAGTTATCCGGATACCGGCTCCGCGTTTTGTTATCTTCTATAATGGCGAAGCGGAGCAGCCGGGTTCACAGACCCTAAAGTTATCTAATATGTATACAATTCCGGAAGAGGCTCCATCGCTTGAACTGGAGGCCCTGATGCTGAATATAAATCCAGGTTATAACCAGGAGTTGCTGGAAAGCTGCAGGACGTTGCACGATTATTCGGTCTATACCTCTATGGTGCGAACTTACGCAAGAACAATGAACCTGGAAGAGGCTGTAGAAAAGGCGATTACGGAATGTATTTCTAAAGGAATTTTGAAAGAATTTCTTAGTAAGAACAGAGCGGAGGCGAAAAGCGTGAGTATTTATGAATACGATGAAGAAAAACATATGCGCCAGGAAAGAGAAGCCAGCAGAGAAGAGGGAAGAATCGAAGGTAAAATAGAAGGTGCTGAAAGTGTACTTGAACTGACAAGGCTGCTTATAGAGGCTGGGAGATTTGAGGATTTAAAACGTGCGACTGCAGACAAAGAATTTTGTGAAAGTTTATTTAAAGAATTTCAAATATTCGGGGTTTAGCGACGAGCTTTAGCCTCGGCGCGGATGGGGGACGCGAATGACGGGGTGAGTCCAAACGGTAGTTAAGCAGGATGCATGATACGCATACCCAACTTCATCCGCCTCCCCCGTCTCGGGCTCCCAACCTGGAAACGAGTTCTTTACTGCCGGTCGGATGAACCAGCCAAGCGAGCTGTAAGCCGCAAGTCCTCCGGCCTGTATGGTCGGTTTAAAACGCCTTATAGCGGACGATTAGAAGCTCTTAGAGAGCCAGAGGCATCCGGAAGGGATGACAATTGATTCTCCGAAATCAATTGTCAATCCGGCCTGTGCTGAAAAAATATCAATTTTTTCAGCGCATGCCGGATGTGCCCTTCCGGGTGCCTCTGGATCTCTTAGAGCTTCTTCGTTAAGCGGTCAGGATTTTAAACCGACCATACAGGCCGGAGGACTTGCGGCTTACAGTTTGCTTGGCGTCCCCCCATCCGCGCCGAGACTGAAGCTAGTCGCTGAATCCCGATTCATAAAAGTGCTTGACAAATACTGGAAGTTAGATTATACTAACCTTGTAAATGAAAAGTATTATCAACTATTCCAAAGAAAGAAGATGAAAAGTGATGCCATTGACAATGATGAGAGAAGGCGAGCCCAATGTTATCCGCAAAGTCGGAGGTAAGGAAGAGACCAGGAGATTTCTGGAGAACCTTGGTTTTGTTGCCGGTGGGACAGTTACGGTTGTCTCAGTAATCGGAGGAAATATGATTGTTAACGTAAAAGAATCCAGGGTTGCCATTGGCAGGGATATGGCAAATAAAATCATGGTTGGCTAAAGGGAAGGAGAAACAAGATAATGAAGACATTAAAGGAGATACCGTGCGGTGAGACGGCCAGGGTGACGAAACTGACTGGTGAAGGCCCGGTAAAGAGACGTATTATGGATATGGGAATCACAAAAGGTGTGGATGTTTTCGTGAGAAAGGTAGCGCCCCTGGGCGATCCTTTGGAGATCACAGTCAGAGGGTATGAGCTGTCTGTGCGCAAAGCAGATGCGGAGATGATTCTGGTTGAATAGATCATAGCGGACATTTCTGCATCTAATTTTTCACCTGCTGGTTAGCGGTGACTAATTCAAGGGCAGACTTGAAAGAATATAGAACACAATAAGTTGATTAGCTTGAATTGTTGTCAGGAGGAAAGGGTAAAATGGCTATTAAAATTGCTTTGGCAGGAAATCCGAACTGCGGAAAAACGACATTGTTTAACGCTCTGACCGGTTCCAATCAGTTTGTAGGGAACTGGCCGGGGGTTACGGTTGAGAAAAAAGAAGGAAAACTGAAAGGGAATAAGGATGTTATCATCATGGACCTTCCGGGTATCTACTCCCTCTCACCGTACACACTGGAGGAAGTAGTTGCAAGAAATTATCTTATCAATGAAAAGCCGGATGCGATACTGAACATTGTAGACGGAACGAATATTGAAAGAAATCTCTATCTGTCCACACAGCTCATGGAACTGGGAATACCGGTTGTCATGGCAGTAAATATGATGGATGTGGTCGAGAAGAGCGGAGACAAGATTCATATTGATAAGCTGAGCAAAAAACTGGGCTGCGAAGTTGTTGAAATCTCAGCGCTGAAGGGAAATGGAGTTACAAAGGCTGCAGAGAGGGCTGTGAAGATTGCAAAGAGCAGAAATGCAGCGCCTCCGGTTCACAAATTTGCACCGGAGGTAGAAGATATACTGAATCTGGTGGAGAACAAAATCGGCAGCGGCGTACCGGAGGACCAGAAGAGGTTTTTCGCGATCAAGCTTCTCGAGAAGGATGACAAGATTTCTTCCCAGATGAAGTTTGTACCCGATGTTAAGGAAGAGATCAATGCCATAGAAAAAGAGATGGATGATGATACCGAGAGCATTATTACAAATGAAAGGTATGTTTATATTTCTTCTATTATAGATGAGTGCTATACTAAGAGCAGCCGAGGAAAGATGACGGTTTCCGACAAGATCGACAGAATTGTTACAAACCGGTTTTTGGCGCTTCCGATTTTTGCGGTTGTCATGTTTATTGTCTACTATGTGTCGGTCACAACGGTGGGCACCTGGGCTACGGACTGGGCAAATGACGGATTGTTCGGCGACGGCTGGAGCCTGTTCGGGCTGGAGGTCCCCGGCATCCCGGTTCTGATTGAATCCGGACTGAATGCGATCGGCTGTGCGGCATGGCTGCAGGGACTGATCCTGAATGGTATTGTAGCCGGTGTCGGTGCGGTGCTCGGGTTTGTACCGCAGATGCTTGTACTGTTTATCTTCCTTGCTTTCCTGGAGGCATGCGGATATATGGCCAGAGTTGCATTTATCATGGATAGAATCTTCCGTAAATTTGGACTTTCCGGAAAATCTTTTATCCCAATGCTTATTGGCAGCGGGTGCGGCGTACCGGGAATTATGGCATCCCGTACGATTGAGAATGACAGAGACCGCAAGATGACGATCATGACGACAACCTTCATTCCGTGCGGTGCGAAACTGCCGATCGTGGCACTGATCGCAGGCGCTTTGTTCGGCGGAGCCTGGTGGGTGGCGCCAAGCGCTTACTTCGTAGGAATTGCTGCGATCATCTGCTCCGGGATTATTTTAAAGAAAACAAAAATGTTTGCAGGCGATCCGGCTCCGTTTGTTATGGAACTTCCGGCATATCACCTTCCAACTGTGGGAAATGTACTTCGCAGCATGTGGGAACGCGGCTGGTCCTTTATCAAAAAAGCCGGAACCATCATCCTGCTCTCCACGATCCTGGTATGGTTTACTTCCTACTTCGGATGGATCGACGGTCAGTTCAGAATGCTTGAAGATATGGAATTAGATCACAGCATCCTGGCGGCAGTTGGCAACGGAATCGCTTGGATATTCACTCCGCTTGGATGGGGAGACTGGAGATCAGCGGTTGCGGCAATCACTGGCCTGGTAGCAAAGGAAAATGTAGTCGGTACATTCGGTATCCTCTATGGCTTCGCGGAAGTGGCAGAGGAAGGCAACGAAATCTGGGGATCACTTGCAGGAAGCATGACCGCAGTTGCAGCATATTCCTTCCTTGTATTCAACCTCCTGTGTGCACCATGCTTTGCAGCAATGGGCGCGATTAAGAGAGAGATGAACAACGCAAAATGGTTCTGGTTTGCAGTAGGATATCAGACACTGCTCGCATATGTAGTTGCACTCTGTGTATATCAGATCGGAACATTTATTACGGCGGGAACCTTTGGCGTTGGAGTTGTTGCGGCAATTATTCTTGTGATTGGATTTGTTTATCTGTTAGTAAGGCCATATAAAGAGAGTAAAACGTTAAAAGTTAACACAAAGAATCTGGCAAGAGCCAAGTAACAAAGAATTCAGGAACCGATATTCAGCCGGTTCCTGTATGAAAGGAGGCAGCTTCTATGGGAACACTTCTGGCGGGAGCTATCGTAGTGGGTGCGGTTGCACTTGTAATCCGCGGCATGATACGGGATAAAAAGAACGGTAAATCAATTCAGTGCGGCGGGGACTGTAAACATTGCGGAGGTCATTGTGGAAAGTAAAGAGTTGATCATTGAGAAACTAAAAGAGAACGGATGCAGGATTACGAAGCAGCGTCTCGTGTTAATCGATATCATTCTGGAAGATGAATGTCAGAGCTGCAAGGAAATTTATTATAAAGCAGCCCAGATCGACCATAAGATCGGCATGGCAACGGTATACAGAATGGTGAACACCCTGGAAGAAATCGGGGCAATGAACCGGAAGCTGGTACTCATTCTCTGAGACAGGAGAAAAGGTACGGCTGCCTGTATGAACAGGACGCTTCTGCCTCTGTGGCATTATAAAACAATTATAGCGCTTAATGAGAGACACTCCCACTAAGCGCTTTTAAATTGGGATAAAAAGGAAATGTATGATCAAAAAGAGGTGAATATGAAAAAGATTATCAATGGTATATTTATTGCGCTGGGATTTTTTTTTGTCGGACTGGGGGTCGTGGGGATTATCCTTCCGCTTCTTCCGGCAACTCCGTTTCTGATACTGGCGGCGGTCTGCTTTGCCAGGGGTTCAGAAAAGTTTCACACATGGTTTTTGTCAACCATAATGTACCAGAAATATGTAGAGCCAGCCGTGAACAAGAAAGAGATGGAGAAGGCTGCAAAGAAAAAAGCGCTCGGTACACTGTGCCTGATCTTTACAATCAGTTTTCTGATCGTGCCTGTATGGCAGGCAAAAGCGGTGATTCTTGCGGTTGCTCTGTTCCACATCTATTATTTTACTTTTAAAATCAAGACGGCAAAGAGCGAGAACAGGGAGATCGCAGTAAATGAATAATAAGACAGATGCCGGGAAAAAGCGCAGGCAGGAGATGGAGATGCTGGATGCCATGATCTCCATTTACTGCAGGGGAAATCATCATACAAAAGAAGAACTGTGCCCCTCATGCGAAAGCCTGAGGGAATACGCACTGAAACGGACAGAAAAATGCCCGTTTATGGAGACTAAAACGTTCTGCAGCGCTTGCACAGTACACTGTTATGCACCAAAGATGCAGGAGCAGATCAGGCTGGTTATGCGGTATGCGGGACCCAGAATGCTGCTGGTACACCCGGTACTGGCGGTCCGCCATGTGATGGTTACACTGAAAGAAAAGCGAAAGGGAGCGGCACATCAATGAAAAAGTATGGTGAGGTTTTGTTTTATATTGTAACAGTGATTATGGTTCTTTCCGGATTTTTAATCCACCCCCTGGGAGGCGTGATGGCGGTGAAAATCCTACATAAGATGTCAGGACTCGTATTCTGTATCTTCCTGATCGGTCATATCACGCGTTATGGGAGAAGAATCAGAAAGGGGAAAAAAGCACATGTTTCATAAACGGTTATTAAAAGAGTTTCGGGATAATCAAAAATATGTCGCCGGCATGGTAGCCGCACAGTGGGGCATCCTGCTTGCGAATGTAATTCTTATGCTGGCAGCAGCTGATTTTATAGGTGATATGAGGACGGGCAGCCTGGAGACAGCCGGCATCTGGCGGATGCTATTGATTCTGGCAGCAGTGCTTCTGGTCAGGGGGATCATGAATTCTCTGAACAGCAGGTTCTCATTTCGGGCGTCCACGGAAGTCAAACGCCGCCTTCGGGAGAAAGTCTATGCAAAGCTGATGGAACTGGGCGGCAGGTACAGAGATACGATTGCAACCTCCGAGGCAGTCCAGATCAGTACGGAAGGCGTGGATCAGCTGGAGATCTATTTCGGGAAGTATGTACCGCAGTTCTTTTACAGCCTGCTGGCCCCGCTGACCCTGTTTGTGATCGTGGGAACCATGAACATGAAGGCAGCAGTTGTCCTGCTTCTGTGTGTGCCGCTGATTCCACTTTCCATCGTGGCAGTACAGAAATTTGCAAAGAAAATGCTGAACCGCTACTGGGGGACGTACACGGAACTGGGGGATTCTTTTTTAGAGAACCTCCAGGGGCTGACCACTCTGAAAATCTATCAGGCGGATGACAGATATGCCAGGAAAATGGATGAGGAAGCAGAAAAGTTCAGGAAGATCACTATGCGTGTGCTGATTATGCAGCTGAATTCGATCAGTGTCATGGATCTGGTCGCATACGGGGGCGCCGCAGCGGGAATCATTCTGGGTATCCTGGAATTTGGAAAAGGAAGGATTAGCCTGGAGGAGTGTTTCTTCATGATCATGATATCGGCCGAGTTTTTCCTGCCCCTGCGCCTGCTTGGATCTTTCTTTCACATAGCCATGAACGGTAACGCAGCGGCGGATAAGATCTTCCTGCTTCTGGATGCACCTGTGCCGCAGAAGGGGACGGTCTGTCGGACGGAAGGCAATGAGGTCCGCTTTCAGGATGTATCCTTTGGCTACGATGAGGAAAAGCAGGTGCTAAAGGGCGTCAGTTTTGAAGTGCCCCAGAAGGGATTCACAGCGCTGGTAGGCGAATCCGGATGCGGAAAGAGCACCATCGCATCTCTTCTGATGCAGGATCACGTGTCATATAAGGGAGACGTCACCGTCGGCGGCGTCAGCATCCGTGATCTGGCTGAGGAGACGCTTTACAGCAAGATTACCAGGATCCGTCATGACAGTTACCTGTTCAAGGGCACGGTCATGGAGAACCTGCGGATGGGCAGGGAAGACGCATCGGAGGCAGAGATGCTGGATGTGCTCAGACAGGTCAGCCTGTATGAAACTGTGATGGAAAAAGGAGGACTTTCTATGCAGCTGGATGAGAAGGCATCGAACCTGTCCGGCGGCCAGAAACAGCGCCTCGCCCTGGCACGCGCCATACTGCACGACAGCGATATCTATATCTTTGACGAAGCGACGTCCAACATTGATGCAGAAAGCGAGAACCAGATCATGAAGGTCATTCACGGGCTTGCGGGCACGAAAACAGTATTTTTGATTTCCCACAGGCTGGCAAATGTGACTGGCGCAGACCAGATTCTGATGATCAGGGAGGGCCGGATTGCGGAGCAGGGCACCCATGCGGAGCTGATGAAGATGCAGGGAGACTACGCAAGGCTTTATACAGGCCAGAAAGAACTGGAAAAATATACAGGAGAGGGGGCGGCATAATGGGACATAAAGAAGAAAAAACAAGGAGTTCATTCCAGGTGATGGCCGGGCTGATTGGTATGGTTAAACCGCTTTTGGGTCTTATGGCGCTGGCGGTCCTTATGGGATGTATAGGGAATCTTGCCGCCACATTCCTGACCGTTTTTGGGGGATATGGCCTGCTGTCCGCGGCGGGGCTTTACGATGGAAAACCATTTTATATGATCGCAGCCGTTTTGATTATATTCGCTGTATTCAGAGGGATTCTGCGCTATGCGGAGCAGTCATGCAATCATTACATCGCATTTAAACTGCTGGCTAGAATCCGCCATAAAGTTTTTGCATCCCTTAGAAAGCTGGCGCCGGCGAAACTGGACGGCAGCGGGAAGGGAAACTTGATATCGATTATTACCAGTGATATTGAACTGCTGGAGGTGTTTTATGCCCATACCATTTCACCGGCTGCCATTGCGGTGATTACATCGGTCTTTATGACCATATTCATCGGGCTTCAGCATCCTGGGGCAGGCGCGCTTGCTCTTGTGTCCTATGCGGCAGTGGGTGTGGTAATCCCCCTGTTAAACGGGAAAAAAGGAAAAGACAGCGGACAGAAGTACCGGGATTCTTTTGGTGAGCTGAACACTGCCGTGCTGGATAATCTTTACGGGCTGGAAGAGCTGCTGCAGTATGGACAGACCAAGAAGCGCATGGAGAAGATGGCGGAGCAGACAGAAGAACTGGAAAAGACCAGTAAAGGGCTGAAAAAAGATGAAAACGTGCAGCGGATTTCCACAGACACGGTGATTCTTGCCGCCGGGATTCTCATGCTGGTTCTCTGCGGTCTTCTTATCCGCGGGGGCAAAATGGAGTTTTACCAGGGTGTAACAGCGGTCATTGCTATGATGAGTTCCTTTGGCCCTACGGCGGCATTATCTGCACTGTCAAACAACCTGAATCATACACTTGCAAGCGGAAACCGCGTTCTTAATATCCTGGAGGAGAAGCCTGCTGTAGAAGATGTGATAGCCGGCGCAGCGCTGGGCGAAGGCGCCGCCTGCTGCCGTGATATCAGTTTCCGGTATCAGGAGGAGCAGGATGGCGTTCTGGAGAACTTTAACGCTGATTTTGAACCTGGTAAAATCCATGGGATATTCGGAAAAAGCGGCTGCGGGAAGTCTACTCTGCTGAAGCTGATGATGCGCTTTTACGAGACGGATCAGGGGAAGATTACCTATGGAACTGAAAACGTGAACAACATCCGGACGAATTCCCTGCGCCGCGGCATGTCCTATGTGACACAAGAAACATTTCTGTTCCATGATACGATCGAAAATAATATCAAGATTGCGGATGAGAATGCCACCAGGCAGGAAGTGGAGGAGGCGGCAAAGAAAGCGTCCATCCATGAATTTATCATGTCGCTGCCCAAAGGGTATGAAAGCAGGCTGACAGAGCTTGGAGACTGTATATCCGGCGGGGAGAAGCAGCGGATCGGGATTGCCAGGGCCTTTCTGCACAAAAGCCGGATGATACTGCTGGATGAACCTACCAGCAACATTGACAGCCTGAACGAAGGCATCATACTGAAGAGCCTGAAAAAAGAGAAAGAAGGGAAATTGATTCTGCTTGTCTCTCACAGAAAATCTACAATGGGGATTGCTGACAAAGTAGTGCAGATGTAGGAAACGATAAAATTTCCCGACAACGAAAGTCAGCCTTGCATTTGAATGAAGAGAATGACATCTAATTGAGAAAAAGTTTCCGTATATGTTATTGATTTTTTGGATAAAACCGGTTATGATATATATGAGTTAGTTTAAACTAACTAAAAATGCAAAGCGTTAGAATATGAATCATAACATGGAAGAATTATGCAGAAAGTCAATAAGGAGGATTTTATGAGTATAGTAATAATTGGAGGACATGACCGTATGGTAGGTCAGTATAAAAAAATCTGTAAACAGTTCCACTGTAAAGCAAAGGTATTTACCCAGATGTCTGCGGCGCTGGGAAAACAGATTGGCAGTCCGGATCTGATCGTGCTCTTCACGAATACTGTATCCCATAAAATGGTGAAATGCGCTGTGGATGAGGCAGGAAGATGCAATGCAGATGTAATCAGATGCCACACAAGCAGTAAGAATGCACTCGAAGAAATATTAGGGGGCGTCTGTGGCAACGCATAATCACCAAGAATAGTTTATATGAAGATGGCGTTCGGATTATTGAAGTCCGGACGCTTTTACGTTGCAGTGATATTCGGCGGCCAAAGGGAGATAAGATTGTGTTTTCCATTTAGGTCTGATATAATAAATCCTGTTAATATGAACAATGTATAGAGAAAAGAGCTGAGAGAAACGCAGAAGAAGGAGGGATTACATTGCCATTTCCGATCTACCTTGGCTGGGGGCTTCTGGTGCCCGTCGTTTTATCCCTTCTTTTTGCCTGTTTATCAGAACACGCTATGAGTACTTTGGGATACAAGCAAAAGAATACGGTACTGAAGCGGATTTTGAACTATCTCCCCGCTTTTCTTTTGTTTTTCTTTTGGGGAATGGTCAATATTCCTCTGCCCTTGTTTTATATTTTGGCATATGGAGGGAAACTCTCCCGGCTGCTCCGCAACAGCCGGTATCGCTCCCAAGAACTTTTTCTGATTAATCTTACCCATTTGACAACTATGGCGCTGCATATGATTCTGATTGGTACCATTTCACTGGCGACAGGGATACAGATGAACGAGCTTTTGCAGCAGCCCTCCTGGCGGATTGCCACAGCCGGCGTTGTATTGGCTGCGAATAGTTTGACTGCCTGGCTGATCCCGCGCTGGGGTATGATACTGGAGGTACTCCGCACGCAGTCGGAGAGCGAGGAAGTCCGGCCATTTATGATATTTCTCTGGTTCTGTAATATTTTCCTGCTGCTGGACAGCGTGCTGTGCATTGCAGATATCAGCTGGGGGCTGCTGCCGCTTTTTTTAGTCGGAAGCACGCTGCTGCTGGAGTTTTATCTGATCAGGTTCCTCAGTCATTTCTACCGGATTCTGAAGGTACATTATCTGGAGGAGGAGCACCATCATCTGATGGAAAGACTGGAAGAGCAGAATCGGACGGCTGCTGAACTCCGCAGTAAGATCGTACTGGACTCAATGACCGGAATCTTTACACGGCGCTACGCCACGGAACGAATAGGATTTCTTCTGCAGGAGAAGGAACCGTTTTCTCTTGTATTTATAGATCTGGACCTCCTCAAACAGATTAATGACCGGGAGGGCCATCATGCAGGGGATCTCTACCTTATACGCTTTGCAAAAGAGCTTAGTTCCTGTCTGAGAAAGGCGGATGTATTTGCACGGGTAGGCGGGGATGAGTTTATTGTCATGCTGCCCGGTTGTTCTCTGGAAGCAGCGGAAAAACGGATGAAATCCATACGTATACATATGGAGGAGCAATGCAGGCCCTCATTTTCTTTCAGTTACGGAATCGCTTTTGTTACAGACAATTATAACGGCAGCGTAGAACAAATCTTACACCGGGCTGATCAGGCGATGTATCTGGATAAACAAAAGAGGAACGGATCAGAGAGGAGGGAATGAGATGCTTTTGCTGATCACGGCTGCGGCTTATTACTATTTTAACTGGCAGTATTTTTCGATGGCCGGAAAGCTTCGTCAAATGCAGGAAAGACGCGTCCGGTTCGTCCTGCTCAGTTTTATCCTCAATTACCTGTTCTTCGTTGCCTGCAGCGTGTTAGAATTCCCATTAATTGTAAACTGGTTTCTGTTCGCGTTTCTTTTGTTTTTTGAAACGCTTATCTTCGGTAAAGGAGATGGAAAATGTGCGCTGTTCAGTACACTTACGGGGATTATCTATGGACTTGCAGCCAATATTTTCTGCCGGAGTATCATTGCGGTTATGTTGAATCTGCCTCTGCAGCGCTTTGATAACCATATAACGAATGCTGATAATCTGAAGGGGTTACCCGTGCTGTTGGGATTTCTATTGGCGGGCGCCATCATGCATGTATTCAGCACAGTTTTTATTGAGCGGCTTCGCCTAATATTAAGCCATCCCCAGCATCATGCATTTTTGCTGGAAATGATGGCAGGCCTCTTTTTTTATCTGTTCCTGAATCTGCTCCTGTACTCTACACCACTAAACGATCTGCTATTGAAGGTATGGAGCATCAAATCCTGTCTGTTCAGCGTGATTGGGTTTTATATTGCCGTACGCTATACGGTCCGGATCTGTGAGCTGGAAGATTACCGGGAGGAAAACCTGCGCATAGAACAGGAACTGAGGGAGCAGGAGTGGGAAGCACACTATCTGAGACGGCAGGCGGCTGTCGATTCTCTGACCGGGCTTTATAACAGGCAGTATGCGGAGGAAACGGTCAATGCAATGATGGCAGAGGGCGCCTGCTTTACCTTATGCTTTCTGGACCTGGACGGTCTCAAAAACGTCAATGACCAACATGGGCATGAGGAGGGGGACCGCTATATTCTGACAGCAGTCAGGGAGATCCGAAGTGTCTGTCGAAACGGAGACTCCATGTTCCGCTATGGAGGCGATGAGTTTCTGCTTCTTTTTGCGGGGAAGAGTACAGAAGAGGCTGAAAAGAAAGCGGAAGCGATCAATGACAGGCTGCGAAATCTTGCGGCAGAAAGTGGATTTCCCTACCCGCTTTCTTTTAGTTATGGTATTGTTGAGAGTACAGAGATCTCCGATTGCGAGGGGTTGATTCGAGAAGCAGATAAAAAGATGTATGTGCAAAAACGGAAAAAACGTATGGCGCGGGACTAATGGACTTTTGTATCAAAAGATTTTTGGTTATAAGTCTTTGTAATTGCGTATAAAATCAGGGCTGAAATCTACTTTTGTAGATTTCAGCCCTGATTTTCTTATAGGAAAGTTCGACTATAAGATAAAAAAGTCCTCCCGGAGGGATGCACACGCTGCGATAAGGTAAATAGCCGCAAGGCGGCATCGCGGCGGTGCCAAAGCGGACCTGCCGGTTTTGTTTTGTAATGCTACATCATATACCCCAGCAGATTGGAAAGCCGCTTCACTGAGGATATCAGTAAGGTGCTGATCTGCTGTTCTTCTTCCGGTGTCAGACTGTCACCGCTGATGCTTACAGCGCCTATCGGGGTGCTGGTGTGATCCAGTACGACAGCGCCGATGCAAAAGACATTATACTCGTTCTCTTCCCTGTCCAATGCATACTGCTGTCTTCGGATCTCGCTGATATCGTGGAGAAATTCATGGACATCCGTAATCGTGTGCTCTGTCAGGGGTTTTACATCCATGGTATCCCATAATTCCATGATCCTGGTGTTCGTATAGGCTGACAGCAGCGCCTTGCCTGCACTGGTACAGTAAAGCGGAGAACGCCGGCCCACATTGGTGTAGACGGAAAATGAAGAAGATTGCTGGCCGATGCTCTGTATGCATAACAGCTGGTTATTGTCTTCTATGGAAAATTGTGCTATCCGTCCGGTTTCCCTGCTTAAATCCGCTAAGGTGGAGTTGATAAGGGATATTTTGTCCAGGTTCTGAACCGCATTGATTCCAATTTCATACGCTTTTAGTGTGAGAACATATTCCCCTGATTTTTCATTTTTCACGAGATATCCATTCTCTACCAATGTGTAAACAAGGCGGGACAGGGATGCTTTGTTGTATTGCAGTTTCTTCTGCAGGTCTGCCAGGCTGATGCTGCCAAGACGTGAGACTGTCTCTAATATCTGGAATGCTCTGTCTACAGACTGGATGGTTTCCATCTTGGTTATTGGCTGAGCCAAATCAATCCCTCCTTTTATGAAACGATCTTATTTTAACTATTTAGACTGTTACTTTTTAATTATACATAGGTGAAATAATTATTTCAAGTAACAAATTGCATAAAAACTTATCGTGTTTTTTGGGAGTTATTTTGAAATAAATAAGTTGAAAATAAAAATAATTGGTGATATTATGAAATTAAAGATAGAAAATATGAAACAAATAACACGTATTTTGAAACAAAGGAAAGGAGATCAAATGTAACAGGCAAATCAATAAACAATATTTCGGAACAGTAAAAACAATTTCAGGAAACAGAGGGTGAAAAGATATGTCGAAAGCAAAAACAGAAACCAGCCTTTGTAAAGGATGCCGCCTGTGTGTAGGCGTATGTCCGGTAAAGGCGATCGAGCCGCTTAAGGAATTAAATAAAAAAGGCTATGAGATTATCCGTGTTGATGAGGAGGCCTGTATTGGATGCGGGCGCTGCTATAAAATCTGTCCGGATTATGTATTTACAATAGAATAGGGAGGCTGAGAAAACATGAACAAAGAATTTGAACTTATGAAAGGCAACGAGGCAATCGCTGAAGCTGCTCTTCGTGCAGGCTGCCGTTTTTATGCCGGTTATCCGATTACGCCGCAGAGCGAGATACTGGAATATATGTCAGCTCATATGGCAGACAGAGGCGGAGTATTCATCCAGGGCGAGAGTGAGATTGCAAGTATGAGCATGCTCTGGGGCGCAGCAGCCTGCGGGGAAAGAGTGATGTCAAGCTCATCGGGACCGGGATACGATCTGAAGCAGGAGGGAATCTCTTATCTGGCTTCTTATAATCTGCCGGCAGTACTGATCGATGTAATGAGGTACGGCGTCGGTGACGGCGAGATTACAGAAGGGCAGGATTCCTACTGGGAGGCTACCAGGGGAGGCGGACATGGAGATTCCAGGCAGATAGTATTGACCCCGGCCTCTGTGCAGGAATGTGCACAGCTTACATATGAGGCATTTGACCTTGCAGAAAAATACCGCACTGTCGTCATCGTTTTAAGCGACGGCGGAATCAGCCAGATGATTGAAAAGGTAACTTTCCCTGAGGCAAAGGAGCATGACCGAACAAAATTTGACTGGGCAATCAAGGGGTATAAGGAAAAAGATGAGCCGAAAGTGAAAGTCACGAATCTGGACCGTTCCATGGATTATGCGGAATATGACCAGATGTTGCGCGATAAATTCACAGCGATGCACGAGAATGAGCAGCGCTGGGAGAACTTTATGACAGAGGATGCAGAACTCATACTGGTTGCATATGGAATCTCCTCCAGAGTCTGCAAATCCGCAGTTCGCCGTGCAAGAGAACAGGGCATGAAACTGGGGCTGATTCGTCCGATTTCAGTTTGGCCTTATCCGGAAAAAGCATTTGAATCTCTTCCGGATGGATTAAAGGGGCTTGTCACAGTGGAGATGAGCATTTCTGCCCAGATGGGACAGGACGTGCGTCTTGCAACAAAATACAGTGTTCCGCTCTATGGATATCTTACCTCCAAATATGTTCCTACAACACAGGGAATCGTGGATTATTGTAAGAGTATACTGGAGGGAAATGCAAAGGAACTGGAGGTGTATTAAATGGCAGTAATATTGAAAAAACCAGAAATGATTAATCAGCAGGTAGGCTGGTGCGGAGGCTGCGGGCATGGCATCGTACAGCGTCTGGTTGCCGAGTGCTGTGAGGAACTGGATTTAGTAGAAAAGACAATACAGGTAGTAGATATTGCCTGTGCCTATTGGTCAATTGACACATTAAACTGTGATGGAATCGCCGGCCCGCATGGCCGCTGTGCGGCAGTAGCAACGGGCATCAAAAAGGTGCTGCCGGATTCCAATGTGTATATCCATGCCGGCGACGGATGTTCTTATGTGATCGGACTGGCGGAAACATGCTATGCGGCGCAGCGGAACGTGCCGGTCACAATGATCGTAGTCAATAACGGAATCTTCGGCATGACCGGAGGCCAGATGTGTCCGGCAACGACACTGGTGGGAGATAAGACGGTCAGCAGTAAAAAGGGACGGGACGATACCGTGGCAGGCGAGCCTTTTGATATGCTGAATATTATTCAGAACTACCCGATAGCTTATGCGGCACGCGGAGCGCTGTATGATTCGAAGCATATTGATGAAACCAAGAAAATGCTTAAAAGGGGATTTGAATATCAAAGAGACAACAAAGGATTTTCCATTATAGAGATTCTTTCTCCGTGTCCCACGAACTGGAAAATGTCTCCGGTAGATGCAATGGTCAAGCTGAAAGAAGAAAATGAAAAAATCTTTCCAGTGAAAGTATATGTTGATAATGGGGGTGAGCAGATTGGCTGATATTATGTTTGCAGGAATCGGAGGGCAGGGAGTCCTGACCGCCGGTAAGATTTTAATACAGATTGCAGCGGAAAACGGGAAAAATGTAAGCTGGACCAGCGAGTACTCAGCGGAAATGCGGGGAGGTATTGCCCTGTGCCGCGTGGTTGTTTCCGATGAGGAGATCGGAAGCCCGTATCCGGATTACCTGGATGTGTTATGCTGCATGACGGAAGGCGCCTATGATAAATACGAAAAGGAAATGCGTCCGGGCGGCAAGGTAGTTATAAACCGTTCCTTATTCGGGGAAAAGACATTTCCAAAGGATGTGGAAGTATATGGGGTTGATGCTTCGGGGATTGCCGTAGAAGCGGGGAATCCAAGGGGTGCGAACCTGGTCATCCTGGGGGCTATGATCAAGGCAACCAAGATGATTGATGCAAAGCAGTTTGCGAGAACCCTGGAAGAATATTTTGCGAAAAAGGGAAAGGCGGATCCGTCTAATTTAAAATGCTTTGAACTTGGGTTCGAGAGAACAGAAAGAGTGTAGAGAGGGTGCGGTCATGGATTTAAATAAGTTATTAAAGCCAAAAAGTGTGGCAATCATCGGCGCCAGTGAAAAAGCGGGATTCGGCGGCGACACAACCAGAAATTACCTGAAGTTTTCTAAGAATCTGGATCACGTGTATTTTGTAAATCCGGGAAGAGATGAAATCTTTGGACGGCGCGCTTATCATTCCGTACTGGAAATCGAGGAAGATGTGGATCTGGTCATTCTCTGTACGCCTAAAAAAACAATTGTACCGCTATTACGGGAAGCGGCACAGAAAAACTGCGGCGGCGCGGTAGTATACGCAAGCGGTTACAGCGAGATCGGCGATGATGGCAGGGAGGATCAGAAGGAACTGGTGGAAGAAGCAGACCGGCTTGGGATTGCTGTTATGGGCCCAAACTGTGCGGGCTTTGCCAACTTTATCGACGGGATCTTTGCATATGCATTTCTCGTGGAGGAGAGGGAGCGAGCAGGCAATATAGGTATGGTTTCGCAGAGCGGGCAGATTGTACTGGGCGGACTTGACAGTCCCACCATGGGATTCAGCTACGCAATATCATCCGGTAATTCCTGCAATGTTAAGGTAGAGGACTATCTGGACTTTTTGGTGGATGACGAGGACACAAAAGTTGTATCAGCATATATGGAGGGGATTACAAAGCCGAAACAACTGGCTGAGACATTCCGCAAGGCTGCACTCAAGAAAAAGCCTGTCGTTATTCTGAAGACAGGGCGCTCCGGTAAGGCCCAGGAGCTTGCAGCTTCTCATACGGGCTCTCTCTCGGGAGCCGATAAGGTGTTAAGGGCAGTATTTAGACGTTATGGCGTGATTGAGGCAACGGATCTGGAGGAGCTGATGGGCATCACCAATGCGTTCTCATGGCTGGCAGAGCTTCCAAAAGGAAAACGCATGGTGTTTATGAACGTATCCGGCGGAGAGGCAGGCGTGATGGCCGATCTGGCAGATGAATATGGGATTGAGCTTGCAGAGTACAAACCGGAGACGAAAGCCTATCTCCAGACGCTGGTGCCGGATTACGGTTCTGTGAACAACCCCTTTGATATGACTGCAGGGATAGGATATAATACCGAAGCGATGCGCAGTGCAATGGAGGCGATTTCTAAAGATGAGAATGTAGATGCAATCTGTATCGCCTATACGATCACCAGGGAAATATGGGATGATACCATCGCCCATATGGTCGAGGCCGCTTCGCTTGCCCGTCAGATTCCGGGGATGAAGCCGGTATTCTGGCTGCCGTTTATCGAACACACCAGGCATCAGGAGAGTGCGGATACATTGCAGGAGGCAGGCGTTGCCCTCCTTCCGTCAGGACGCTATGGCTGTGATATTATAAAGAAAGTTCTGGATTTTGCGTATTTCAGATTCGAGGATATGGAAGCTGCAATTCCGGAAGAGAAACACATCAGCGGTATTGGGCTTAGCGAATACGACAGTCTGAATTATCTGGAGAGCCATGGAGTGCCGATTCCACCCCAGGCAGTTGCAGTAACCAAGGAGGAAGCCGCAGAAGCCGCAGAAAAGCTGGGTTATCCGCTGTCGGTAAAGATTCATTCGAAAGATATCCAGCACAAATCAGATGTGGGGGGAGTCCGGCTGAACATAAAAAATGCATTAGAGTTATATGCCGCGTTTGATGAGATCATGGAAAACTGTGCCAGAAACGCACCGGATGCCGAGCTCTCAGGCGTGCTGATAAAGCCTATGCTAAAACCCGGCGTGGAAATGATTATCGGTGTGAATAATGATAAAGATTTTGGGCCTATGATCATGGCTGGAATGGGCGGTGTATTTGTGGAACTCTTTAAAGATGTGCAGCTTGCACCTGCACCGCTGACCCTGAACCAGGCAGAGAACATGCTCAGGCAGCTTCAGTCCTACCCCTTACTGAACGGATACAGGGGAAACCCCGTATGCAACCAGAAAGCACTGGCAGAGCTGCTGGTCAAGATCAGTATCATGGCGGCAGAAGGCAGGGATGACATCAAAGAATTGGATATTAATCCGGTATTTGTGACAGAAGAGGATGTCTCTATTGCAGATGCGCTGCTGATTTTATATGATAAAGAAAAGGAATGACAATCCATGGAAAAAAGAAAAAGTCTGATAAAAAGTGAATCAATCGCAATCTGTAAAATCGTGGCAGGCTGTTTCTTATATGCACTTTCTGTCGTTCTCTTCATTGACCCGGCAAAGATCATTCCCGGGTCAGTAACCGGGATCGGGGTCGTAGTTAAGGCCCTGACCGGTTTTCCGATCGGAATACTCAGTATTATTATCAATGTGCCTCTTGTCATATGGGGAACGATAGTATTGGGAAAGAGGCTTTTGATTTATACGGGCCTGACGGTACTGCTGTCATCATCCATGATTGATATGCTGGCGTTTTTAAAGCCATTTACCCAGGATGTATTTTTAGCATCCGTTTTCGGGGGAGTTGTTATGGGCGTTGGACTGGGAATGATCCTGGATGCAGGAGGAACCACGGGGGGGACGACCGTAGTAGGACGGCTGGTGCTGAAGAAGTTTCCCCATATCCCAATGGGAAATATCCTTTTAGTGGGCGACTTTATTATTATTACGGTGGGATCACTGCTGTTGAAAGACTGGGATCTGCTGTTGTATTCCATCGTAGATTTATATGTTTGTGTTGTAGTAATCAATAAAGTGATGTATGGCTTTAAAATAAGCAGTCTTTCCGTTATATTGACGAAGAAAGGAATCCAGGTAGGAGAACAGCTTCAGAAATTTAAGGGGTGCAGAGTGATACTACACTCTGAAGACAAAATTGTAGCAGCCAGCCGGAAGCAGGACGTGAGCAAGATCCAGCATATTGTGGAAGATACAGATGGGGATGCCGCCTGCACGGCATTCGATGCGGACTATTCTTTCGGCAGGGTTTATGGAGAATATGCGAAAGGAAAATAGTGTTATGGAATTAAAAGAGTTGATCAGCAGTGAGGCGTCACCCGCATTGGGACCTTACTGTCATGGAAGAAAATATGGTAATATGATTATAACGTCCGGGCAGATACCTCTGACAAAGGATGGGGAATATGTGTATGAGATAAAAGCGGCAACAACGCTGGTATTAAATAACCTGCTGAGCATCGTGGAAGCAGGGGGCGGCTGCAAGGAATCGGTCGCAAAAGTGGATGTGTATGTGAATAATCTGGATGATTTTGCCACAGTCAATGAAGCATATGCAGAGTTTTTCGGAGAACATAAACCGGCCAGAGTATGTGTACAGGTAGAGGCGCTTCCGGGGAATGTTCCGCTGGAGGCAGCGATGACCGCTTTTGTCGGATAATAGGAAAGCCCCGGGGCTTTCCGGATATATATGGCAGGGAGTGAAAACGCTTGCCGATATGAGGAGGAAAAACTATGAGCGATAATTTTATGCGCGGCATTAAGCTGTCGATGTTAGAAGACAGTGACTTACAGCGGATCCATGACTATTCTATGAAGATTCTCGCAGAAAACGGCATCCGTTTTCCAGATGAAACAGCACTGAAGATCTTCAAAGACCATGGTTTTCGCGTAGACGGGGAACAGGTATATTTCACCGAATCACAGGTGAGAAATGCACTGGAAACAGCACCGTCTCATTTTGTAATCCGCGGCAGGAACAGTGCGCGTAATCTGGATCTTGGCAATGGCGGTTACGGCGTGCCGGGGCCGATCGGACCGGTAAATATCATGACACTGGACGAAGGCATCAGGAAAGGGACGCTGAAGGATGTGGAAAATCTCTGTAAGATTTACCAGGCAAGCGATGTCATAACGATGAATACGAACAACGGAGCGGAAGCAAATGACGTGCCGGTACATATCCGCCATCTTGAGATCATGAAGGCAGTTCTGAAGCACACCGACAAGCCTTTTTATACAGAGCTTTTTGATTACAAAAAAATGAATGAAGCCATGGACATGATTGAGATTGTTATGGGAGAAAAACTTGAACCGGGTGGAAATATCTATCTGGCGCCTGGTTCATGCCCAAGCTTAAGTCCGTTAGCCTGGTCTAAGGACTGTCTGGGCAATATCATCGCGCTGGCGGAGCGGGGGCAGGTCGTAACGACAGGAACTGCCACAAGCGCCGGTGTTACAGGACCGATCCGCCTTTTTGGCACGTTGGTTCTGCAGAACGCGGAGGTTCTGACGGGAATCGTACTGGCTCAGCTCGTGAACCCGGGGAATCCGGTAGGTTATGGAACCGGCGCTGTGCCGGGGAACATGCGCGGCGCAAAGTACTGCTGCGGATCTCCCGGAAGAGTCGCTCTTCAGCTGGGATTCATAGAGATGGGAAAGAGATTCTATAACTTGCCGACCCGATCCATTCCGTTCAGCACAGATTCACTGAACAACGATTACCAATGCGGCCTTGAGTCATACGAGGGAACAATCGGCAATACATTAGGCGGTGCGGATTATATGCTTTCCGAGATCGGCACGGTTGACGGCCTTATGACCACATCATTCGAAAAGACAATACTGGATGAAGAAATGGTCAGCAGGCTGCTTTCGATCAGAGATGGGATCGATACATCTGAGGACGCAGCTTCCCTTGAAGTGATCATGGAAGTTGGCAGCAATGGAGAGTTCCTTACGTCAGACGATACACTGGATTATATGTATGACGCATGGTATCCAAAATATACGGACTGGAACAGTACCTATGAAACACGTCAGGCAGAGGATTATGAGTATGTGCTCCGCCGCGCGAATGAGGAATGGAAACGCCGTCTGGCTGAAGCACCCGAGTCAATGCTTGATAAGGCAGCAGAGGAAGCGTTAGATGCTTATATCAGACAGCATTCACATGGTTAATCAGGAGGAGGGTAATCATGGATAAAAAACCTGGAAAAAAACGTTTTGTACCGCAGACGTTCATACCGCCGGCAATTATATGCGGCCTGATCGTTGTCCTTGGTGTCGCAATACCGAAACAATTTGGTGCTGCTATGGATGTTGCACTGGGCTGGGTGACAACTCATTTCGGCTGGTTCTACGGACTTGGAACTACATTGCTGGTTGTATTCTGTATCTGGATCTGCTTCAGTAAATATGGAAAAATCCGTTTCGGGGGAAAACATGCAAAACCGGAAATGTCATTTGCCAAATGGTTTGCATTGGTTCTGACTTCCGGAATGGGTTCCGGTATCTGCTACTGGTGTGTGGCTGAACCCCTGAGCTTTTTTCAGAGCCCACCCGCCTTTTCCGGCATGGAAGGCGGCTCGGCAGCGGCGGCAGAAGAGTCTCTGCGCTATGTGCTCCTGCATTGGACACTTCATCCCTATGCTGTCTACACTGCAGTCGGACTTGGCATCGGATTCCTTTTCTGGAACTGTAAGAAGCCGTTCAGTGTTGCAACCGGATTCTATCCGCTTATCGGCGAAAAATCAACCGGTAAGTTCCGCTATTGGATTAATGCAATCTGTATTGTCTGCCTGGTGGGTGGATGCGGCACTACAGTCGGCCTTGTTATCGACCAGATGGTTGGCGCAGGTTTCTACATCGCAGACCTGAAGATCAGCGGTGATTTGATTGCCCTGATTGTCTGTCTTGGATTTGCTGCAATAGCAATTATCGCGGCCTGTACAGGATTACATAAGGGGATTCAGTTTATCAGTTCCGCAAACATGTATATCTTTATCATATTAATGGTATTTGCCCTCTGTACAGGCGGTACATTATTTATCCTGAATAATACACTGACAGGTGTTGGAAAGTTTATACAGAATTTACCTTCACAATCCTTATATATGGAACCTGCTTATCAGAGCGGATGGGTAAATGGGTGGACGATTTTCTACTGGGCGTGGTGGCTTGCATTTGCACCTCTGATCGGTCTGTTCCAAGTGAAGTGTGCCAAGGGACGTACTGTCCGCCAGTATGTGCTGGTCAATATGCTGGCTCCGTGTATTTTCCTGATCTTCTGGATGGGAATATTCGGAAGTTCAACGATTCAGATGGAACTGGCAGGAAACCACAGCATCTCAGAGGCGATTGCTCAATATGGAAGTTCCGTAGCATTCTTTGCTTATCTGAAGAACCTGCCGCTGACCCCGATCCTGTTGGTTCTGGCGATTGCAGCGGTCATCTTCTCCGTAGTCACGATGATTGAGTCCCAGGTTCTGACCATTGCCGACCTGTGTGTATCAGAGAAGGATGAAGAAGCGGTTTCGGATAAACACGCACCGGCACCTCTGAAGATCTTCTGGGGACTGCTGATGAGCCTGCTGGCATATGCCTGCTGGCGGTCGGGAGGTCTGATGGCAATCCAGACTGCGAGTATCATCTTTGGACTGCCTGTCCTGGTTATGATGTGTTTCTTATGCGTGGGTACGGTAAAGGGATTGAAGAATTATAAAAAATATGATACAACGCTGAAGCCCGGGGAGGACTATGACGATAAGGAAGAGGAAGAAGAAGAACCTGTTTTAAATGCGCAGGCTTAGAGCGGCAGTATCGTTATTGATACAGGAGATCTGGATTATATATATTTGGGTGGAGATGCATGAGCATCTCCACCTTCTTTGTATACATTATTTGGAAGTTTTGCTGCAGTCCCGTCGCAGCCGGCCTGTCTGTGTCTGCGGGATCTGAATATGGAGGCCGCCGAACTGGCGGAAGTGAAAAGCTGTTCTGGAAAAAACGTTACAGTATGTATAGAATAAACAATAAAAAATAATAAAAAGTTAATATATTAAATATAAAAATTAAAATAATTAATATTTGTATTGAATAATCTAAACATAAGTGCTATATTATTAACAGAAAGGAAGTGGATATATGAAAAAAGTCATTAGCCAGTGCCCGGTCTGTGACGGGGAACTCAGTGTTGTGCGTTTGAAGTGTGCCAAGTGCGGGACAGTGATAGAAAATGATTTTACACTCAGCAAGTTTGACTACCTGTCGGCCGAGGAGCTGCATTTTACCGAGACATTTATCAAGTGCCGGGGAAACATCAAAGAAGTGGAAAAGGAACTGGGAATCTCTTATCCCACTGTGAGGGCGAAGCTGGACGGCGTCATTCAAAGGCTTGGGTATGAGAAGGATGCGGCTCAGGACGAAGAGATGCTCCTGCGGGAGGCTGTCCTTAAAGCATTGGAGCAGGGCGAGATCACCGCGGAGGAGGCGATCCGCAAGCTGAAGTAAGTAATAATAAGGAGGCAGGGGGAGCGGTAATACAAACTCTGCAGAAAGAATTCATGATAATAGACGAAAAATTGGAGGTCATTATGGACGAGAGATTAAGAATTTTAAAAATGGTGGAAGATCGTACGATAACCGCGGAGCAGGCGGCAGAGCTTATGAAAGCGATGGGAGTTGAGGCGGAGCAGACGACAGCTGTTGCGCACAGAAGCTATGACAAGAAGATGTTCCGCATCATTGTGGACAGTACTGCGGGAGATAAAGTAAACATCCAGTTCCCGGTTGGCGCAGTGAAAAAGGTGCTCAAGGCAACCGGAAAGCTTCCGCTGCCGGAACAGGAACTGCAGGGGATGGATTTATCTTCCATTATGGATGCCGTATCCGAGTGCCTGGATGAAGAGGTTGAAGGCGATTTTGTGAATGTCAGTGCGGCAGACGGTACTACAGTCAGAATCTATGTGGACAAATAGCAGGTAAGCGAGGATATGTATCATGATGGTAGTAGTCAGATCAAAAGATGTAAATCTTAGAATTCCGGTTCCCATGGGGATGGCGTCACTTGCGGTAAAAGTTATACCGGAAGCTGCTTTCCGGCAGATGCGCAGGGATGTGCCCCCGCCCTATGATGTGTTGATTACCAGACAGGTCCTTGTGATGCTGCTGGACGAATGCATGGATATACTGAAGGAAAATAAGGGACTCGAAGTAGTACATGTGGAGGCAGCAGACGGAACCTTTGTTTCTATTAAGCTGTAGGATTTTGTAGATATGAAGTGAAACAGAGACGTTTTACCGTTACTATGTATAGCCCATAGGCCGTGCATCGTAACGTTTTACCGCCCGAAGTATATGATCCTGCGGGGATTGTACACTCCGGGCGGTATTTTTCGGTTGAAGATTATTATAAAAATGTCTCTGGTTAAACCACACCTTTAATATGGAAGATTTTCCAGAATTCTTAAAAATTTATTAGGATTTATGAAAGAAACGGATAGAAGAGGTGCAACTTTCCAAAAGTCTGTTATAATAGCAATAGACTGAAGAGAAAGGGAGACTGTTATGGGGAAAATATCCGGAAAAAGAAAACCGGTTGTACCACAATATGCGGTGTTCCCGCTGCTATCCTGTGTGATCCTGAACTTTATAGTTTATACCGGCACGGATTTGCTGGCGGGATCATGGAAACATTATGACTTAACGCTTCCCATAGACCGGGCGGTTCCTGTTATTCCGGGATTTGTTGCCGTCTATCTGGGGTGCTATGTGTTCTGGATTGTGAACTATATATTAATTGCACGGCAGGGGGAAGATCACTGCATCCGGTTTGTGACAGCGGATATGCTGTCCAGGCTGGTATGCGCATTTTTCTATCTCGTGCTTCCCACCACCAATGTCAGGCCGGTGCTGTCCGGCGGCGGGATCTGGGAGACGCTTCTGGGAATGGTGTACGGGGTGGATGACCCGACCAGGCTGTTCCCCTCCATCCACTGCCTTGTGAGCTGGTTCTGCTATATCGGTATCCGGGGGCAGAAGAATGTGCCGAAGGCATACCGAGCCTTTTCCTGCCTGTTTGCGCTGCTGGTCTGTGCATCCACGCAGTTTACAAAACAGCATTACATAGTAGATGTGATCGGAGGGATCCTGCTGGCTGAAGGCATGTACCGGGTGGCATTCCACACACAGCTGTACCGTTTTCCAAAACGGGTATTTGACATGATGGACAGAAAATGTTTTCGCAGGCGGGAGATGTCTGCGGGAAAGCAGGTGGGCTGTGACGAGTAAAAAGAAAAAGATTGTAAATATCGTCTTTCTCCTGGTCGTATTTGCATTGACGATCTATAGTGTATTTAAAGGGGAGGACCTCCGGGCCGTGATTAAGGCCATCCTGCAGGTAAATCCATGGTATCTTCTTCCGGGAATATTGGGAGTGCTTGTATTTATCTGGGGAGAGTCCATCATCATCCATTATATGTTCGGAACGCTGGGGATCAGGGAGAAGAAGCGGACCTGCTTTTTATATTCCTGCGTTGGGTTCTTCTTCAGTGCCATTACCCCGTCGGCCAGCGGCGGGCAGCCGATGCAGATATATTACATGCGGAAGAATAAAATTCCGGTTCCTGTCTCGACATTGGTGCTGATGATTGTTACAATTACATATAAGTCAGTATTAGTAGCTGTTGGATTGTTTGTCGCCTTTTTCCAAAGGGGATTTGTACATAAATACCTGGAAGGAATTCTGCCGGTATTCTACCTGGGGGTAGGGTTGAATGTGGCGTGCTGCATAGCTATGTCAATTCTGGCATTCCATCCGGCTCTGGCGAAGGGAATTATGATGCGGTGCCTGAGAATACTGGAGCGTATCCATATCATGAAGCACAAGCCGGAGAGAACTCAGAAGCTGGAGAATTCCATGGATCAGTATAACGCGACGGCAGCCTATCTGCGCAGCCATGCCAGAGTCATGGTCAATGTCCTTCTGATTACATTTTTTCAGCGATTCGCCCTGTTTTTTGTAACATGGTTTGTGTACAGGTCTTTTGGACTTCACGGGGCTCATATATATGATGTCGTTATGCTCCAGGCAGTGGTATCAGTATCGGTCGATATGCTGCCGCTTCCGGGAGGCATGGGAATCAGTGAGAATCTATTTTTGATTATCTTCAAAGGGGTATTTGCAGCGGGTCTTCTTCTGCCCGGGATGGTACTAAGCCGCGGAATTGCGTACTATGTACAACTGTTGCTCAGCGCGGGAATGACGCTGTTCGCGCATTTGACGATTGGCCAGAAGGCAGCAGATAAAATATAAACAAAGGAAAAGAGAGAAAACATGATTGGATTTTATAATTATACGGTGGTATTAACCTATACAAGCCTTGGCATATCCGTATTCGGGATGACGCAGGCGATTCACGGAAGATTTAAAACGGCTATTATCTGCCTGGCTTTATCCGGACTCTGCGATATGTTTGACGGGAAGATTGCCCGGGCAAAAAAGGACAGGACCGAGGACGAGAAAGCATTTGGGATTCAGATCGATTCCCTGTGTGATGTTGTCTGTTTTGGGGCATTTCCGGCATTGATCTGTTATCTGCTGGGCGTACGGGGGCCGATCGGTCTGGCAATTATTATCTTATATTGTATCAATTCCGTGGTCCGGCTTGCGTTTTTTAATGTAATGGAGGCTAAGAATGCCCTGGTATCGGAGGACGGGGAAAAGTTTTACCGGGGGCTTCCGATTACATCCATGGCCATTGTTCTGCCGCTGGTATTTATGATTCAGTTTTTCGTACCGGACTTTGTGTTTCGGATCTGCCTGCATCTGGCGCTTTTGGTCGTGGGCATCCTGTTTATCGTGAATTTTAAACTGAAAAAGCCGAAAAACATGACATTGGCGGTTATCGTGGGCGTTGTTGCCGCAGCGGTTGTGATTATGCTGTTCTTTACACGTTACAGAATCAGTTTTCACCCGGGCTGGCCCTGGATTGTAAGGCGGTAATGGAGAAACAAAACGCGTAGCTTAAACGAGAAGCTTACAGGAATACGGCAGAAAGGAAATCCCCGGGAAGCTGATATGGATATAACAGGCGGGGATGCAGTGATTACATATGAAATATATCGACAGAGACGGCAATATGACCGAAGAAAAGAACGGGCAGG
Organism: Eubacterium sp. SB2; assembly: GCF_001244405.1. Lineage (NCBI taxonomy): Bacteria > Bacillati > Bacillota > Clostridia > Eubacteriales > Eubacteriaceae > Eubacterium > Eubacterium sp. SB2. Next base: position 437,714 of record NZ_LN865153.1, on the reverse strand, counting down.
ACAGTCTGCTTGAGTGGCTTTATACCCACAGGAGCGGAAGGATGCTCGTCGGCCTGCTGGTGAGGCCGGGGATTTCAAGAGCAGGAGGATGGCTGCTGGACAGAAGATGGTCCACATGCCTGATTGATCCTTTTGTGAAAAAAAACGGTATCGATCTGTCCTGTTATGTGGATCAGAGATATAAGTCCTACAATGAATTTTTTACGCGGGAGATCAAACCGGGAGCACGTCCGCTGGAAGGCGGGGAAGGGACGCTGATCAGTCCCTGTGACGGGAAGCTGAGTGTATATCCGATTACTGTAGAAGAAGGGAAGAAGAGCAGATTCTGCATCAAAGATACCGGGTATACGGTGGAATCACTGCTGCGCTGTGCGAGTCTGGCTAAGCGCTATGAGGGCGGCTGGGCCTGCGTGTTCCGTCTGACGGTGGATGATTATCACAGATACTGCTATGTGGATGACGGGGAGAAGTCAAAAAATTACCGCATCAGCGGCATTTATCATACAGTAAATCCAGCGGCAGGGGATGTGTATCCAATTTATAAAGAAAATACGAGGGAATATTCACTTCTAAAGAGCAGGCATTTTAAGACTGTGCTGATGATGGAGGTCGGCGCGCTGATGGTGGGACGTATTACGAACTACCATGAGGCATGTCGGGTCAAGAGAGGTGAACCTAAGGGGCGGTTCGAGTTCGGAGGGTCCACCGTGGTTCTGCTTTTTCAGAAAGATGCGGTAGAACTGGAGGAACGGCTGATTCTCAATACCCGGGCAGGATGCGAAACAATCGTAAAAATGGGTGAACGGATTGGAATGGGGGGACGCTCCGCCAAAGGAGAGACAGGATGCGTCTGTAAAAGAAGACAGGGGGGCTGGAAACGGAATACGGCAGCAAGCTGGAGTAGAGCAAAAAGGAAGGAAAACCAGGGCAGACCTGGGCACAGTACCTGAAGCCTTGATGGCTTCAGGCCCTGGGGCCAGGGAGATATGTGATTTGTGATCACATATCTCACCCTGGTTTTTCTTCCTTTTTACTCAACTCCAGCTAACTGCCGTAAAGACGCTTCCAGCCCCCCTGTCTTCTTTTACAGATGCATCCTGCCTCTCCTTTGGCGGAGCTGGGCGCTTCCGGGCGGTAGAGCAGGAAGGGCTGGAGGGGATATGGGGAGTTTTCGTAATCGTTTAGATTTGCCTGAGTTTTTACGAGTTTTCTTTGTATAAGGAAGAGAAGGGAATTTATGATAGAAAAATATTTGGTTCAGGCGTATAATGAATAGCGTTTAGCAATATTTTTTGTTTATGAGGTGGTGGGAATGGTTAAGGATCGAGCGTTTTATGTGAATTTTTTTAAGATATATAGTGCGCTGGTGCTGCAGAATGTGATTACTTTGAGCGTGAATCTGGCAGATAATCTGATGCTGGGGGCTTATAGTGAGACTTCGTTGGCCGGGGTTGCGGCGGTGAATCAGATTCAGTTTATTTATCAGCAGCTGTTGATGGCGCTGGGGGACGGGCTTGTTATTTTCTGCAGCCAGTACTGGGGAAAGAAGCAGGTGGGGCCGATGAAGAAGATTGCGGCTTCTGCCATGCATGCGGCGCTTGCTGTCGGGGTGCTGCTTTTTGTTTTGGTCAGTCTGTTTCCTTACCGGGCATTGGGGATGTTTACGACGGATCAGGCGATTATTGGTGAAGGCGTGAAGTATCTGGGGATTATTCGGTTTACATACTTGCTTTTTGCGGTTACTCAGCTGCTTTTGGCGGCTCTGCGCAGTGTGGAGGTGGTGCGGATCGCTATGTGCCTTTCTGCAGTGACATTTTTTGTGAACTGCGGGATTAATTATGTTCTTATCTACGGACGCTTCGGAGCGCCGGAGCTGGGAGCCAGAGGGGCGGCAATTGGGACTTTGATTGCCAGAATCATAGAATGTGCGGTTTTGATCGTCTTTGTAGTGAAAAAGGAGAAGAGGCTGAACCTGAAATTGCAAGATTACCTGCAGTTTGACCGGGTTCTCTGCAGGGATTACTTCAGGATTACAGCGCCCATGCTGGTGGTGCAGGGGCTTTGGGGCCTGAATACGGCTCTGCAGACCGTAATACTGGGACATATGACTGCTGCAGCGATTGCCGCTAACAGTGTGGCATCGACCCTCTTTATGATGGTCAAATCCATGGCAGTGGGCGCGGCATCCACCGCTTCTATTATTATTGGCAAGACCATCGGGATGGGAGATATCAAAGTGGTGAAACAATATTCCATCCGGCTGCAGAAATTGTTTCTGGGAATTGGGATTGTTTCCGGGATTATTCTGTTCTTTATTAGAATCCCCATCCTGAATCTGTATGAACTTTCCGCTTCCACGAAGGAGATGGCGAATACATTCCTGCTTATCCTGAGCGTGGTGATCGTGGGCATGTCTTATCAGATGCCCACGAATAACGGAATTATCCGGGGCGGCGGCAATGCAATGTTTGTTGTGAAAATGGATCTGGTCAGTATCTGGATGATTGTAATTCCGCTTTCCTTTATTATGGCATTCGTCGTAAAAGCATCCCCGGCTGTGGTTGTATGCTGTCTGAATGCCGACCAGATTTTCAAATGTGTGCCGGCTTTTCTGGAATCACATTATGGAAATTGGATACGCAAGCTTACTCGGGACGCTTAAAGAGCGTATTTTCCTGCAGCAGTGTGATCCGGATTTTTAATACATTTTGTTCCAGAACTGCATCGGCCGTTCCGCCCATCTTCTCCGTCATTTCCCTGACGATTGCAAGCCCCAGTCCGGAGGAACCCTTGCGGCGTGCCCCGTCTGCCTTATAGAACCGGTCAAATATCTGTTCCACATCCATCTGAGTATCTTCGGCGACAGGATTTTCAAAAGACAGCACGCTGCCGGCCTGCTTCACTGTAATCCCGCCGGTGCCGTGCAGAAGAGCATTTTGAATCAGATTGCGGAAAATGCGCGTCAGGCATTCTTCATCCGCCATACCCCGGACTCCTTCATCTTCGAATTCCACGACTGGTTCAACTCCCTTTTCTTCAAACTGCCGGTACATACCCACCAGGCACTCACCCAGCAGAGGAAGTATCTGTACTGGCTGGATAGAAAGTTCAAACTCACTGCTGGATAGCTTCGTGTACAGGAACAATTCCTCCAGCATGTCTTTCAGCTCTTCCAGCCGGTCCTGGCTGACGGTCAGATACCGGTCTCTTTTTTCACCATCCATGCACTCCATTCCCATCTGAAGATACCCCGCTGCACTTGTCAGCGGGGTGCGGATATCATGTGCCAGGGCGGAAATGTTCTGCTTCAGCCGTTTTTGAGCCTTGTCGTACTGCATCTCTTTCTGGCGGCTCAGTTTCATCACCAGATTCAGTCTGCGGCACAGTTCCACGAAAGCTTTATCCTTACGATTTACAAACAGTTCCATGTGGCTGCCCTGGGCCAGTTCATCCAGCTGCCGGCAGACGGACCGGATTTCCAGGCGGTAACGGATGCAGCGTATCAGCAGAATCACTGCGGCGGCACCAAAGGCCAATGTGAAGATTATCATATGAACATACCTCCTGTTACTTATCTCACAATCTGGGCAGACTTACTCCGGATGCCGGTCAAATATCTTTCTTACTTAAGGCGGTTCCTGCAATTACCATATACACAATCAGGAACACAACTCCCACGGCAAATCCTGCCAGGTCTGCAGGACTTTGGTACACCTCCGGCGCGTCCCGCAGGCTGAAGTATAACGTATATTTCAGCCAGCCATTCGCGTGAAAGAGCCCAAGGAGCGCATTCAGCATGGTGACGATTACTCCGCTTGCCACCAATACGGCTGCAAGAATTCCGGCTGCAATACTGCGGGTGAGCATACATACCAGGAGAACCAGCGCCAGCATTGCCATAGTCAGAACCCATGCCTGAGCCAGGAAAAACAGCACAGAGCTGAATCTGGTAACAGGAATATTCCCGCCCATTAACAGATTTACTAAAAAGGTAAACAAATAAGCCGCAGCAAGATAGATAATATTTAAGATTGCGAAGGAAAGTAACTTACTCCCAACATATTTCCAGCGGTTTACATGCACGGACATAATGTTTTTAATAAATCCATTTTTAAAATCAGCACACACAAATATAGTAAAATATATCGTGAGTACAAGGGCGAAAAATCCGCCGTCCATGTTGGACTGTCTGAATACCAGAAGAAGATTAATCTCCCTGAACAGGGCTTTTGCTTCCTCCACCTCTACAAAATCCATCATGCCAAGTCTGCTTGCGGCCGCCTGTCCTGTGGGTGTGAGCATCAGAAAGAGAAGAAAATAAACAAGTGCGATTGTCGCCAAAATTATGCCCAGGCAGATATAAGCAGCCTTGCCTTTTCTCATCCGGTATAGATCCATACGCAGTAAATTAAGCATTGCGGGCACCCCCTTCCATCTTATCCAGAAAGTATTCTTCCAGATTCATGTGGTGGAAGCCCGAGGAATACACCTGGACCTGATTGGTGACCAGCAGCTGGATCAGCCATGCGCTGTCCGTGAAACCGTAGATGCGCAGGGTCTGGTTATCATAAACTTCCACGCCGGCATCGCTTAGATTCTCGGAAATAACGGGAAGTGCACGGTCCACATTATCCACTTCAAGCTGGAAATAATCGCGGCACTTTTCCTCCAGTTTTTCCCTGCTGATCTGTTCAATCATCCTTCCTTCACGAATGATCCCATAGTGGGATGCGATTTTACTCAGTTCGCCGAGAATATGGGAGCTTAAAAGTATCGTTTTGCCTTCCTCATTCAAGGTATTCATCAGTTCCCGCAGTTCCCGGATTCCTTCCGGGTCCAGTCCGTTGATCGGCTCGTCCAGAATCAAAAGATCGGGATTCCCAAGGAGCGCAAGGGCGACTCCCAGTCTCTGCTTCATTCCCATGGAAAAATGTTTTACCTTCTTCTTACCTGCATTGGCAAGTCCGGTTATTTCCAGTACTGAATCGATATTCTTTGGGTCGGCCAGCCCCATGCATTCCGCCTTCATCCGCACATTATCCCGTGCCGTCAGGTCGTGGTGCAGTCCGGCTTCCTCAATCAGCACGCCCATTCTTCTGCGGACCATTGGTTCATTTACATTCCTGCCGAATAGTCTGGCCTCCCCATGTGTTGGGCGCACCAGTCCGCAGAGCATTTTCAATGTGGTGGACTTACCGGAACCGTTCGGTCCTATCAGTCCATATACTGCCCCTGTCTTTACCCGCATATCCAGCTGGCTGACCGCGTCTGTGTTTCCGTATGTCTTGCAGAGCCCTTTTGTCTCTACAGCGTATTCTTCCTTCATAAGCTTAACTCCCTTTTCAAGTTTTTGATTATGGCATTATTATAAAACGCAAAGTTTCATAAAGTGCTCAAAAATGTTTAAGAAAGTTTAAAGCCTAATCCCCAGACCGTCTGGATATAAGAATCCGTTCCGCTGTCTTTCAGCTTGGAGCGGATATTGCTGATATGGACATTAATCGTCTTATCCTCTGCCAGATACCCCTCACCCCAGGCATATTCATAGATCATTTGCTTAGAAAACACCCGTTTCGGATTCCGCAGGAACAATTCCATGATCAAAAACTCATGGCTCGTAAGCTCGATGGGAACTCCGCCCGCCGTCATCTCATGATTCGCGGGATTCATCGTCCATTCCCGATAAGACAGAATCGTCTCATCCGTTCCTGTCTCAGGCTGCCGTCCGCGTTTGCGGAGCTGAACCTGGATTCGGACCAGCAGCTCCGGCAGTTCAAAAGGCTTGCACATATAATCATCTGCCCCCGCCTTTAACAGCTCAATCTTACTATCCAGCCCATTTTTAGCCGAAAGCACAATCACCGGAACCCGGTCTGCAAAAACTTCGATCAGCTCCTCCCCCGGGATCCCCGGCAGCATCAGATCCAGAATAACCAGATCAAACTCCGACATAGAAAAAAGCAGCTTCCCTTCGCTCCCCGAGAAGGCCTGGGAGCAGCAAAATCCCTCTCCGTTTAGATATTCACAAATCATCTGATTAATATCAGAATCATCCTCAACAATAAGAATACGATACATACTGTTACACTCCTTAACCTGCCGGTGCACATGGCAATCCTTTCGGCAAAATATATACACGACAATCATACCATAAATCTTCGGGAAAGTCATTAGAACCGAAACGGATGCTTGCCAGCCTCCAGAGCCTCCGGGTTTTGTGAATACCGTTAAAAGTCAAATTTTTTGTATAACAAGTCATTTCTTTTGAATGATCCATTTTTGAAATCTGCTAAGATATCATTAAATCAAAGGGAAGGAAATGATGGGAAATGACGAGAAGAGAGATTGTTATTCGGGCATTGGAGCATAAAGAGACACAGCCGATACCATTTCACATGGATTTTACCGAGCAGGCACTGGAAAACCTGATTGCATACACAGGCGATCCTGATATCGAGAGTAAGCTTGGAACCTATCTGTATTACAAACAATACTGGGGGTGGCCTACCGAGATCCCTGGCAAACCAGGGTACTACAAGGACGAATTTGGGGTAGTATGGAACCGGAACGGGGCCGACAAGGACATCGGGCTGCCGGAAGATTACCTGATTGAGGATCTGGAAGATTATGATTATGAATTTCCAAAATGCGATGAGGCCAGGCTGAGGAAAGAATTCGAGGAGATGACCGCGGACAAGGAGAAGGATGACAGGTTCATCATGTATGGGTTTGGATTTTCCATGTTTGAACGGGCGTGGTCGCTGATGGGAATTGAAAATGTACTGTGCAGCATGATTACATGTCCGGATGAAACGGAGGAGCTTTTCGGAAAGATTGGTGACTACTTCTGCCGCCTGGTAGACATAGCTCTGGAGTATGACTTTGACGGCATCTATTTTGGTGACGACTGGGGCCAGCAGCAGGGGCTGATCATGGGACTGGATCACTGGAGGCACTACATCAAACCGCAGATGGGCCGCCTGTATAAAAAGGTACGGGATAAAGGCCTGTATGTGATGCAGCATTCCTGCGGAGACTGCCATGAGCTGTTCCCGGATCTGATTGAGATGGGGCTGAATTGTTACCAGACCTTCCAGCCCGAGGTATATGACATATATAAAATGAAGGAAGTATACGGAAACCGGCTTAGCTTCTGGGGAGGCATCTCAACACAGCAATGTCTGCCGTTTGTGACACCTGAGGAAGTAAAAACAGAATGTATCCGTGTCTATGAAGCGCTGCATAACGGCGGCGGGCTGATCATTGCACCCACACATGCGCTTGCATTCGATGTACCGCCTGAAAATATCATGGCCATGGCAGAGGTATTTCAGAACCAGGAGAAGTTTTTCAAATAGAAAGGAGTGCAGGAGGTGAAAGAGAAACAGGGAACACTGGAATTTAAAAATATCGTGATGGAATTTCCCGGCGTGAGGGCTCTTGACGATATCAGCTTCCAGGTACACGGCGGGGAAGTTGTTGCCATGGTAGGTGAAAACGGAGCCGGAAAAAGTACACTGCTTAAGATCCTGAACGGGGACTATATCCCTACCTCAGGCCAGTATCTGATTGATGGCTCGGAGTGTCATTTTTCAAGCCCGCATGAGGCGATCAGGGCAGGAGTGAGCATCATTTATCAGGAAAGGCAGATCATTCCTTATTTGTCAGTGGCGGAGAACATTTTTATGGAAGACACGCCGGCCAACAGCCTTGGGCTTGTAGATTTTAAAAAGCTGCATGAGGATGCTGCAAGTATTATTAATGAGTTTAAACTGCCCATTCGTCCGGAAGACAAGGTAAAAGACCTGTCGGTTGCTTACCAGCAGATGGTGGAGATTATGAAGTCCTACAGGCGGCATCCTAAGATTATCGCTTTTGATGAGCCTACGGCCAGCCTTTCCGATACCGAGATAGAAACGCTGTTTGAGATTATCATGAAACTGAAGAAGGAAGGCATGATTATCCTTTACGTTTCGCACAGAATGAAGGAGATTTTCCAGATTACGGACAGGCTGATTGTTATGAAGGATGGGAAATATGTGGATACACTGACGACAAAGGATACGGTGGAAAGCGAAATCATAGGCCTTATGGTAGGACGGGATCTGGGAGATATTTTCGATAGTCTGGACCGCAATAAAGAAATCGGCAGAACCATTTTGAAAGTGGACAATGTATCAAACGAATACGTGAAAAATGTAAGCTTTGAGGTTCATGAGGGAGAGATTCTGGGATTTGCAGGGCTGGTGGGAGCAGGCCGGACGGAAATCATGCGTTCCGTTTTCGGGGCAGATCCGGTGCTTGAAGGGGCAGTCTGGATGGAAGGCGAAAAACTGGTATGCCGAACACCCGCAGATGCAATCAAAAAAGGAATTGCCCTATGTCCTGAGGACAGAAAAGACCAGGGAATTGTGCCATACCGTTCCATTGAAGAGAATATCAGTATTTCGATTCTTTCTAAACTAAGCAGGTTTGGATTTTTGAATAGGCGCAGGGAAGCTGAAATTGCAGAAAACGGAATCCGTGAATTCAATGTAAAAACGCCGGACAGATTTAAGAAAATCGGCGAACTGTCCGGAGGCAACCAGCAGAAAGTAATATTGGCCAGATGGCTGGCAGCCAGCCCGAAAGTGCTGATTTTAGATGAACCCACGAAGGGAATTGATGTAGGGGCTAAACAAGAGATCTATCAGATGGCCTGCAACCTTGCAAAACGGGGGATGGCAGTGATCCTGATATCGTCAGAACTTCCGGAAGTGCTGGGCTTAAGCGACCGTATTGTAGTAATGTGCCAGGGGCATATTGCAGGAGAATTGTCCGGAGAGGAAGCTACCGATGAAAAGGTTCTGACTCTTGCCATGAAAGATATGTTAGGAGGTAGTGGGAATGAATCAGCAGCAATGCAGTAAGACAGACCACAATATTTTCAAAAAAGTATTTCAAAGAATGATTAAGTCAGATAAACTGGGATTAGTAATCGCATTTATTATTATGCTGATTATATTCAATGTGCTGACGGGCGGGAAGTATCTGCTTCAGGTCAATATTATTAATATTCTGGTCTCCTGTGCTATTGTGGGACTGGTAACGATTGGGGAGAGTTATCTTCTGATATGCGGGCAGGTGGATCTTTCCCCCGGGTCAGTGGCGGCATTTTCCGGTGTACTGGCATCTATACTGATCGGAAAGGGCGTCAATATGTGGCTGGCAGTTATCATCGTAATTGCTGCTGGGGCTTTGATTGGTTTCATCAATGCGAGCCTTGTAAACGGGCTGAAGCTGGAGGCATTTATCGCAACGCTTGCGACCATGTCCATAGCCCGTGGATTTGCCTATATTATATGCGGCGGGAAAGCGGTATTTATCAAAAACCAGGCATTCCTTAAGCTGGGCGTAGGCAGGGTGTTTAATATTCCGATTCCGGTTATTATATTTATCCTTCTCTTTATTGTCTTTATAATCATACTGGATAAGACAAAATTCGGTCGGAGCGTGTACATGGTCGGAGGGAACGCGGCGGCTTCCAGACTTGCCGGTATCAATGCAAAAGCAGTAAAGACAAAGTTGTTTATGCTGACTTCTGCACTGGCGGCTTTCGGCGGGGTTATCCTTGCATCCAGAATGAGTTCAGGACAGCCTACGGCAAGTGACGGACTTGAATTCGACGCGGTAACGGCTGCGGTACTCGGCGGCATTGCAATGACCGGCGGCAAGGGCAGTCTTACCGGAGCGCTGTTGGGACTGATTATTCTGCAGGGATTTAATAATGGACTTCTTATGCTGAATGTGCAGTCCTTCTGGCAGATAGTAGCCCGCGGCCTGCTGCTGATTGTAGCGTTGACATTTGATTATTTAAGAAACAGAAAAGAAAAATAAAAATTACATAAAAAAAGGAGACATTATTATGATGAAAAAGAAAATGATGGTATTTTTGATGGCGATGGCCATGACAGCAGGGCTTATGACCGGATGCGGCAGCAGTGATTCTTCTGCGGATGCCGGGGACAAAGGCAGTGCAAAGACGGAAGCAAAGTCGGAGAAAAAGGATGATGATGACATAAAGATCGGCTATGTCTGCAAGGATTTATCACAGACATGGTTCATCCAGGTAACAGATGTATTGAAGGCGGAAGCAGAGAAACTGGGAGCAGAAGTCATTCTGGCGGATACGGCAATGAACCCGGAGACATATCTTACAGCGGTTGATAATATGATTGCCCAGGGTGTGGATGTGCTGATCGTGTGCCCGCCTGACCAGGATCTGAGCCAGACAACGGTAGCAAAATGTGAAGAGGCGGGCATTAAGGTCTTTGCGGATGCGGATGGTCTGATTGATGAGAATGGTGTGCATATAGCACCGGCCCTGGAACTGGATGCGTACAAAGTAGGAACGGCACAGGGAGAATGGGTTGCGGATTACATCAAGGAAAACAAGCTGGATAAGGCTGAAGATGCAATGTATCTCTGCATGACAATGGATACGGTCTCATCCTGTGTGCCAAGAGCAGACGGTGCGTATGACTCTATTATGGAAAATGTAACCGGATTTCCGGAAAACAGAGTCGTAAAGGCCGATTATGACGGAACTTCGGAGATGGGATATGAAGTGGTAGCGGCAACGGTAACCGCGCATCCGGAAGTGAAATATTGGATTGTGACAGCTCCTAATGAAGAGGGGGCACAGGGAGCGGCGAGGGCAATGGAGTCCATTGGTGTGGATAAAGACGCGGTTGTTACAGGTTTAGGCGGATATCTTGCAAAAGATGAGTTTAAGAAAGATGCCTCCTGCTTCAAAGCTTCCGGTTACTTCATGGCTTCAGAGGATGGAAAGGCAATTGCTGAGGCGGCAGTAAACTGGGCAAAGGATGACAGCAAGGTTCCTTTTGAAGAGTATAAGGAAGACGGAGAAGATTATGGTGTATATCCTCTGGGAGCTGTAATGGTGACAAAGGATGACTATGAGGAAATCATGGGTGAAGATGCAAAATAGGCGTTCATACCAAAACCCGGAGGAGCAGCAGAATGCGGCTTTTCCGGGCTTGGCGCATACCCTGCGGGAAGAAGCTGCAGCTTTGCGGCGGAATCCCGTTTGCATGCACATTCTGGCGTATAAAAGGCCTTTGGGATTCGGGGAATATGGTTGCATCAAAACCAGATTGATATTATGATGGATATAGAAGTTGTATGACAGGGGGAACTTGGTATGAAGGCGAAAATGCCGGGGAAGGCATCCAGACATATTAATGTGCGCATGACAGTGTATTATTCGCTGGTAATCGCATTATTTACCATCTGCCTCACTGCAGCGATAAGCACTATCCTGGTCAGTAAATGGAAAGATGAGATGAGCAAGGTGGTGGACCAGAAGGTGGATCTGATCAATAACCAGATCAGCCAGGAGATAAAGCGGCTGGAAAAGGTGCATTTCAGCATGGTAAATAACACCGTCATACAGGACTACATGAAAAAAGAGCTATCCGGCGGCGGACTGAATGAAGAGGAGCAGGAAGCGCTGACGAGGGAATTCCAGAAGGTGAAGCAGAGCCATGCGGACATCATATCTGCGCTGCCTGCAAACGTGGATGGGGATATTATGGACAATAGAAGTACGAATACGATGTATGGCAGTCTGACGGGGAGCAGGGAATTCTCTCAATTCAAGAATACCCAGAAGCTCAGACACCTGTCCGAACCGAATACATTTCCACTCGAGATCCAGAACCCATCCCTGCAGGAAAAGGGAACGGTTACTTATTATGGCAGGTATTATGATAACGAGACATATGAGACTCTGGGATATATTCTGGTAAACTGGAAAAAGTCCAGTTTGTTCGGTGATTCCGGTATCATTTGTGAGAATACGTTCCAGGAATCTTTTATTGCGGATCAGAACGGCGCATGCATATATGAACAGAAAGAGGCAGGGCAGCAGGAGACGCTGTACCAGCAGATGGAAGGAAAGCTCCAGAATGGGAAGGTTACGATAGACGGAGAACGTTATCTGGTATACCAACAGAGTATCAGCGCTTATCCGGAATGGAAGTTTACAGGTCTGATTTCTTATAAAGGAATCAACCGCAATCTGTGGCAGATCTACCTTGTGATGTTCTGCATAGCCGTCGTTATGTTCCTAATAGTTGTTATGGTCAGCTTCCGTATATCCAAAGGAATTACCAGGCCGATACAGGATGTGCTGGGAGCTATGGAGCAGCTGGGAAAAGGAGGAGAGCCTAAACCGCTGGAAGCATCTACAAAGGATGAGATCCAGGTGCTGGTAAATGGGTTCAATACCATGTCATCGGATATCCAGAATCTGAAAAAACAGATCATACGCGATGAGGAGGAAAAGAAGGATTATGAGGTGGCGGTTATGAAATCCCGCCTGAATCTGCTGCAGAGCCAGATTAATCCGCATTTTATCCATAATACGCTGAACACATTAAAATATATGGCTCAGAAAGAGGAAAACGGCGAGCTGGCCGATACGATCACGGCTTTTAACATGCTTCTAAGGACGAGCATGACAACGGATAAAGATTATATCTCCGTCTCAGAGGAGGTGGATAATATCTTCAATTATATGAAGATTCAAAAGCAGAGATATGATGCGGACGTAAAGATACGGTTTATCATACTGGATGACACGGACAACGCCATGATTCCGAAGCTGATCATGCAGCCCCTGGTTGAAAACTCTCTGTTTCACGGTATTATACCGAAGGGCGGCGGGACGGTCATTATCACGACGGCGCGAGAGGGCGGATGGGTAAAGGTATCTGTCAGCGATGACGGGGTAGGAATCCCTCAGGAAATACAGGGGAATATACTGAAGGAGAAAAAGAACAGCAAGCGGGGCTATACGAATATCGGGCTTGCCAATGTCAATGAGCGCCTGCATCTGTATTATGGGGAAGAGAGCAGACTGACAATTTTAAGCTCAAAAGAGTTTGGAACGTTTATTTCATTTATGATTCCATATAAGGAATTTGGGGATGAGTGAGGCGGTGAACATGAATAAAGTTTTAATTGTAGATGACGAGTTTCCGGCAAGAGAGCTATTGAAGATGGCGGTTGACTGGGAAAAGGCCGGCTATGAGATCACGGGGGAGGCAAAAAACGGGCAGGAGGCTTACCGCTGTTATCAGGAGGAGAAGCCGGATCTGATTATTACGGATATTCAGATGCCCGTTATGGATGGTATTGAACTGATCCGGAAAATAAAAGAGGAAGATCCGGAACAACGCTTTGTTATTCTGAGCTGTCATGAAAGTTTTCAGTATGCGCAGATGGCTATTAAACTGGGAGTGAGTGATTATCTTTTGAAGGATTCCTATACATCGGAAGAACTGTATCTGCTGCTCCGAAGTATGGCAAAGGAGAAAGAGCGCACACTCGAGCGGCCGGATCTTACAGGAAGAAAATTATCAGAACACATGGGAAGCCTTCTGAAAAGAACCATAGAAGTAGGGGAAATGCCGGGAGAGCTGAAAGAGTATTTCTTTAAACAAGGGTACAGCTATTATATTGCGGTCCTGCTGGAGGAGCTGATCGATGCGGAAGGCGGCGGGAAACAGGATTCCATGCAGATATTGGGAACGGTGGATGATATTGCAGCATGCAGAATCGGGGAGAATAGAATCTGCTATGTGGGGAGGTTATGCAGCAGCGCCAGTTTTCTGCAGAGCTACCAGGCCAGGTTCGATTCGGTTGTGAAGCTGAAGAACCTGCTGGAGAGCCGGACCTGGTACAGAATGTCCATGGGGGTCAGCCAGATGTTCCAGAACCCGGAAGAACTCTGCAGGCATTATCAGGACGCAAACAAGGCGCTGGATTACATGGTATTTAAGGGCAGGGAAAAGATTGTATTTTTTGAAAACATTGATAAAAAAAGAGAAGTAGGAATTCTGGAAAAGCTAAGCGAAAACTTTAAAAAACTGCAGGATGCAATGGAGAGAAAAAAAGCGGAAGAGATACGGGCAATTTTGAGACAGATTTATGAAAAGGATATCCAGGGAATGATGCAGTGCAATTATCTGTACTACACCAATTCCCTGCTGTTCGGATATTTGACATATCTGGTAACAAAGTATAATATTTCTTTGGAGCAGTTTTATGAAGAGGGTACTTTTTCTATTACAGGGCTTAATGAAATGGATTCCTGTATGGAGATGGAAGAATGGATCTATAAGAAAACAGTATTTATTCTGGAACATCTGGAGTATGAGGCAAACTACAGCCCGATTATAAAAGAGGCGATCTCATACCTGGAAGAAAACTACAGCAATGATATCTCCATTGAGAATACGGCGGACATGATAGGAGTGAATAAATCCTATCTCAGCAGAGTTTTCAAAGCGGAGGTGGGAAGGAATATCAGTGTTTATTTAAACGAACTGCGGATATCAAAGGCGATTCTTCTCATGGAGAAAAGAGAGTATAAAACAATGGATATCGTGTATGCGGTTGGTTACAACAGTGCCCAGAATTATTATCATGCGTTCCGGCAGGTTACCGGGATGACACCGAAAGAGTACCGGGAAAATAAAAATAATTACATTCTGACGTAGGCAGATTCCGCAGGACAGCTACTGCGGGAGTACAGCATGAAAGGGGATAAATATGGGAAGACCAGTGAAGTGCAGGCGGATATGCCAGATGCCGAAAGTGGATGAGTTTGTTCCTTCAGGGAAAAAATGCGATGAATTCATAGAAATGACTGTGGATGAATACGAGACGATCCGACTGATTGATCATATGGGATATTCACAGGAACAGTGCGCAAAGCAGATGAACGTAGCCAGGACTACGATCCAGGCGGTCTACGACTCGGCCAGAAAGAAACTGGCGGATGTGCTGGTGGAGGGCAAAAAGCTGAAGATCGGGGGCGGATCTTATGAAGTATGCCCGAAAGCGTCCGGCTGCTGCCGCAGGCAGTGCGAACATGCAAAATGTAAAAGCTCTGTGCAGGAATAAGATATGTTAGGATATGGAACACATAATAGTTATTGACATATGCCGGAAATGGGTGTACAATTTGGTTACAAAATCATTGGGAGGTATAGAGATGAAAGTAGCAGTTACCTATAAAGACGGAGAGATATTCCAGCATTTTGGCCATTGTGAGCAGTTTAAGATGTATGAGACAGAAGGGAACCGTATTGTATCCTCAGAGCTTGTAAGTGCGGTCGGAAGCGGGCATGGAGCACTGGCTGGCTTTTTGAAGGCGCACGAAGTACAGTCCCTGATCTGCGGAGGAATCGGCGGAGGTGCAAGGATGGCACTGGCAGAGGCAGGCATCGAATTGTACCCGGGAGCAGAGGGGAATGCGGATGCATGTGTAGAAGCATTGCTGCAGGGCAATCTGGCATACAATCCGGACACTATGTGCAGCCATCATCACGGTGAAGGACATGACTGCGGAAGCCACAGCTGCGGAGAAGACAAACACGGGTGTGCCGGAAATCACTAAAACAGGCAAATCTTCATGGAAAAGACCAGAACTGAGAGGATCATTTCCATGGAGATTTTTTCGTTTCCCCGGGAAGATAAAGAGGACAGGAATGAACAGCCGCAAGATAGTGAAAGTTAAATATTACTTTATATGGAAGTGGAAAGGGGATGGAAGTGTATGAAAAAAGAGTTACTGTTCTATAATTGTGAGAATATGGAACTGGTAGAAGGGAACCGTGATATTCTGTTTTTGTTCAGGCTGTATATTGAAGAGCTGGAGAAGATGAAAAAAGAGGGATACTTTACGGTTGAGGAATATGAAGGTGCATGTAATGTTTGGTTTGGCAGTTTACTGGAGTTGATAAAAGAGGCCTATAATAATCTGGTGATAGGAAATTTTTATTCTTATACAATGATAGGTCGAACGATTATTGAGAACTATGTGTGCTTTTATCTTATAAAGAAATATAAGAAGGAAGAATTATGGAAAAAGTGGTATTATAATTCACTGAACCAGTCGGTACAGAAACTAAAGAAACTGGCCCCGGAATATGATGGGACCAAAGAGGCCTGCCGTCAGTTCGAAGAGATTTGTAGAGAACAGAATATTGAAGATACAGAGGGAAGAGAATACGCCAGAGATTATGGATGGATAGAGAGCGTATTGAATGTTCCTAAGAAGAAAAAAATATCATTCAAGATGCTTTGTGAGAATGTAGATGAGGAGATATATGAGGATTTTTCAAAATTATCAGAAAGTGTACATGGGGTAAGTATTTTTGAAAAGATCGGAAAGTTCACTTTTGAAGAGTCCTTTTTTCATATGGCGTCTATATTAGAAGATTACATTTTCAAAGTGGGCTCACTTTATACAGACTCTCTGACCAAAGATTTTATAAAGGGACACTTCGATATTCTCGAAAAAATCAGGAAAGGGCTGGAAATTAAATAACCCGAGCTATTCCCTGCTGTGTCCTACAAGCTCGTCTAAAGAAATATCGAACAGATCTGCAATTTTTACAAGTTCGTATATATCAGGAACGCGTTTGCCAATCTCATAATTGGAAAGCGTCTGCCGCTTCAAATATAACTTTTTTGCCATCTGTTCCTGGGTCATCCGGTTTTTTTTGCGCAACGTCTTTATATTATTGCCAATTGTATTATGTGACATATATGATCAATCCTTTAAACAATTTTTTGAGATAGGTTTCATAAGCTTATAAGCTATAATGTATTATATAAATAATGTATACTTATAAGTATATGATATCAGTTCTTAACTATAAATACAAGTAATGTTTTGCGGGAATAGGACGCAATGAAACTGAGGAGCCATTGCGCCAGCAGAAGATTCATCTGCTTTTGCAACGGCTCCCTATTCACCCATTCAGACTGTATTATTTACTTGCATTTTCTGCAAATTCTGTGGTAACAAGGTCTTTATAAGGCGCACGTGTATCGAGTTCGCCTGCACTTTCCAGGATATCCTGCAGCAGATCCAGGCTGCTTTCCTCGAATACAAGATTATCTTTCCATGTATCCTGATCGTAATATCTGGTTACAATTTTTGTGATCGTCTCCAAATCTGTTTCCGGGAATTGGGGTTCAATGACTGCTGCAATCTCTTCCGGTGTGTGTGACTGTACGTAATCCATGCCTTTCTGCAGAGCATTTACAAAGCCCTGGATGACGTCCGGGTTCTTTTCTATAAAGCTCTTCTTTGCACTGTAGGCCGTATAAGGCACATACCCGCTGTCTTCGCCAAGGGAAGCGACAACGTAACCCTTGCTCTCTGATTCCAGTGTGGTTGCCCCGGGTTCAAATTCAACGGTAAAGTCTCCCTGTCCCTCGGCAAAGGCAGCTGCTGTGGAACCAAAGTCAATACTCTGGTTGATCTCCAGGTCAGCGGACGGGTCGATGCCGTTCTGCTTCAGTATATACTCAAACACCATTTCCGGCATTCCGCCTTTTCTTCCGCCAAGTACGGTACTGTCCTTGATGTCATCCCATGAAAAATCAGGCATTTCTTCCCTGGCAACCAGGAAATTTCCTGCGCGTTGTGTCAGCTGTGCGAAATTGACAACGTAGTCATTGGCACCTTCGTTGTAGGTGTAGATTGAGGCCTCGGATCCCATAAAGCCGATATCGGCTTCCCCCGACAGGACAGCGGTCATGGTTTTATCAGCACCAAAACCACACACCAGATCCAGATTGATCCCTTCCTCCTCAAAATACCCTTCTTCGATAGCTACATACATTGGCGCATAGAAAATCGAATGCGCTACCTCATTCAAAGTGACATCGGTCATTTCAGTTTCGGTATTCTCTTTTTGTGTTTCTGATGTGGCTTTACCGGATGTTTCTTTTTCCTCTTTCTGTGAACCGCAGCCGGCCAGCAGCGCCATTACCATAACGGCTGCGAGCATTGCGGCAAGTATCCGCTTTTTCATAAAATTCCTCCTGTAACAATTCGGTCTCTTATACTATATGAAAAAAACCAAAATTGGTGTATCTGATCAGAAACATCAACAGCCGCAAATTGGTTTATATTAGCCGGAAGGATAGCAATTTTCAGCAACCTCTGCTATGATAAAAGTAACAGATGCAATAGAGGCATGATTCAAAAAAGAGGAAAACATATGAGAAGAGAAGCTGATTTAACTGCATGGGGAAAACTGTATGAAACCGCAGGGAAAATAAAGGCTCTGGAGCCCTGGAAGGATTTTTGGGACATGGATTTAATCATCGTGTGCCCAAAGGGGAAGAAAGTTCCTTACTTTTGCAGTATCATGGGACACGGCGGTGTCTGCTGCGGGATAAGCGTTTATAAAGGCGAAGAAGGACTCCGGGATTTTGATATGCTCACGATGGCTGATGTAGGGGGGATTCCTCTGGATTATGCAATGTATGAACAGAACAATCTGACCTGCTACTGGGGAGACCGGGAGGAAGTGGGGACAAAGCAGAAAAAAATAATCAAAGAACTGGGCCTGAAATTCCGCGGAAGAGGACAATGGCTCTTTTTCCTCTCTTTTAAAAAGAGATATACCCCATATCTTCCTGATGCAGAGGAGGTTGAGGAACTGACTGGAGTCTATGAGGGTCTTTTGGCTATCCTAGAGGATTACCGGCAGAACCACATACCGGTGGATTACGAGCAGGGAGAATATCTCTGGAGTATCTACAACAAAAAAGAGAAAAGATGGAAAAGCGAGATACATGCCCTTCCCTATGAACCGGAGAGTGCGATTGGCATTATCGAACTCAGCGATGAGATATTGAAAAAAAAGCTGCAGAAGTGTCCCTCCGTGGAAGGTGAGTTACAGATGGATTTTCTCTATCTGAACAACAGCACCATAGAAAATGAATATGACCGGCCGATTAACCCGCTGCTGTTTCTCGTAGTAGACGGCGAAAGCGGAATGATCCTGAACGTGGAACTGCTGGATCCGGAAGATGAGGAAATAGATTTTATCCTGAGTTTCTTCATTGATTTCACGCAGCAATACGGCAGGATAAAGACAATAAAGGCGAGAAATCCTTTAATCTACTCTGCGCTTGCAGATATCTGCCAAAGATGCAGTATCGAACTGACGAACGGAGATATGGCTGAGATCGACGAAGCCATCCAGGATCTGAAGGATCATCTTTAAGAAAATAAGTAAGGTTCTCCCATCTTCATAGGCAGAGATAGGAATCACTAAAATCAAGATTAACGGCAGGCAAAGAAGCTATGCGGTCTTAAAATAAAATGCTCCCATCCGGACAGAACAGAGTGCGGTTGAATACCGTCTGTCAGCCCGGATGGGAGCATTTCTAGGATTTTTTAATAATTATCGTGATCCTCCTCAAAGGGATCATCGTATTCATCCTCATAATCTTCTTCATCGCCTCTTCTGGAAGTAATCGTCAGTACAAGGAAGATAACTGCCAGCACAGCGCCGGCAATGGCGCCATACAGAAGCCATTTATCGTTTCCGCGCATCAGGAAGGCAAAAACGGCGCTTCCGATATAGAAGATCAAAGGAAGCACAAATGCGAATATCGTGCGCTTTTTCTGCATAATCAGAAGAAGCAGTCCGGATACAAGCATGCAAAGTGCAAGCACAATATATATGGTTCCGGTGGTAGCATTACTGCCCGCCGATATATTATTCAATCCTGCCATGAAGCCTTTATATGCGAAAAATCCAAATGCCACAATGGATATAATTCCAAAGATGATGCGCAGTGTTCTGAATTTGGGCTTAGGCTCTTCCTGATTCACAGGGGTTCTTTCCGGCTGCGAAACCGCTGTTCGGGCAGCAGAAGCTGCAGCGGGTCTCTTAGCAGGCTGCCTCTCTAAATCAGAATCCGGCCTCTTTTTCTTCACCGGTTTCCGATTTGGATCTGTGGAAAGCATATCTTCATAACTCTGTTTTACTGTCTGTTCTTTTTTCGCTCTTATTTTTTCAGGAGGAATATTGCCGTATTTCTGAGAGCTGTTTCCGGACGAAGCAGTGCTGCCTGCAGCTGCAGGCCTTCTCTGCGCTGGTCTGGCTCCAGCAGGGGACTGCTTTCTCACGGGAGCAGCGGGAGAGCCGTCGGAAGCAGCAGGTCTCTTTGCGGCGCCGCCGGGTCTGCCGTCGGGAGCAGCTGGTCTCTTTGCCGGAGCAGCGGGTCTGCCGTCGGGCGAAACAGGTCTTTTTGCCGGAGCAGCTGGTCTGCCGTCCGCAGCAGCAGGTTTCTTTCCCCCTGGAGCGGGTTTGTCATCAGGAGCTGCGGGCCTCTTTGATGTAGGCACAGGCTTCCCATCGGGAGAAGCAGGTTTTTTCGCTGAGGCAGAAGGTTTTCCGTCAGGCGAAACAGGTTTTTTCGCAGGAGCAGCAGTGGCTCCGTCAGAAGAAGCGGGCCTTTTTGTCGGAGCGGCAGGTTTCCCGTCGGGCGAAACAGGCCTTTTTGCCGGTGAGACTGGTTTCCCGTCGGGAGAGGCGGGTTTTCTGGCCGGAGCAGTTGTCTTCCCGTCCGGAGAAGCAGGCCTCTTTGTCTGGGAAACCGGTCCGCCGTCAGAAGATGCCCTTTTTGAAGGTGCTGCGGCTGTACCCTGAAGAGTGCCGTCTTTTTTCGGTGCAGCCGGGTTTGAATTCGGAACCGCTGCCTTTTTGGCCTGGGACGGTTTAGCGTCGGCTGTCTGTGCATTGGCCGGTCTTGCCTTTTGCGGAACTTTATTATCGGCTGCCTGGGGCGCTGCTTTTTTCACAGAAGCTTTCCCGGATTCAGATGGAACAGTTGCATTTTTTGTATGATCAGAAGCGCTGGTATTCACCGCTTTTTTTTCTCTTTGTTTGTCCAGATTCCATTGCTTTCTGCAGTCTCTGCAGATTGCGTATTCGTTAAAGATAGGTTTACCATTCTCATCAACGCCTACTTGCTTGTTCTGAAGTTCAACGTCTTTACCACATTTCGGACATCTCATTTATGCATTCCTCTCTTTCATAGGTAGATTAACAATGGTTTTATTATAGCATTTTGTCAGGGGAAGAACAAGGAAAAATGCTATATCTTGCTGTTTTATGTCGAAAACACGTTACAGGACACATGATTTGGGCTGTAACGAAAACACCACCATTGTATGAATGGCGGTGTTTTTTCGGGAAATACTATTTAGTAATTGTTATCGTGAGGCGGTTGTTCTGAAGCATTGGCATGTGTGGATGACTTGGCCTTGATAACAGGGGGCTGATACTGGTACAGATCATTATAGGCTTCCAGTTCTGCGTCAGACATCGGGAGAGAGGGGATCAGGCCCGTACAATCCATAGTTGATGCCGCATTTGACAGATAATCATAATCATCAATGATTTTTTCATTTTCTTTATTATTTAACATGAAATTCACCTCATTGATAGTATGTACGAAAGTAAAAATTGTATTCTGGAAGAAATATGGTATACTTAGAAACGTATGGAAAAATTAATGTGAAAAGAAAAGGGGGACGAATATGAAATTTGTAGCAGATACGCACGCACATACGCTGGCCAGCGGCCATGCATACAGCACGATCCGGGAAATGGCGGCGGCAGGAGCTGCTAAGGGCCTTCAGGCGCTGGCAATAACAGAACATGCACCCGAGATGCCGGGCACCTGCAATTTCATTTATTTTCAGAATCTGGATGTTGTCCCGAGGAAAATGAATGGGATGCAGATGCTCTTTGGAGCTGAGCTGAATATCATGGATCCTGATGGAACCGTGGATCTGCCGGAAAGCATCTGCCGGGACCTGGATATTGTAATAGCAAGTATCCATCCGCCCTGCTATGGGAAGGGCCGCAGTATAGAAGAAAATACAAGGGCGTACATTGAAGTGATGAAGAAACCCTATATCAATATTATCGGGCACCCGGATGACGGGCGTTTTCCCGTAGATTATGAGGCCCTGGTGAAGGCGGCCGGTGAGACTAAGACGCTGCTGGAGCTGAACAACGCATCTCTGCGCCCCCAGAGTTTCCGCCAGGGAACCCGGGAAAATACGCTTACGCTGCTGGAACTTTGTAAACAGTACGATGTTCCTGTCACAACAGGAAGCGATGCACATGTAGATGTGGATGCCGGAAATTTTCGAAATATACTGGACATCCTGAAATACTGTGACTTCCCGGAAGATTTGATTGTAACCACGGATTTTGAAAAGCTGAAGCCTTACTTAAACCGTTATAGCTCTCAGGGAAGCCTTTAAACGGTTGTGACAGTTCAGTCAGACCAGAGCGTAAGTTACTATTCACGGCCCTGGGGCCGCGCATAGTAACAGTTCAGGCATGCCTGAACTGTTACGCATACAGCCCATTTAAATTCGCCTGCGGCGAAGGGCGCTGTGCGCCGGTGGCGCACGTTTAGCACGGACCGAAGCGGAGCAAAGACCTGTATGCCTGCAACCACTATGTTTTCGTACGGTCTGCGCAGTAAATGCACAGACCTGTCTTAACTTTTACCGAGTGTAATCTTAAAACTGTATTAAACTTGTGGCTATTTTATCATAGCCTAGAAAACAAAAGAAAAAGTGCCGTGAAACCCTTATTTTACGGCACTTTTGACGGTTCTAATGAGTATAAATAAGTACTAATAAAAATTGATAAAAACGGATCGGTTAGTAACAGGTTAGTAACATATTTTAATTTTTTCGATCTCTTCGCGCAGATCCTCCAATGATCGATGCCCATAGACCTTATTTGTGATATCCTTGCCAAAACTATGTCCCAGCATGCGTTTTCGGTCATTTTCCGCAACATGAAAATCCTCACAGAGCTTTGAGAATGTATGGCGGCAGTCGTGTGGCGTGTGTTTCTCAATTCCTATAGCTTCCAGCGCCGCATACATAGAGCTTCTAAAGCTATCTGGACTTTCGGTCATCAATGTACCATCTCTCTTTATACGTCGCTTTACGAGGCCGTATATACCGCTGTGTATAGGCACAATTCTTTCCCGGCTATATTTGTTTTTTACTCCGCCCTGAAAATACCTTCCTTTAAGGTCAACCTTCATCTTCTTATATGCCGCAATTCTGAAGCCAGAATAGCACATAATCAGTATCATTTCTACGACTTCATTATCTTTGTTATCCCATAATTTCTTTAACTCGACGTTAGTAAAAGGTACTCCGTGCTCATCGTCATCCTCTTGATCGATTCGGACAAACTGAGCATAGTTTTTATCGCACAGGTTATTGGCCTCGGCATACTGGTACATTTGTCTAAAGAGAGTCTGGATGAGCTCCAGCGATGAGTGTTTTAACTCACATTTATCAATTACTTTTTGCATATCCTTTTGTGTAATCTCTATAAACGGCTTATCGTAAAGCGCAGCAGAATTTTTATAGGCAGCGCTCATACTGTTTTCCATACTTATTTTTCTCCCTTTGTGACCATAATTCTGTTTAAACTTATCTTTGTAATATTCCTCGAATACTTCCTTGAACGTTTTCGTGCCTTTGTTGGCCTTGGACTTTTGGGAATACTGAGAGAGGATTTCAGCAACCTGCTTCTCCAGCTCCTTCTGATCTGACGATAACTCAGCTTCCCGGCCCGGGTAGTATTCTCCATTTCTATACCATGTCAATACCGTAAAGGCCTTGTACCAGTCGTCGACATAACACAGGGCCTTGGGCGTCTGCGGTATTCCGTCCAAGTCAAACTGTTTTGTGGGCGGGTGTACAGCGTAAGGGTTCCGTCTGCCGTCCCCAAGATACTTTATGCTGCCGTATCCGTTCGGCAGCTTCTGATGCTTTTTCCTTTTCTTCTTCGCCACAATACCATCTCCTCTCTGTAAAATGGGTATAAAAAATACACCCTATGCAGGTGCAGAGATTTTGTGATATAATCTATGTGTCGGATAGTTATATCGGTCTCTGACCTGTATAGCATCTATTAAGCCGTTCCTGTTGGTAGCAGGGGCGGTTTTCAGTTTTATTCTTCTTCGTCTTCTTCGTCATCAAGCGTGTAGTCTGAGGTATATAGCGATTCAGAAGATTGTGACTGCCTAAATTCTTCTGCTAACATAGTTTTATTAAATTCAGCAGTAGGCTCGATCTGAGTTACAAGTTCTTCTAATTCATCTACGGAAGTGTGGAAAAATTCTTTTCTCATATTTACTTTGTTGACACGTTTATCATTTAATATACTATGTAATTTGTTTTCAAGGCTAACCGCATCTTCGGAAAAGATAAAACTGTGTACATCAAATTTAAAAGGAACAGAAGCATCGCCTAATTCGTTTACACGATCTTGCGGATTAAGCCGACGAGTCATTCCTATTTTGAATACATTGTTTCCGAATGAGCCAAGATTGCTGATCACATATACATTACCTGCTTTCCCATTTGCCAGATTGGAGATTTCCTCTTTTTTAATTACGACATCGGCTAATTGGGCTTGCAGTTCAAGTATTCGAGCATTCAGCATTTCAAGTTCATTATCCTTTACTACTGTCAATTGTTCTTTTAGTTTTTCAATTTCAGCAGTATATTTAGATTCCTCTTGTTCGACTTTTTTTCGTTCAGCTTCAAGCGCTTTCCGTTCTTCGGCTTCTTGCCGCATTTGTTCTCGAATTGCCAATTGCTCCTGACGCGCTTGTTCCTTTTTTACATAATAATTGTATTCGATTTTAACGGCATTGATAAAGAGATATTCTATTTCGCCTATAAATTTTGCAAGTGTTCCCGCTATGCTCTGATTTCCCTCACCAGCAATTTTGAGATATTTACGCGTTACAGACTTAATGTCTTCTACAGACTTGTCAAGTTTCTCATATTTTAAATTATATAGAACATTTTGCAGTTCAGCCCTTAATGCTATAACCATTAGCTTGTAAATAGCTTGATTTGCTTTAGTAGTATATCTTGCTGAGTATTTTTTTAAAATAGTATCTATCTGCTTATCATTATCCCTATATGCCTTTCGCAGATCTTTAACATCCATGCAATGTAATTTGAGAATTACAGAGGGACTGATTTCTTCAAGCTCCTGCAGCTTGTCGTCCGGAAAACGAAGAATGCTTTGCGATGGTTCGTAGTTGAGATATTTATCAAAAGTATAATTAATTGCTTTTACAAGTTCCTTTGAGCGGTTTAATTTATTTGTTTGGGTTTTGACAGATTTATTTATTTTTGCCTCTTGTAATCGAAGCTCATTAAGCTGTTCCAAAATTTGCTGGCATTTAGCACTTCTATCAGATGTCATTCGTTCGAAATCAGAAATAGTTTTCTTGAACTCATCTTCGGCACGCTGAGTTTTTGAACTATAATCACTTTTTAGTTGCTTTTCCTTTTCGATGAAATCATTTTCAAGTCGCATTGTTTTTTCTTTGATTTCGTAGTAATCCAATGCACCTAAATCTGACAGTTGTTTATGCGCCGTTTCGTTCTTGGAAAGCAGACTTTGATTTTCCTGACGCAATTGTTCAATCTCAGCTTTGAACTCCTTGATTTTAAAGATATCCGTAAATCCCATTTTTTTCTCCCTCGTACACTGCACCGAGAAAACACCACATTTTCTCTTATGTCAGCGCTTGTGCGCGTAACATCAATTTAATTTTTTGAATTCCATAATCCTTTCATCATATCCCAGAATTCTTGCTATTTGATTTTTGGTCATGCCCGGATGTTCGTATATTAAATCATCAGGTACAAGCAATTCTGCAGCAAAAGAATTGGCTTCATTTTCTTCTTTACTTTTTGAAAAAAGCGTACTTCCATAAAAATAGCAGTCGTTTTTCCAATGCATTTTAGAATGTCCCAATTCATGTGAAAGCACCACTTTTTCTAGTGGCGTTCTAAGTATTTTTTCATTCAGCAATATGCATTTTTGTCTTTTAATTAATAAATAACAGCCCAATGCTTCCCCTAGATCCCCAATCTGCAATAATACATTCATATAGTCACAAAGTTCGTAAGGATCATGAGTTTTATATTTTTTAACTATTTGATTTACTATATCCTTTATATCTTGGCGCAATGCCTATCACCTACTTTTTATTTTTTCCAGGATGGTATTTTACCTTATTGATTTCCTTAACTGTGGTGACTAATGATTTTAACTGTTGTTCAAAAAGTATCTTAGTTTCAGGTGTAATCTCTTCACCATCAAAAAATAAAGGCGCACCATCCTGCGAGTTTAACTTACTCATTAGTTCGGAAACGGTTTTTGCAATGTCACGTTCATCTTTTGATGTTAAGTTATCACTATTCTTTTCAGGTTTCTTTTGGCCTGTCAAAATGTAATCAATGGTTACATCAAAATAGTTAGCTATAATACCTGCAAGCTCTGTTCCACAAATAGAATTTTTCTTTTTCCAAGTACTGATAGTAGAAGAACTTACCCCAGTGTCTTTACAAAATCTGTATGCAGTTATTCCCATGTCGTTAAGCAATTTTTCAAATATTTCGTACATAATACTCCCTTCTAAAATTATTTCTGCAAAACGAGATAAAAACTATTGACTGACTCGGTATAACGTGCTATAGTATGCATATAGCTTGGTTAAACGAGTCAATAGCTCTCAATCAAGAAATAATTCGGTTAAATGATATAGTTCGTCTGATAAACATAATATATCACTAAACCGAGGTAAACACAAGTATAAAAATATAAGAAAAAGGAGGGATAATTTTGTCTAAAATGTACACTTGCGCTGATGTTGCAGAGAGGTATGGCGTAAAAATCATTACTGTATGGGATTGGATTCGTAAAGGGAAACTTTCTGCTATCAAAATTGGCCGCGACTATAGAGTTTCTGAAGAAGACATAAAAAACTTTGAAGAAATCCATAGGACAACCAAGTAGTCAAATACAGTGTAACACAGGATGTGTCCTATAAAACGGACTAATCTATTGTGAAAATCATTGCCAGACAGATAGAAGGAGGTGTGAGATGAATGCAAAAAGAAACAATGCGCGTTCCGGAGGCCGCCCGGCTGCTGGGGTGCGGCCAGCAAGCGGTTAGAGAGCGCATCCGCAAAAAGATATGGACATTCGGTGAAGTGATCCCGAAAGAAAAAACCGGGAATGAGAACGACAGCTTTATCATTTACCGGCGGAAACTGTATAAGCATCTCGGAATAGAGGAGGGACAAGCCCATGACAAGGAAGCAGTTTAAGCTCAAATATCAATACCTGAGAGGACAAGTCAAAGAATGGCGCCGGGAAGGTGCTGACGATGACACAGTAACGAGGCGCCTGATTATATGCGTCACGGCCAACGCGGGCACTGAGTACGCATCAACTTACACTGAAGATCAACTGCAGCAGATATTTGATCTTCGATATTGGGAGGGATGGATAAATGATGAGACACAGACCGCGTGACCGCCCGATGACGGACCGGCAGCTGGTGAGAGTGCTGGTGGGGCTGGTAGTAGTATGGGGAGCCATGGTATTAGCGTACATAGCCATGGCATAAAAAAGAGCGCTTACATAAGCCATTGCAGTGGCGTAAGCACTCACGCAAATAATCAATTTTATTGTAAACCAAAAGAAAGGATACGTCAAATGAGAAAATTTAATCTTGTATTTTATTTCTCCGGCGGCGGGCAGTTCGAGTGCGAAATCGAAGCGGAAGACATGGCTACTGCCGGGAGCATCGCGGAAAGTTTGGAACTGCGGCTGTCAGGATGCAAAGGCTATGACCTGTACGTTAAGAAGGAGGACAAGTAGTGTGGAAGGAGCCAGACTGGGACGACGGCAATTACATGGAGTGGGCGGATCAGGAGCGGCTGGTCCGGCAGGATCTGGAAGAAATCCGCGAAATGAAGAAGGAGGAAGCACAAGCACATATGGGAGGTGATTCAGCTGGATAATTTTAAAATTTATGACTTTCCTGATGAGAATGCCTGGTTAAACGGGCGTATGAATGGTATTGGTGGCAGTGATGCCAGTGCTATCGTAGGAATGAACCCATATAAGACAAATATCCAGCTTTTTGAAGAAAAGACGGGACGGTGTATTCCGGAAGATATCTCGGATAAGTCCTGTGTGATCTATGGAAAGCAAGCCGAGGCACCAATCCGTGAGCTGTTCAAGCTGGATTACCCACAATATGAAGTGGCACACCATGAATACCGGATCCTACAGAGCCTAGAATATCCGTTTATGCAGGCATCTCTTGACGGGGAACTTACAGACCCAGATGGCAGACGGGGGATTCTGGAGATTAAGACCACGAACATCCTGCAGAGTATGCAGCGGGAGAAATGGAAGGACCGGATCCCAGATAACTACTATATACAGGTGTTACATTATCTTCTGGTGACTGGGTATCAGTTTGTCGTACTCAGGGCCCATCTGAACAGCTACTGGGGAATGGATGTCAGGACGCAGGCAAGACATTACTTTATCGAAAGGGAAGACGTCAAAGAGGATTTAGAGTATTTGTTAAAAGAAGAGATTAAATTCTGGGGATATGCGGAAATCGGAAGGAAGCCGCCGCTTATACTACCAGTTGTGTAGGAGGTACATATGGAATTAAAGATTATGAGCCCACAGGAAAACGGATTCATCAAAGAGATCCAATGGAATAACGAAGAGCTAAAAAAGGATATTGCAGAGAAGATGCAGGAATATAAAACACTGGTCTTTACAGAAGATACAATCAAAGATGCCAAGTCAGACCGGGCAAAGCTCAATAAGTTGAAGGCGGCTTTTGATGATGAGAGAAAGAGAATTAAAAAGTTATGTATGGAGCCTTACGATAAATTCGAAAAGCAAGTGAAGGAACTTATTGCCCTCATAGATGAACCTATAGGTCTAATCGACAGTCAAATTAAAGAAGTAGAGGAGCAAAAACGGATTCAGAAACGGCGAGATATAGAAGAACTTTTTAAGACAATAGGGTTTCAGAAGTTCGTGACCTTGGACAAGATTTTTGATGATAAATGGCTTAATGCAAGCGTCTCTTTATCCAAAATAGAAGAGTCCATGAAAAGCACCATGTATCGGATTGGAAACGAAATAGCTACCATTAACAACCTGCCTGAGTTCAGTTTTGAGGCAAGAGAAGTCTATGTGAAAACATTGGACATCGCAAAGGCTATAAAGGAAGGGCAGAGGCTGGCAGAAATTCAGAAGCGAAAAAATGCTTATGAGGAAGAACAGCAGAAGAAAGTGGTGGAAGAAGAGGCCGCAAAAGCAGAAGAAAAGAAGAATGCTGAAATACAGGAACTACAGACAGTACAACCGCCGGTTCATGAAGAAGCAAAAATTCAAACGGATCCAGCAGAACAAAGGGAGTCTTTAATACAGATGGATTTTCGGGTGTGGTGTACAAAGGATCAGCTGTTGTCTCTGCGTCAATACCTTGTAAATAATAAGATTAAGTTTGGAAAGGTGGAATAATAACATGGCAGTGAAGAATTCGTTGAGTGTATCCAAAGGGCAGAGTGTAGGGCTTACAGCATATCTTACCCAAGACGCAGTAAAGAAACAGATTAATAGCGTTGTAGGCGGTAAGAATGGCACACGCTTCATTTCAAGCATTGTCTCTGCAGTACAGACAACACCAGCTCTGCAGGAGTGCACAAACTCCAGTATCTTGTCAGCGGCCCTCTTGGGTGAGGCATTAAACCTTTCCCCATCTCCTCAGCTGGGACAATTTTATATGGTCCCATTCGATAATAAAAAGAAAGGCTGTAAGGAAGCGCAGTTTCAGCTTGGATATAAGGGGTATATTCAGCTTGCTATTCGAAGCGGCTATTATAAGAAGCTGAATGTTATACCGATTAAGGAAGGTGAACTTGTACATTACGATCAGTTAAATGAAGAGATTGAAGTGAATCTGATTGAGGATGATATGGTCCGTGAAGAAACACCGACTTCTGGTTATTATGCCATGTTTGAGTATGAAAACGGATTCCGTAAGGCGATGTACTGGTCAAAAAAGAAAATGTTGGCCCATGCAGAGAAGTATTCCTTTGCTTTTAACAGAAATGGTGGAGGTAAGTCTCTGGAGCTTTTGGAACAGGGAAAGATTCCTGATAATGAGTTGTGGAAGTATTCGTCATTCTGGTTTAAAGACTTTGACGGGATGGCGCTAAAGACTATGCTTCGCCAGTTGATATCTAAATGGGGGATTATGTCCATCGAGCTGCAAACCGCCATTGACAAGGACATGGCTGTAATTCATGAGGATGGGATTCCGGAATATGTGGAGAATGAGCATCCAACGGATGAAAATGTTGTATATGATCAGGAACTGAATGAGGGTGAGGCAGAAATATCACAGAAAAATATATCAATAAACAGTGAGCAGATGAGCATTGAAGAAGAATTCTTCAATTAATCATAAAAAATCAAAAGTAAGAAAGGAGAAACTATGAAACACATCAATCTTGAAACATTTGCAAGTGGTGCATTTACAACTCAAGTTAATCGGGCGCTGGAGGAAGTAACAAATAATATTCAGGATCCAAATACGGATGCTACTGCAAAGAGAAAAATTACGGTATCTATTGAACTAAAGCCAAATGAGCAAAGAAACTTTGTGGCTACAGGTGTTGTGACAAAAACAACTCTTGCACCAGCGCTTGGGGCGGTGACAGCGATAAGCATGGGTAAAAATTTAAAGACAGGAGAAGTGGAGGCACAGGAGATTGGTAATCAGATCCCAGGACAAATGTCTATGGAAGAAATTGAAGAGGCGGAAGTTGAAACAGTGGAAGTTATGGACAAGGTAGTTGATCCATCAACCGGAGAAATATTTGAGAGACCTGTACAGCTGCAGCCAAGCAAAGTAGTTAATTTGAGATCAGCAAAAGAAGCATAGGAGGATAAAATAATGTTTGAAGGATTAAGAGAAGCGTTTGAGTATGTAACCGGATTAAAAGAAGAAAGCATGGATGTTAAGGTGACAGAAATTGCAGGAAAGACCTATTGTAATAAAAAGCTGGTGGAATACGGTCAGGAACCTATGGCCTCCGAGATTGAAGCTACCACATTAACAGCCCTGGTGGATTACATAAAGAACAGCGGGAAGGAACTGAGGGACAGCATGATCATTCAGGTTAAGAGTCCCACCCGTGTACAATTGTTTTCTGGGCTGACGAAAGAAAGAACCCGTGAATATCTCTTCGAATCATCGGCAATTGTTCCGAGATTCAGGTTTGATGAATGGTACGATCAGGAGCGCTTTCTCATAGAGCTGCAGGCTGATTTTGCGGTAAATGAGGATCTGCTTGCTATCCAGATGGTTTCTGGGAATGTAGAAGCTAAAACAACAGCAAACTACGGAGATGACGGAGTTACACAGAAGACAACCATTAAACAGGGGATTGCATCAAAAGCGGATGTACTGGTACCGAATCCGGTTACATTAGTTCCATATCGAACATTTTTGGAAGTAGTTCAGCCTGAAAGCCAGTTTGTATTCAGGATTAAGGACAATGGCGGAGAACCGGTATTTAAAATTGTTGAAGCGGAAGGCGGATTGTGGAGAAATGAAGCAATGGCAAATATTAAAAAGTATTTGGAGGATCAGCTTCATGGTGAACCTGAAATGCACCATATCACAATCATTGCATAATGACACTTCCTTAATTATTGATAAACGTCACGAAAGTAACTTGCAAACGGGAGATTCCCCCTGCCAGATCAATACTGACAGGGGAGGAAGGAGCAGGCACTTGAACAGCAGGAATAAAGGCGCCGCAGGAGAACGTGAACTTGCTAAGATCCTGAGAGAATATGGATACGAAAAGAGTCGGCGTGGACAGCAGTTCTGTGGTAGCAATGGCGACGCTGATGTCGTTGGTCTTCCCGGGATACATATAGAGTGTAAACGGGTGGAAAAGCTGAATATCTATGATGCAATGAAGCAGTCACAAAATGACGGTAAAGATGGAGAGGCACCTGCAGTTTTCCATCGCAAAAATAATAAACCATGGCTTGTTACAATGACCATGGAAGAGTGGATGAAGATGTATAAGGCATCCACAGAATTACTGCCTGGAAAAGGCAGGTGATGGCGAAATGGGAAGACACCCAAAACAAGGGTTGAGCTTCTTTCGAAAAGATGTTGATTATTATGACGATTTTAAGGTAATGGAACTGCTGAATGAGTATGGACCGTTAGGGCAGACCATTTACGACATTATCCTTTGCGAAGTGTATAGGGACAAGGGGTATTACCTGGAAATTCCTTTAGATAAGCTGGCGGCGAAGATCATTCGGATTATCGGGAATAGGTGGGTGAAGAACAAAGACTTTGTGCTACAAGTGATTCAGTACTGTGCAGACATAGGACTTTTCAATAAAGACCTCTTGTCACAGAATGTTATCACCTCTGTTGGAATCCAGAATCGCTACTCCGAAGTGACTGCGAGGAACAAAGTTCAGAAAGACAAATATTGGTTGATTGATGAAGACGGTCAGCCTTTATTAAATGCACCCAAAAAAGGTATTTCTGCATCAGAAAAAACTATTTCTGCAACAGAAATACCGATAAATGAGTCAGATAAACAACAAAAGGAAAGAAAAGAAAATAAAAGTATAGAAAACAAAAACATAGAAGGCGGATATTTTGAAAACCCTGAATTGGACCATTATTTCCGATTATTCATTGCAATGCGAAAAAGCCGTGATGCTAAATTGTCTGATGAACAGATAGAAGGCCTTAGAACTGAATTGTTAGAGGTATCAGATAAAGACTCCGAGAGAATAGCGATTGCTAAAAAAGCATTCAATTCCAGCTGGAAAGGTTTTTATCCCATCAATAATAGGAAAGCATCGAAACAGAAGAAAGACCTGAACAATTTTGAACGCCGAAAGTATGACATGGATTCATTGGAGCAGCAGCTCCTTGAAAGTCAGGAAGGAGAAGCGAGTATTGAATAATATAGAAGAAAAACATATAGACAGCCGGGAAGTGGCTGAGATGGTAGGAAAAGAGCATAACAAGTTGTTGAGAGATATACGTGAGTATATTTCCCAATTAGGACAAGCCAAGATTGGACAGTCCGAATTCTTTACAGAAAGCACATATATAAACAGCCAGTGTAAAACAATGCCATGTTATTTGGTTACTAAAAAGGGATGCGAACTGATAGCCCATAAGCTGACCGGGGTAAAGGGGACGGAATTCACTGCAAAATACATAGAGCGGTTCCATGCCATGGAAGATACCATAAAGCAGGGATTTGACCTGTCAGACCTGTCACCGGAGTTGCAGGCCATATTCGCACACGACAAGAAGATTCAGCTTGTCATGAACCACATGGACGATCATGAGAGCCGGATCGACAATCTGGAAAATACCATGACTGTCGATTACGGTCAGCAGAAGAAACTGAACGATCAGCACCACACAACAGCTATCCGGGTGCTTAAAGGGATGGAATCACAAGAATATGGAGACAAGGCACTGAAGGAGAAGGTATTCCGGAGCATCTGGCGGGACTATAAGAGTTATTTTGGAATCTCATCCTATAAGGATACGCCTGCAGCCAGGTTTGGAGAGGCTATGGAGTATCTGCGCGGATGGCAGCCAGACATGAACCTGCGGATGGAAATAGACCAGTTCCTGCCGTTTTCTTCTTAGGAGAATATATATGGAGATAGTAGTTGCTGTTTTGGCAATAGCCATAATTAGTTTTCTGGCGGGATTCTCCTCTGGTTATTGCATCGGAAGGAGGGAATAAATTGAACTGGGTAAGTAAAGCACACCGAGAAAATAAAGTACATAATCTGTTAAACCAAGCCCTGAGAGATCCACAGATACAGGAAGCGCAGAAAAAGCAGATTGACGAAGCCAGGGTGAAAGCTTTTGATTGTTTCTTACTGATCAGTATTGATTATTTACATCGTCATTGTGGATACGGAAAGAAGCGTCTCCTAAAATACATGGGATTCGTGGCAGACCAGATAAAATATATCCCGGACGATACGGACTATTTTAAACTACTGAATGAGGCATTGGAAGAGGAAACAGGGATTAATATTCTGAAGAATACAATCAAGTAAATTAACATTTAGAGGTGAAAAGAATGAGTAAAGTATTAGTACATGCCTACATGGTATACAGATGCAAAGAATGCGGAAAAGAGTTCAGGATGTGGTGTGAAAAAGGAATTGAAGATGGTGAGAAGCCGTCACCATTTGTCATTCAGTGCAAGTGTGGAGGATTTGCAAGTGATATAAGCGGATTGCACAGAATCAATAAGCCACGTCCAAACCCATTACTGAATTATGATACCGGATATATGATTCTTCCTGAAGGAGAATCGTATTTCGGTAACGAAGGTAGAGACTGTGGAGTATCACATTTAATTTAACATTTAGGCAAAATCTAGAAAGGAATATATTATGTGGACTGATTTGAGTAGATTTAAGGTGATACATGGAGGCAAGGTGCTCAATGCGGTAGCTATAGCAGAAATAAGGATGCCGGAAGGAATGGACTGGGAAGATAGGGATACCATTATTAAACCAAAAACAATTGATGTGTTGGCAATCAATGAAGATGGGAATCTGGTATCCATTATGGATGAGGCATGGACGTTTCAATTTTTGCCGATAGTATCCAATTAACAATTTTAACATTTAGTGAATAACAGAAAGGAGCCGTTCCCCGGCCGGGAGAGTGTACACGGAACCTTTTTAAAAATGGCAAAAACAAACATAATTGTACCGGAAGGGGTACAGACGGATTATACAAGTGTGATCGTAAGCTACAGCAATGGAATAGACAGTACAGGGGCACTGTACTGGGCCTTACAGGAATTTCCAAAAGAGAAGATATTTCTCCTGTATTGCGATACTGGATTTGAGTATCCAGAAAATATCAAAATGTTTTATCGGACAGCTGCATTTATCGGAGTTAAGCCGGTATTACTACAGCACCAAAAGGGGTTTTTGAATCTTCTGTTGGAGGAACGGCTAAAATGGCCCGACATGAAAAACCGCTGGTGCACGGCGTATCTAAAAACAGGTGTAACCGACCATTGGATACGGACGCACAGGGATATGTTGGGCACCAAGTGTCTGTTTATCAGCGGAGAACGCCGGGACGAGAGCAGGGGCCGGGCGAAGCTGCCAGAAATAGAATATCATAGTACAACTCTCAAAACAAAAAGGGTTGCAGATTTTACCTGTCACTGGTACCGACCTTGCCTCGATTTCGAGAAAGGTAAAATGTTTGAGCAGGGAAAAGAATTAGGGCTGGAACCGCATTTTTGTTATGAATATCTGGGGCGCTGTAGTTGTATGGCTTGCATGTTCATGAATGACCAGCATGCCATTGAGAATATGAAACGGTATCCAGACCAGATAAGGCCATTCATACAGGCGGAAATAAAGCTGGCGCACACATGGAAGAAGAACAGAGGGCTGGTTGAGCTATGGGAGCAGTGCCGGGATATAGACGATGTAGAAGAAAGCTAAACTGGCATTTAGTAAAGGAGAATTAAATGGGATATTGTGATGAAGGTTGTGAATACCTCACTCGTAGGCATAACTGTAATAAGTATCATAAAGGGCTGACATATTTTAGTCATAATAGCAAGAGCTTGGCGTATAGTTCGCATGAGCGCTGCAGCGAATGTGATAAGGACCACATTATTGCAGATCTTGAAGCGCAGCGAAATAAAAGCTGGATCCCGGTATCTGAGCGCCTGCCGGAAGAACAAAAATTCTATCTTGTAACAATCGCAAAAAATACAGGTGGGCATGATATAGAATACTGTTTTTATGAGTGCGGGAAATGGTTAATGATAGCGGATGGAAATAGTGAAGAAAATACCTGTTGGGAAGAAGAGGTTAAAAAAGTAGTTGCTTGGATGCCGCTACCGGAACCATACAAACCAGAATAGCATCCGGCTGCAGGCCGGGGAAAGAAGGAGATTATGGCAAACTGTAATAATTGCGTAAAACAGGATGATTGTTGCAGCGCAAGAAAGATGAGCGGGTATTGTGGAGGATATAGTCCGGCAATGGTGACAAATAGAGAATATTTTTTCGGAGATAAAATGATAGCAGACACGGTGATGTTGCTTACATACGACAATCATCCAAGACAAGAGTGTAGAGATTTTAAACAAAAGCTGAGAAGAATGAGACCGGATGAACTAAGAAAATGGTTAGAAGAGCCAAAGGATCGGCAGTTCAATTGGTAAACTAAACCCAAATTTAATGAAGGAGAACAGTTATGACAACAAATGAGATAATTATGATAGTAATATGCACGATATGGTTACTGCTTATCCTTGCAGATACGATATTGAATATAATTGTAAGACGCGCGTATAACGAATATGTTCAGATCATAAGCGAGCAGAACGAAATATTCAAGCAATTGCTATTCGGGAAAAAAGATAATTGAAACCGGAAGTAGGGAGCCGGTGGATTGATTTATTGGGTGAGTGAGTTTTTTATAGATAACTACATAAAAAAGTAGCAGACCGTCCGGCAAGACTTTGTTCTGCTACTCATTCACCTAAGGGGATTGTACCATAACGATTCTCCTTAGGCAATACAAAGGAGAAAAATTATGCGTACACAGAAAGAGATTTTAAGGGACAATATTATAACCAAGATGATGCCATATTTGGATGCAGTGGCAATGGATATGCTTAATCAGGTTATTGTGCAGGAGCTTTACAATGTGGAGATTACAGAGATGGGAGAGACGCTGCCAGCGACGCGCGAGAATACTAATCAGTATATCTTAGAGCTATTCGAAGCGAAAAAAGCGCCGAAGCTAAGCGTTAAGACAGCAGAGTATTACTTAAGGAGCATCAAGAATTTTGTGGCGTTTATTGGTAAAAGCCTTCTCGATGTAACAGATATGGATATTGAATATTACTTGCAGCACTACGCGAAAAAAGGCAATAAGCCTACCACAGTTAATAATGAGCGGCGGGTGATCTCTGCATTCTTCACCTGGATGCGCCGGAGTCATCTGATCGTAGAAAATCCGTGCGAATCTATCGAAAAATACGCAGAAATCGAAAAGCCGATAGAGCACATGGAGGATTGGGAAATGGAGGCCCTGCGGGATGCCTGCAAGGTCAGGACGGTTAACAAGGTGACGCAGATCGAGGAGTACCGGGAGTGCCTGCGGGATCGTGCCCTGATAGAGTTTTTACGGTCTACTGCCGTCCGGATCGGAGAGTGCACGTCTGTTAATGTGCAGGACATCAATTGGGACACCGGTGATATTCTCATCTACGGACAGAAAGGCCGGGCGTATAGGACGGTGTGTTTAGACGATGTGGCCAAGTTCCACCTGCGTAAGTACATAGAGAGCCGCACAGATGATAATACTGCACTTTTTGTATCCATTAAAGGCCCACATGAGCGAATGCAGCGCAGCGGTCTGCGTGCTGCCATAAAGCAGATCGCGAAGAGATCAATATTGGATCGCAATGTATACCCGCACCTCTTCCGAAAAACCACGGCAAGCAATATGGCTAAAAAGGGGTGCCCGGGTGAGTTGATATCCCTGTATCTTGGTCATAAAAACGGAAATGTAACCAACAAACATTATGCATACCGTAGC
Source organism: Eubacterium sp. SB2 (assembly GCF_001244405.1). Taxonomy (NCBI): domain Bacteria; kingdom Bacillati; phylum Bacillota; class Clostridia; order Eubacteriales; family Eubacteriaceae; genus Eubacterium; species Eubacterium sp. SB2. Next base: position 400,253 of record NZ_LN865153.1, on the reverse strand, counting down.
CCGCAGCAGGTAAAAAGTGCCTTCCTGCAGTACGGGGCCGCGGCATAGATTGGAGGAATAGATTGAAAAATAAAAGGAGCGATAAAGAAAAGAAACGGGATCGCCAGGATCATTACGCCGGACTTATAAAAATGAGTGTGGAAGCTATGGCACGGTGGCATTTCCGGCGCAGGCCGTATACGGATGGTAAACTTTCGGAGCAGGCCAGGCGTCTGATCCGGGTGCAGGGGCGGCAGATTGAACGTAAGACGGAGTTAGAGTATCTGTCGGGGGTAATAAATATAAAAGAGGGAGTGCGCGATAATGCCAAATGTAAGGCCAATGAATGAGAAAAAATATGACATCAGCAAACATCGCTTCTTAGAGCTTTATCATTTCTGCATGCAGTATAATGAGTGGCAGGACGAGCTGAAATACAAAAGAGATACGGTCCGTAGCATTGAGATTACGGATATGCCGATGAGCCACGGAAACGGGGATGCTACGGCAACGCTTGCGACAAGGAGGGCAGAGCTGAGCCGCAAGTGTGAGCTGATAGAGCAGACTGCAATCGAGGCAGACCCAGACATATATCAGTACATAATCAAAGGGGTGACTACGGATTATGCATCGTATAGGTATTTAAGAGAGGTTGCCGGGATGCCCTGTGGAAAAAAGATGTATTATGACCGTAGGAGGAAATTTTTTTATCTGCTATCAAAAAAAGTTTAAGAGGGGGACTCAGAGGACAACTTTTTGTGATATTATAGTATCATCGAAAAAGTTAAAGTAAAGCGTCCTGCTGTATCAGTGGGGCGTTTTTTGATGGGATAAATGAGCCGGAATTGAAGGTGGTGGTAGGTGAATGATGAAAACTTAAAAGGTCATGGCTTTCATGAACGAACAGCGAGTGAACAGCGAGAGATAGCTAAAATGGGCGGCATAGCATCGGGTGAATCCAGGCGTAAAAAAGCCAATTTAAGAGAGGCTGCCAACCTGCTTCTTACGACTAAAATTGAGCATCCAGAATGGAGTGAGGCGCTGGAAGAAATGGGACTTGAAAGTACTCTCGAGTATGCTCTAGTTGCCGCTATGGCTAAAGAAGTGCTTGCCGGTAACGTATCAGCATACAGGGCAATCATGGATACTGTGGGACAGACAGATAAGTCAGAATCGGATTTGGAAGAGCAGCAATCCAAAACTGAACTAAATCAGGCAAAAAAGCAGAGTCTCACAGGAGAAAATGAAACGGACGAGGCTCTGAAGAAACTGGATGAAATATTGAAAGGGATATATGAGTATGCAAATGAGCAGGAAGCAGAATGAATATATAGTTAATTCAGTACATCGGTGGAATATTAAATCCGGGGCAGTACGTTCAGGCAAGTCCTATGTGGATACAGCCTTTGCAATACCATTCCGGATCAGGGAGCGGGCAGGAAAGCCAGGACTTGTAGTAATCCTTGGTGTGTCACGTGATTCTATTGAGCGTAACGTTCTGGCTCCGATGCGGGAAGTATATACAGACAAGCTAATCGGGACGATTAACAACCGTAACATTGCAAGGGTCTGCGGGGAAGATGTATACTGTTTGGGAGCTGAAAAGATCAGTCAGGTAGCAAAGATACAGGGCTCGAGTATTAAATATGCTTACGGTGACGAGATTGCAAAGTGGAACAAAGAAGTATTCCAGATGTTGAAATCCCGTCTTGATAAACCATACAGCTGCTTTGACGGAAGCTGTAACCCGGAACATCCGACTCACTGGCTGAAGGAGTTTATTGACAGCGAAGATCTGGATATTTACCTGCAGGAGTATACGATCTTTGACAATCCCTTCCTGGATCCGGCCTTTGTTGAAAACCTCTGCAAAGAATATGAGGGGACGATCTATTATGACCGTCTGATACTGGGAAAGTGGAAACGTGCAGAGGGGGCAATCTATAAACGATTTGCTGATAACCCGGAGGCATTCCGTTGTGTGGTTGTGGATTCCTACAATCAGAAGAGCGGATGGAAGCAGTTCAAAAAGGACGAGATCGTATCAATAGAAATCGGACTTGACTTTGGAGGAAGCCAGTCAGGGCACTCTTTCGTTGCCCGCGGCTATACTGATGATTACCGGGAGGTGATCGCACTGAAATCATGCAGGATCATGGCAAAGAATGAGACAGAAGAGATTGACAGCAACAGGCTGGATGAATTGTTCTGTGAGTTTATACAGGAAGTCATGGATGAATATGCGGTTGTATCAATGAGCGGGGATACTGTGAACTACTGCAATATAGAGTCCGTATTCTGGGACAATGCAGAAACTGTGCTCGGTAATTCTATTAGGAATGCGGTTGAGAAACGTTTTCCTTGGATTACAGTGAAGCCGGCCAAAAAGAAGACAATTAATGACCGAATCAGATGTACCGTCAGGCTCATGGGAGCAGGGCGGTTTTTTATTACTATCGGCTGTGAAAGCTTACAGTCGGCTATTACAGACGCGGTATGGGATACTGAGGTAAAGGACAGGGACGAGAGGCTGGATGACGGCAGCACAGATATAGACAGCCTGGATGCTTTCGAGTATACGATAGAGCGCGATATGAAGTACCTGATACAGGAGGTGCCGGATGCTTGATACAGTGAAAAATATATGGAGGAGGATAGCGGGAATGTTTGGATATACCACAATAAAAAATGTGATTGGCCGGGATGTTGTGTTGTCTCAGGCCATGATCGATGCAATCAATGATTGGAAGAACATGCTGAACGGCAATGCAGACTGGATCACAGACTATATCAAGTCATTGAAGATTGAACACGGCATCTGCCGCGAATTTGCTGACGTGGTGCTGGTGGAAATGGAAACCTCCGTCACAAATACAGCACTTGACAAAATATATCAGGAAGCGCTCCCACTACTGAATGAAAACATGCAGGAAGGACTTGCACTTGGATCATTCTGCCTGAAACCACTGCCGTCTGGGACAGCTGATTTTGTAACAGCAGACAAGTTTATTCCGGTACAGTTCGGGGATGATGGAAAGCTGACAGACGTAGCATTTCTTACGGTAAAACGGATAGGTGAGACAGATTACTATACGAGAGTAGAAAGGCACTATTTCGTCAGCGGGAATCTGACTATAGAAAATACATGTTACCACTCCCAGAGCCGGAATGACATAGGACAGAGATGCAACCTTGAAGAAGTGGAAGAGTGGGCGGATATCAATCCCGGGCCGGTCACATATCCGGGCATGACACAGATGGACTTCGGATATTACCGAAACCCTATCAAGAACAATATTGACGGGTCCGCCTGTGGAGTATCCATATTCGATTCTGCCAGGGAGCTGATCCGGAAAGCAGATATCCAGGGGGCAAGGCTTGACTGGGAGTTTGATTCTGGTGAGCGGGCAATCCATGTGGACAGCCGGGCGCTAAACAGTAAAACTGGAAAGATGTCAAAACTGAATAACCGCCTGTACCGAGGGCTCAATATCGAAGACGGGAAAGACAAAGAGCTCCTGCGTGAATATTCCCCACAAATGCGGGATGAATCATTTAAAAGGGGGCTTGAGGAATACAAACGTGAAATAGAGTTTGTTGTTGGCCTGTCCTATGGCGATCTGTCAAACGTGCAGGAAGTAGATAAGACTGCAACAGAGATCAAAGCGTCAAAGACAAGGAAGTACAACCGTGTTTCCGCGATTCAGGAGAGCCTGCGGAAATGCCTCGAAGATTTTGTCGCAGGTCTTGCCTTTTATAACAATGCGTACCGCTCTGGATATGAATTCAACTGCAAATTCAATGATTCCATCCTAACTGATGAGGAGACAGAACGTCAGCAGGACAGACAGGATGTGAGCATGGGGGTTATGAGTCATTGGGAATACCGGATGAAATGGTATAACGAAGATGAGGCCACGGCAAAAGCTAACCTTCCGGAACAAAATACAGTGCAGGAGTGATGTAGATGCAGCCTAACGAGCTGGCGAAACTGCCAGAAAAGATAGAGGCACTTTTCATTGATATGCAGAACAGGATCATGCTGGATGTGGTGCGGCGGATCAGGAAGACCGGCGGGATCACTTCAACTGCAGATTATCAGCTTCAGAAAATGCAGATTCTAGGGAACTCTTCAGAATTCTTAGAAGCAGAGACCAAGAGGCTGCTAAACGCTACTTACCCTGAAGTATTTGAACTGTATGACGAAGTGATCGAAAAAGACTATGTGAGAGACAAGTCTCTGTATGAACAGGTAAATGCAAAGTACATACCGTATAAAGACAACGAGACCATGCAGGCCTGGGTAGAAGCCGCCCGGGTGCAGACAAACGGACAATTTGATAATATTACAAAGTCAATGGGATTTTCACTGAATTATGGAAACAAACTGGTATTCACTCCTTTTTCAGAGTATTACCAGAAATATCTTGACCGCGCCTGTATGGATATCGTAACAGGGGCATTCGATTACAACAGCGTCCTCAGGCGGGTAGTAAAAGAGATGACCAGCAGTGGAATCCGAACTGTGGACTATGCATCTGGGCACAGCAACCGAATTGATGTTGCTGCCAGGAGAGCCGTCATGACCGGAGTGAACCAGCTGTCTGCTAAAATACATGAACGGACCGCAGAGGATCTGGGGACAGACATGTACGAGGTGACATGGCATACAGGTGCAAGGCCCAGTCATTGGTGGGGCGGCAGGGTGTATACAAAGCAGGAGCTGGCAGACATCTGCCATTTAGGTGAGGTAACAGGGCTTTGTGGGGCAAACTGCCGGCATAGCTACCATGCCTTTATTCCCGGCATTTCGGTCCGGACGTATACTGATGAACAGCTTGACCAGATGAATGCGAAAGAAGTCAGAGTAAAGGAATGGAAGGGCAAAGAGTATAATGTATATCAGGCAACGCAGAAACAGCGGCAGATGGAAACTGCAATGCGGGCACAGCGGGAAAAGGTGCAGCTGTTGAGATCAGGTCGGGCTGACCCTGATGTGGTGACGGTTGAAAAAGCGAAATATCAAGGCCAGTTGAATGAGTATGCACGGTTCTGCAAAATAATGGATCTTAAACAACAGAGGGAACGGATATATATTGATTTACGCGGGCGTGTTGCACCAAGCAAGAAGACATATGTTAAATATACATCCGGAAACTTCAAAAACACAACGAAGAAATCCTTGCAGGGCCAACTGTCTTACGTATATAATGGGGTAAAGGACTTCATACCAACAGGGACAGATTTTAGCAATGTAAAGACTATAGCAGGTGCCGGAAGCGATACCCCATTAAGGGCAGCACACAGACTTGCAGAGAAATATGGAGGGGCATCTGGCGAATGGAGTAAATTTGCTGGAAAGATTGAAAGCGGCAAATATATTTTCGATGTCCATTGGTATGAACGCAACGGGAAACAATATGACGCAAAGCTGAAAGTAAGGAAGGGAAGACAATGAAATTGAGATATATAGGGGAGACATTTGGAGTCGATTCGCTGACGGATGGGAAAATATATGAAGCTACCCTGGATGCATCCGGGATGTTTAGGGTCATAGATGACAGCGGGGAAGATTATCTGTATTCCGCGGAAAATCCAGCACCATTGGATGGGAGCAGCCCTGGAGGACGCTGGGAAATCATTGAGCCATAGAGATATGTTAAATTTAACGCGCAGGAATGTCCTGGGCGTTATTTTTATACCATTTGGTCAGCAGATCAGACCTAAAACAGTCAATTCGTGGTGGCGTGGTTACACACCTAAAACAACCTAAAAACGAAAGGAGAATGCAGCATGAAAACAGAATTTTTGAAGGAACTTGGTTTGGAGCAGGATGCAATCAGCAAGATCATGGCGGAGAACGGAAAAGACATTGAGGCTGAGAAGAAAAAGACACAGAAGGCAGAAGGCGAGCGTGATAACTACAAATCACAGCTTGACACGGCGACCGAAGAACTGGATAAGTTTAAGGGCGTAAAGCCGGAAGAGCTGCAGGCGACGATAGAACAGCTGCAAAATGACCTGAAAGCGAAAGATGATGAGTATGCAAGGAAAGAGGCAGACCGCCTTTTTACTGACTCATTGAAAGCCGCAATTAAAGAAGCTGGCGGCCGGAATGAGAAGGCTGTCATGGCCCTTCTGGATGTAGAGCAGCTGAAGGCATCCAAAGACCAGTCCGAGGATATTAAGAAAGCATTGGAAACCGCAAAGGAGTCTGATGCTTATTTATTTGGAGCAGATGAACCATTTAGTAACCCTGTCGGAACTACAGGCGGCAGTGCAGGAGGAGAAGGCGATTCCCTTGCGTCCATCCGCGCAGCAATGGGACTTCCGGCAGAAACGAGATAAGAAAAGAGGTAAAAGAATATGGCAAATGTAATTGCATTAAGAAAACAGTATTCCACACTCCTGGACGAGGTGTATAAATTAGCGTCCCTGACAGCGGTATTAGACGGGCCTAATGAGCTCGTTCGGGAAGGGGCAAATGCAAATGAAATTCTGATCCCGAAACTGTCCATGCAGGGCTTGGCTGACTACAACAGGCAGACAGGATATGTTGCAGGCGATGTTACCCTGGAATACGAAACTAAGAAGTGTGCGTATGATCGTGGGCGCATGTTCACCATCGATGCAATGGACAATATCGAGTCGGCCGGTGTGGCGTTCGGGCGTCTGTCCGGGGAGTTTCTGAGGACAAAGGTAGTGCCGGAGCTCGATGCATACAGGCTTTCTTCCTATGCTCAAATTGAGGGCGTAAAGAAGGTGAGCGAAGATCTGGCAAATGGGAAAGCGGCACTTGCAGCACTCCGGGCGGCACGTGGAGCGATTGAAAACGCAGAGGCGAATATTGCCACCTGCTATCTGTTTATCAACCCGACCATTTACGGCTTGATTGAAGACCTCGATACTACGGCATCAAAGAAAGCAATCGAAGGATTTGCAGGCATAACCAAGGTTCCTGAAGGGCGGTTTTTTGATAAGATCACTTTATCCGGCTCCGGCGAAGGTGGCTTCCAGAAAGCAGAGGGCGCTCTTGGCATGAACTTCCTGATTATTGATAAGCAGACCGCTATCCAGTACCAGAAGCATACGGTGACAAAAATCATTTCCCCGGAAGCGAATCAGGATGCGGATGCCTGGAAATTTGGGTACCGTACTGTCGGGATGGTAGAGGCTTACGACAATAAGAAAGACGGCATTTATGTCCATACGGTAGCAGCGGGAGCATAAGGGGTGCCATATGAAGGTAGATTATAGGTTTTATCAGGATACTTATGGGGGCGGAAACGTCCCTGAAAGTGTCTGGAAACGTCTCGAACAGAAAGCAGTGCAACGCATTGACAATTATACATTTGGACGGACTGACTGCGAGTGGACAGGTATGGCTTGGGAAAACCGGGCAAAATGCGCTGTCTGCGAGATTGTGGAAGTCATGCACTACATGGATAAAATGGACGGGAAAAAGTCAGAAAATACAGACGGGTATTCAGTTTCGTTTGAGTCTTCCGCAACCCTGCAGAGAAAGTTGTATGGAATCGCTGGTACCTATCTGGCCCACACAGGGCTGATGGACCTCGAAGTGGAGGGTGACTCATGACCACAAATGCAGACATGACTATTTATAACTACTGGTACAACCCAAAAACAAAAGAGCGGGAATACCGTAGAACGCAGATCATGGGCGTACACTGGCATACTGACCAAAAAGTAGCAATCATTGACAAGGGCGTAGTGGGCGGGGATATTTATAAAATCAGGATCCCACAAGATGCAGCAACCGAAGAAGGCAGGAGATACCTGGCTGCAGAACTGTACCATAAACTCAGCGTTGATAACGTGGGGAGGTATTGGACTGTCGACAAGGAAGACTTGTTCGTGAAAGGCTTGGTTGATGACGATGTTACGGGGCTATCGTCCTTAAAGCAATACCCGGAATCAGGAAAGATCATGAGTTTTTCTGTGAATGGGTATGGAGCAGCCCCGCATATCCGCATAGGGGGTGCCCGCTGATGGAGACTAAGATTACTCTGCACATGAATTCGGCAGATAAAATTCTTCTGAAACGGAACCTAATCAGAAACGGCAAGGCACAGAAGTTCTTTACGCACGAAGTCAGACGCTTGTCGGATCCCTATGTCCCGTTTCGGAATGGTCCGCTGAAGAATACCGCTGTAGAGCAGGTAAACAAGATCACGTATGGACAGCCATATGCCAGACGGCAGTATTATGAGCATAAAGGCGATGGACTTCGAGGAAAACTGTGGGATAAGCGTATGTGGGCGACTCGAGGGCCTGAGATTGTGAAGTCTGTGGCAAATTTTACAGGAGGTAAAGCAAAGTGACAGCAAAGAAGGAAGATAGGAAGATTATGGAGGGCATTCGGGAATTTATAAAAGAGTGCCCATGCATCCAGACATACCTTGATGCATTAAAATCAGATGTGAATGTGGAATATTTGAAAGATGATGAGAAGAATTATTCCATTGAGTCAGAGCCGATCGACCCTATTGTAAGAAAATATATGGATGGATCTGCCATAAGGCAGTTTGCCTTTATTTTTTCCAGTCGTGAGTCATATGGCCGTGAAGTGATAGAAAACCTATCGAACTGTGGATTTTACGAAGAATTCGCTGAATGGCTTGAAAAATGTGACAAGGGACGATCCTATCCGGATATTGGAGAAAAGCGAGAAGTAATGCGGATCAAAGCATCCACAACACCATATGTATTTGACACAAGCGAATCAACTGCAAAATATCAGATACAGGTAATCATGAAATATTATCAAAAAGCATAAATGAAAGGAGAACTATTATGGGAGTGAAACAAAGAAGAGGATTTGCCGATTATTTAAGCGTTGGGACAGGTGCGTCAAAAAATTACGTTCTGATGGGGGCAGGCTACACAAAGCTGGATGAGTCCCCGGCTGCACAAACGAAGTCCAGGAGATATGTAAATGACAAGTCACAGACGAAAAGCATTTCAGGATATGATGATTCTTTCCCTTTTGAGGCAGATCAAATTATAGATGAAGAAGCAGTTGAGTTTATCCGCGATATCGGGGAAAACAGAAAAACTGGCGCTGAAGCTGAGACTGACTATGTCCGTGTTGACCTGGATAAAAGGGTTGGAGATTCCGGTACGGAATATGAAGCCAGAAAATTCCATGTTGCGATAGAGGTTGCTGACTTTGCAGATAGCGATGGTGAAATGACAATGTCAGGGAATCTGCTTGGCATCGGCGATATGGTCCCGGGCAAATTTGATACAACTGCAAAGACATTTACAGCTTCCGCTGCATCTAATGAATAAAACAGGAGGTACATAAATGATTATAAACTTAAATGGTGTAGAGCTCGATTTTGATATGACAAATGTAGATTTTTATGAAAAATATATGGAAAATGCAGACGATCTGGATGTAGCCATGAACACTGAACTGACGGATGCGGAGAAGGGAGACTACCGGAAGGTAGTTGAACTTTTTCGCGATAGATGCGTTGCAATGAAAGGATTTCTTGACAAGTTATTCGGTGAAGGAACAGGCGAAACAGTCTGCGGAGTAAAGGATGACGTTGAAGTATGCCTTGATGTGTATGTTGCCATGTGCGAAGGGGTTGCCCATGACGCACAGAGACTGAAAAAGAAGTTCCCAGGGATGAACCGTGCACAGCGTAGGGCAGAAAAGAGTAAATAATGAAGTTTATGGAAAGCTTTCCTGAGACGGTTGAAATAGATGGTGTGGATTATCGGATTGACTCGGATTTCCGCACCTCTATTCGCTTTGAAGTTTTTATTCAGGAGGCGGAAGACGAAGAGAAGATTGTGCTTGAGCTGCTTCGCTTATATTATGGCGAAGAGATACCGCCGAACTTGACGAAAGCCGTTGAAAAGGCACTGTGGTTCTATTCTGGTGGCGAAATGAAAAAAACAGGGACATCCTCTGATACACAAAGACCACAGCCATATTCTTTTGAGCACGATTGGAACTATATTTATTCTGCTTTCCTCGAACAGTTTGGGATTGATTTACAGGAATGCACAATGCACTGGTGGAAATTCAGGGCACTGTTTCAATCCTTGAGTGATAAGTCAAAATTTTCTGAAATCGTCTGTTATCGGACGGTAAAATTATCACAGGTACCAAAGGAGCAAAGAGACTTTTACCGGAAAATGAAAAAGCTGTATGCTCTGCCAAAGAGCGATAAAGACGAGGAACGCATGAAGAATATCAGGGACAGACTGCGGAATGGAGAAAATATAGAAGAAGTGTTCGGGGGTGTTTAAAATTGAAAAGATAAGCTGTAAGAAGTGCGGGCAGACACTTTTCTTTGCGGATATCCGGGACGGAACCGTAGAAATAAAATGTCCGCGGTGTAAGGAAAAAAATAAAATTGAATGTGATACAAAGGGAAGAGTTAAGAGGCGTACCCCAGAGTAACGTCCGAGCCTACTTTGTTTTTTAAAATAAGGTAGGTGATATTGTGGCGGACGGTAAAGTGGTGATTGAAACCGGTCTGGACGTAAGTGGAATTGAGAAAGGTTTAAGCAAGCTGGAAGGGATAGCGAAAAAGGGGTTTTCAGCAGTTAAGGTAGCGGCGGAAGTTGCAAGCGCGGCACTTGCAGTGGCTGGCGGGTATGCGGTAAAGGTTGGATCTGATTTTGAAGCAGGAATGTCTAATGTATCTGCGATATCCGGGGCTACAGGGAGTGATCTGGATAGGCTAACGGAAAAAGCCAAAGAAATGGGCGCAAAAACCAAGTTTTCGGCGACAGAAGCTGCCGATGCGTTCCAGTACATGGCAATGTCTGGCTGGAAGACCGAGGACATGCTTAGCGGCATCGAGGGAATAATGAACCTGGCCGCGGCTTCTGGTGAAGACCTGGCAACGACTTCGGATATCGTAACAGATGCATTGACAGCATTTGGGCTGAGCGCTGCCGACTCTACCCATTTTGCTGACGTATTGGCGCAGGCTTCTTCCAACGCGAATACCAATGTGAGCTTGATGGGGGAGACGTTCAAGTACGTTGCCCCCGTGGCAGGGGCGCTCGGGTTTAGTGCAGAAGATTGCGCTACGGCTATTGGTTTGATGGCTAATTCAGGAATCAAGGCAAGCCAGGCAGGTACATCACTGCGGCAGATATTTACGAACCTTGTCAAGCCCACAGATGCTATGCAGGCTGCAATGGATGACCTTGGGGTCTCTATTACAGATGCAGAAGGAAATACAAAGAGCCTTGATACGGTCATGAAAGATCTGCGCAGTGGTTTCTCGGGACTGACAGAATCACAAAAAGCACAGTATGCTGCAACACTTGCAGGGCAGGAAGGAATGTCTGCAATGCTCGCAATTGTCAATGCATCTGAAACTGACTACAATAAACTGAAAGATTCCATCAACAATGCGGATGGTGCTGCGGAGCGCATGGCAGAGACAATGCAGGATAACCTGCAGGGAAAACTCACGATCATGAAATCTGCATTGGAAGGATTTGGAATACAGATCTATGAAAGCATGGAGTCCCCGCTGAAAAGCGCTGCAGAGGCAGGCACAGAGGGGATCGGGAGGCTATCAGAAGCGTTTAAACGTGGAGGGCTCCAGGGTGCGGCAAAAAAATGCGCTGAAATGTTTGATGAATTTGCCACGAAAGTTGCAGGCGGAAGTGATGAGCTTGCTGGGATCATTATGCCGATCAGGAACGTGGCAAAGAGGGGGCTGGAATTAGGGCAGAAGGCTATACCCGTTGTATCGAAGGCGTTTTCGGTATTGACCCAAAACGGGAAACTCCTTGCCGCCGCGCTTACTGCCGGGATCGTTGCAATAAAGGGGTACAGCAAGATCAGCACTGTGACGGCCCTCATATCAAAAGGCACGAAAGCATGGAAGGCTGCATCAGTGGCGGTAGATGCTTATAATGCCGTACAGATTGCGTGTACTGCCCAAGGCGTTATCTCAAATGCAACGCTCACCGCTGGGCAGGCTGTCGTAGGAGTGCTTACTGGAAGGGTCACGCTAGCCACTGCAGCACAGACACTATGGAATGCCGCAATGAATGCGAACCCAATCGGGATCCTGATTACCGGGGTGGCAGCCCTTGCAGCGGGGCTTGGGATCTATGCGCTTGTGACTGACAATGCGTCTGACTCCACCACTAAACTGACAGAAAAACAGAAGGCGGTCATCGATAATTCTAAGCAGACGGTAAATAACATACGTGAAGAAGCAGAAGCAAGGCAGGAAAACATCAATGCTTCCACGGCTGAAATTGAATCTGCGCAGGCATTATGGAAAGAGCTGCAGAATTGCGTGGATGAGAACGGCAAAGTAAGGGCCGGTTATGAGTCCAGGGCACAGTACATAACCGGTGAGCTGGCAGAAGCGCTTGGAATTGAAATATCCCTGGTAGACGGAGTTATACAAAACTATGACGAGCTGAATAAATCCGTACAGGACGTGATTGCGTCAAAAAAGGCAGAGGCCGTATTAGACGCACTAAAATCAGAGTATACGAAGGCAATGCGAGAACAAGCAGAAACAGCGGCAGATCTTGCAAATAAGTATGATGTTCTAACGGAGGCAAAAAAGAAGCAGAAAGAAATAGAAGCAGAGCTTGAACAAGAAGCTAAAAAGGCGAAAACGTACATTGATGAAGTAGGCAATACCGTAACGCTAAATACAGGACGCTATAACGAACTGAGTAAGCAGTTGAAAGAAGTAAAAGGCGATGTGGAAACCCAGCAGGCCGCATTTGATGCAGCAAGTGTTGCAATGTCAGACAATGAAAAAGTGATTTCTGATTATAACATGCTGCTGGAAGCATCGATGTCTGGGAATACGGACACGATCAATAATGCACTTTCGCAGATCCAGAGCGGTATAGATACGTCCCTCGAGGCATCTTCCGAGGCCGCACTGAAACAGGCAGAAACAACAGGTAATACCCTTCTGGGGATTCTGTCTGCACAGGAAAGTGGTCTGGCAACTTTGGAACAATCCGTTATTGACGGAACCGCTGAATCTATGGGGACAGCATTAAGCACGATCGGCTCATCATCAGATAACATGAAACAGATGTTGGAAGATGCGGGAGCAGATGGATCCGCGAAGATGATCGCGGCAATGGCACAGGCTGATCTTTCTGGGAACATGAGTCTCCAGGCACGAAGTGGTATGGAGGGGTTCATAGCCGGATTTGCGGGATTAGATGCTGAAACAAAAGAGGTATGGTCGCAGGCGTGGTACGGGGCGCTGGAAGGCCTGGAAGGTTTTGAAAGCCTAAAGGATCCGGCCGTAGATGGAGCAGATGCATTTTTGGAGAGTTTAAGGGATGCACTAAAAGTCAAAAGCCCATCCAGAGCTGTAAAAGAAATCTTCTCACAGGTATGGCCTGGAGCCGAGAAAGGACTTGATTCAGGCAAAGAGTCCCTGCGGCAAAAAGGTGGCAATGTTATAACGAGTCTTTTGGATTTTATGCAAAATGGTGGATTAATTAGTGGTGCTAAGACCGTAGGTGCAAATCTGATGGATTTCTTTGGCATTGGCTTGGATTCACGGAAGGAAAATTCCAAAGCATCAGGAAAAGCAAATGCTGACGCGGCAAATGAAGGTGCGGGAAGTGTGAACCCAACTAAGACAGGGAATGACTTTGGAACAATGTTGAGTAAAGGCGTATCTGCCATGTCACAGCTTTTGAAAAAAACAGGAAAACAAATCGGGGATTCTGCAGACAGTGGTGCTGGGAGTGTAAACCCAACTAACACCGGAAAGACATTTGGTACGAAACTCAGCAATGGAGTTTCCTCCATGTCACAATTATTAAGAAAATCAGGAAAAGGAATTAGTGACTCCGCCAATAGTGGAGCTGGAAGTGTAAACCCGACAGGCACAGGCAATAATTTCGGCCTAATGCTCGGTAACGGCGTGTCTTATATGGCAAATACACTATGGAGGAGTGGAAACTCGATCGCAGGATCCGCAGACAACGGTGCTGGATCAGTAAGCCCGTTTGGCACGGGCAGTGGCTTTAGTTATACATTTTCGAACGGCATCAGCTCAGTGAGCTTATATGGTGCCGGAGAAGGCAGGGCGAACGATGCAAATGACGGTATCGGATCTGTGTCTGCTTGGGATGCTGGATATAATTTTACTTCTGGTTTTGGTGGAGGAATGGGCGATTTCAACCTGTTTGATGTTGCATATAGTATTGGGAAGAATGCGTTAGACGCAATAAAGAAAGCACTTGGAATTAAATCTCCATCAAAAGAAACAAAAAAAGTTGGCGATTTTTTTGGGCAAGGCTTAGCTATTGGCATCAAAGAAAGCACTAAAGAAGTAAAAAAAGCAAGCAGCTCTCTCGCAGATATAGCAATGGCAGGGCTGGATATGACAGCACTTGCCGAGAAAGCAAGAATGACAGTAAGTATGGAAAATGCCCGTGTAGGGAAAGTGATATCTGCATCAGTAGAACACAAGATATTCGGGACTGCCGAAATAGAGAACCAGAAGACATCAAACAATCTGGACGAACTTGCAGACAAAATCGTTGATGCCTTTGAGAAGGCTGGTTTTGAGTTTAAGGTAGGTAACCGAAATTTTGCAAGGCTTGTAAGGGAGGTACAGTGATGGTCAACGATATATATTACGAAAACAGCAGGGGAGAAAAACTGGATCTGCTGCGCTACCCTTACCGCATACAGACTGGGAATCTGTTTAACTACGAATGGGAATATGCAACAAAATCCACAGTCCGCAATAATGGCAGATTTGAGAAGTTCTTCAGGGGGATCAGCGCAAAGGAAGTTGTCCTGGGAATAATGGGTAACACGATTGAAGAATACCATAAGAATGTTGATGCCTTTTACGAAGCCGTGGACAGTGATGTCCTTGGCATGACACCGGGAAAATTATGGTTTGGGCCTTACTATCTGCTGTGTTACATATTAAAAAGCGAAAAAGAAGAATGGGAGAGCGATATTGGGGTGATGGATAATACCATTACCATCGTTTCTGATTACCCTTTCTGGTGCAGGGACAGGGCATACCATTTTTATGCATCTGCAGAAGAGATCATAGATGCGGGAATGAAAGAAGAGATTGACTCAGCGCTTGACAACATAGAAATAATCCCTGATTACCCACATGATTTTTGGTTTGATTTTATAACCAGGTACAGGCCGGCAAAAAGAAAAGTCTTATATGACTATAACTACGACTATTATCGGAACCATACTGTAGGAAAACTGGATAATGACCATTTTACTGGGTCAGATTTCCGAATGATCGTATATGGCCCATGCACACATCCAGAAATAAGGATAGGCGGAAATGTGTATTGCGTATCAACAACTTTATATGACAGCGAATATATGGTGATTGACAGCAGGGGGCGGACGGTCACCAGATATGCAAGGAACGGGGTACAGGAAAATCTCTTCAATGCAAGGGATAAGGAAAACAATGTATTTGAAAAAATTCCGCCCGGGAAAAGTGCGGTGAAATGGAACGCCCAGTATCCTTTTGATGTGATCCTGTTTCAAGAAAGGAGCGAGCCAGCATGGAATACATAATCGCAGATGCGGACAGAATGTGCGTGGGATACCTGAATGAGATGTCATCCATTGATGTAGATATCGGCGAAACAAACGATTTCGAGTTAGTGCTGAGCCGTAGTTATTCAGAAAGGTTAGGGGTTAAAAAAGGCTTCCAGTTTTTTGTCCCTGACACAGAGTTTGGTGGGATCATAGAGGATATACAGAGCGATACATCCTATCCATCCATCACATATAGGGGATATACGTGGCGCGGTTTCCTGGATCAGATAATCTTGCAGCCCCCGTCTGGCCAGGCATACCTTACAGTGTCAGGAGATGCAAACCTGATAATAAAGCAAGTGCTTGGTAACGGCCTGGGGATGCTGTTCGAAGTCCCAGAAGAGGTTTCCGGCATCAATATCGTCCGGTACCAGTTCCGATACGATACTGCATTATCAGGATTATCAAAAATGCTAGAAAAACACGGCGCCAGGCTAAGCGTAAAAGCAATAGAAGGAAAGGATCATGAGCCGTTCCGGGTAATCGTAAGCGCCGTTAAAGCACAAAATTATTCTGAGGAGCTACAGTATGACGGGGATAATAACATTAATGTCACTGTGAGGGATTACAGTTGCGGCATCAATCACCTGATATGCCTGGGAGCCGGTGAGCTGGCAGCGCGGACGGTCATCCATTTATACGTGCAGTTAGACGGGAGCATCGACAAGAAGCAATATTACAAGGGGACAGCCGAACGTACAGCAGTGTATGACTACTCCTCAGTTACTGACGATGCTGAGTTGCTGAGTGCAGGCACGGAGCATCTGAAGGAATTAATGGACTATAAAGCTGCAGAAATGAGTATAGACGAGGCGAATTTGGAAATTGGAGATATTGTATCAGCCAGAGACAGGGATGCTAAAATAGTATTGAGCCGGCCTGTAACAAATAAAATATTGGAATACGCAGATGGCAGTGAAAAAATAACACATAGATTAAAATGACAACAGGAGGGATAATATGTCAGTAAAAACAGCTAAATATACATTTCAGGGACAGGTTTATGACCTGACCTACAATTCGCAGACAGGGAAATATGAAGCAACCATAACGGCCCCGTCTAAATCAAGCTATTCACAGTCTGGACATAAATATGGTGGGTCAGTAACAGTGGAAGATAATGCGGGAAACATAACCACTGTTAACGAAACACATAGCACACTGGGGGATAAACTTAAAATACGAGTACTCGAAAAAGTTGCCCCAGTCATTGCCATCACATACCCAACTGCATCCGCATTTATCACAAATGCAAATCCAGCGATTGCATTTAAAATTACCGATAATGATTCGGGCGTGTCACCAGATACAATATCCCTTACTATTGATGGGAAGGCAATTGCAGCAGCAGATATTGTAAAAACAGCTATTACGGGTGGCTATAACTGTACGTATACCCCGAATACGGCATTGTCAGACGGGGAACATACAATTACTGTAAATGCTTCTGATAATGATGGGAATGCAGCTGGTGCCAAATCTGTGAGATTTACTATTGATACGATACCGCCATCACTATCCGTAACCAACCCAGTCGAAGGCTTGATTACAAATAAAAGGGAACTTACTGTATCAGGTACAACGGATGATACGACATCGAAGCCAGTAGCTGTAACTATAAACGGAGAAGAAGTTACCGTTAATCAGGATGGTACCTTCAGCAAAGTCATTACACTATCAGCTGGTGCAAATGTCATCACGGTCATTGCAACTGATAGGGCTGGAAAGACAACGACAGTTGTACGCAATGTCACCCTTGATACCGGCGCACCGGTGATTAGACAAATTACCCTTACTCCGAACCCGGTAGATGCCGGTAAGACTTTTGTCATTTCCGTGGAAGCGACAGACTAGACGGTGAGCCTATGATTATGGGAATAACTGGAAAAGTAGACGGGAAAGATGTTGTGTTTGAACGAGTTGAAGGGGATTTATGGGCAATCACAGTCCCCTATGATTTAGACGGGATGTATGTAGTTGAAGTTACAGCAGTGAATGACCGGGGACTTACCGCATACAGAACCAAAATGTTGCTTATTGTTGATCCGGATACATTACGTGTTGAGCTTCTCCCATATGACTATTATGTGGAAATAATGAGCGAAGATTATATAGTAGACATCATATATCCGAACCATGAAGGGAGGAGATGTTGCCATGCAACGATTTAGATATATCCTGGGCGAAGACAAACATGTAAAACTTAAAGTAAGATCCCCGAACGATGAGCCATTTACAATTCTGGAAGCAACATATGTTTTATCCATATATGGAGAAACAGAGATAAGTGGGGAATGCGAGATAGATGGGCACTATCTCGATATAAAGTTGTCCCCAAAAACAAAGAGCGAGTTGTATGTGCTTGAGGTAACATATAAGGTAGCAGATTCCATAAGAAAAGCAAGGGCGCGGATCGAGGTGGTATGATGCTGGAAATAACCGAAATAGAGATAAGCAATAATCCGGTTATGACAAATGAACGGTTTCAAATACGGGTTACTATTAAAGAAACCACAGATTATCCCTATGAATATCCAAGAGGATTTGTCAGCAGATACAGGCCCGCAGGGAATCATCAGTATGACTACCCATATGATTACCCATATGATTGCGGCAGTACATAATGAAAGGAGAAAGAAAAATGGCATTAGAATTAGTAACAGGGTATTGGGGTCAGCAGCACGTGACAGCGGAACAGGACGCAGACCTTAATGCCGGCATTATTGGAAAAGAGCCTTGCATACTTAATGTTGGTGAGAAAATGAAGGCCGAGGCTGTGACTGCCAACAAAGTGCGTATCTTTGACGGGGTTTTTGTTGGGTACGGAAGGGTATGCGCTATTGAGGAGGGCGCTTATGAGGACGTGGAGATCGAGAACGGTACAGCAGGGTTATTAAGGAACGACATGATTGTAATGAGGTATGCCAAGGATGAGGCCACAGGCGTTGAGGGAGTCAGCCTTGCTGTCCTAAAAGGTCAGACAGGGTCAACAGCTACGGATCCGACACCAAATAATCAGGATATAAGGGCCGGGGCATTTGAAAGTGAAATGCCACTATACAGGGTGCGGATTAATGGGTTGGCGATTGAAGCAGTAGAGCGCATATGCGAAATGCCGAGAACGATAAAGGACTTAACGTCGCTACTTGGACAACTAAATAGCAATTGGGAAAAATTAGGTGGCTTAAGATTTGACCATCAATTCATCGCTTCAGTTACAGCAGAATACTCTGCTGATAATGTACTGTCGTTTGCCGGATCCCAGTTGTATCCAGGGAATTTTACCAACTGTGCATTCTTGGCTGTGCTTAATTCCACAGCTTCCACCGGGAAGCAGAGTGTATACCTGATAATAATGGGCGCCGCCGATGCCGCACCGGTACTTATTAAGATAGACGGCGGATCAGAAGCGTTATACCCTAAACTCGCAAAGACATCCAGCAACAGAGTATATGCTGTCTGGAGTACGGCTGCAACTGCCGGCATACATACCAGCCTCTTTAAGCTGTATTAGATATCGGATTATAATCATTTCATAATGTAGCATTCGGAGACGTTGACTCCGGTCGTAGTAGATAGGTCTGCCCCAAATGGTGTAATAGTTATCTCTGCATTTTCCGCTGACATCTGGAAGACAAAACCCGCTGTCGAAGATATGTTGACCCTTCGATAAAGACCGTATCGGGGCGTTTCAGAAGATGGCTGAAAGAGCTTATATTCCTGACCTTGCTTCATAGCGACTTTAGGGTAACCGGATATTCTTACCCATGCAATCTCCCCATACGATGTAACCTGCATGTTTAAGTACGCTCCCTCAATCGTCCGAGTTTTTACAGTCAAATTGCTATTTAGTGAAGGTATGTAACTTGTTGATCGGAGCCGAAAGGCTCTTTTTTCTTGAAAGGAGGAAGCTTATGAAGTTATTGTTTAAGGATGGGCAGACACTGAAAGCCCAGTCTATAACTGCAGCTGACGGGATCATGCAAGTCAATGTGATTAACACCGTATATGAACAGTTAAAACACTTGTTTACAGATCCTTGTACTACGTCCAGGATCGAAATAGCTGGCACAGATGAAGTGTATGAGAACTATACGGTTTTTTCGTATATCCGAGAGAATTCCGGCGGAATTTGGATTGTTGAAATGCAGCAGGAAGGAAAGGACACAGAAACCAGGATTGCGGATCTCGAAAGAGAAAATGCAGCGTTAAAAGAGCAAAACGATATGCTTACGCAATGCATTTTAGAAATGTCTGAATTGGTGTATCAATAATGATAGATTTAATAACAAATTTATTAATATTATTACAAAATAATGGAGGTAAAGAAATGATGGCAATGTTATGGGCACAGCAGATAATGCTGGGAAAGAAGACTTATGAGAAGGTACCAAGGCTGTTGAAGGAACAGGTCAAAGAGATTTTGATTGATTCCGGTATGGAAGAATTGGCCGTGGAATCAGCAGAATAAGAAAGAGTGAGGTAAATGAAGAAAATGGAGAAATTATTTAACTGGATTAGCATCGTATTCGGAATGGCCGGAGGCTTCCTTACATACTGGCTGGGAGGATGGGATGTGCTGCTAAAGACGATCGTGTTTCTGGCAATTGCTGATTATATTACTGGGTGGATCAAAGGCATATATACGAAACAGTTATCGTCGGAAATCGGTTTTAGGGGGCTACTGAAAAAGATAGTCATGTTTATTGTGATCGCGGTATCTTTTGTTATCCAGGGGCTGATCGGCGGGACAATACCATTACGAGAAGTCGTTATTATGTTTTATATCGCGAATGAGGGGCTGAGCCTGCTGGAAAATGCGGCAGTGTTTACACCTATACCAGATAAATTAAAAAATGTTTTGCTGCAGCTAAGAGACAAGGATTCGGGGGACGCAAAATAAGCGTCCTCTTATTCAGGAAAGGAGCGTCAATATGGCAGAAGAAAAAGAGGTATTAACGGAAGAAGTATATACCCCGCAGGCAGTAGAGGATTTCGGAATGGTCGGAATCGAAAAATTAATGGGTGTCATGGAAGGACAGGAGGAGTAAGCATGGGATATAACTATGTGACAGATCACACCAATGTCAACTATACTCCGGGAAATTCCGGCAGACTGTATATCGTAATGCATTATACCGGCAACCTGACAGATACCGCAAAAAACAACGCGAATTACTTCCGGGATACAAAACGAGGTGCATCGGCTCATTTATTTGTGGATGAATCAGACGTGTATGAAGTTGTATCACTTAATGATTCAGCCTGGGCGGTGGGTGTAGATTATGGTGGGAACCTGTTTGGACTCTGTACCAATTACAATTCCATCAGCATTGAGATGTGTTCCTCCGGCGGGAAGATTTCTGACCGGACAATCGATAATGCGGTAAGTCTGACAAAAAGTCTGATGAAAAGATACGGGATCCCAACCGAACGTGTGGTGCGTCACTGGGATGTGTGTGGTAAGAGCTGCCCTGGCTGGGCTGGTTGGCTGCCGGGGAATGAAAGCATCTGGAATGATTTTAAGAACCGCCTAGCGGGCGGGGGAAGCGCAGTAACTAACAAAAAAGAAACCAAAAATGAAGGGAGAGAAACAACTATGCAATGTTTTTACACAGTAGATGGCAAGGGGCCGGTGATTTATTTTGATGGATTGAATTTTCATCCGCTTTCGCATCCGGACGAAATGACAGTATTGAATAGTATTTACAAGGCCAACAACGGTAAGGATATACCATGTTTTAGCTGGCAGAGTAAGGCACCGTGGCATGCAAGGCTGCAGGCGGCGGTTAAGAGAACACAGAAGTAAAATTATAGCCCGGGTCCATCAGGATTCCGGGCTGTTCTTTTTGAACTTGATTATGTCTGCTTGCAAATGTTTGTGATATTCTTTATCGACCTCAAACAGCTTTGGCCCGTCCTCTTTCTTTTTCAGCAACTCTCTGCCAAGGCGTAGTGCCTCTTTGTCTTCTTCCGACAAATTGTCTTCATCCCCCGTTTCTGAACAAGTAAACTTTATCTCATCATTCATAGTTTCTTCCTCCATTTCCATTATTTTTATAAGATCATTATAATACTTAACAAAGTAAGCGAATGAGGGAAAATTTGGAAAATTATGCGCAACGGCATGTTTACTTTTGAGATGATTAGTAGTAACCTATTATATATAGAATAAACTCCATGAACATGAGGACCTACCAATGAGCAAAAGAACACAACACATGCGCTACGAATCGGAAGATACCTGGCAGCTTTACCAGGAGTTCTGTAACATTACGGGGAATAAAATGGATGTTACTCTGCCAGCTGGTATGACAATGACAACTCAGAGGATGCATGATATCCTCAACAGTGCATATAAGCTGGTTGGCCGGCCGGAGATGACCAGGTCTCACTGACTTGCCAAGCGGCCTTATTTGCAATGGAAATTACCAATTCAATCTTAATTTACTAGCACAATTAGTATCAATCAGAACCGATGAAACTTATCCGGTTAGTAACACGTTAGCAACAATAAAATCCCAAGAACGCTGAATTTACGGGGAAAATGATTTTATGCCTTAAAACTGTATTAAACGTGATAAAAAGGTAGACTTTACAAGTTTAGTGTGCTAAAATGTAACGGTAGTCATTTGACTGATAAAGGAGATCGGTAGTATGAGTAAAAAGATAAGAACAGAGGCGGTAGATTATCTGTTTAGTGCCATACTAAGTCTGGAAAACAAAGAAGAGTGTTATACATTCTTTGAGGATATCTGTACCATCAATGAATTGTTATCACTCTCACAGCGCTTTGAAGTAGCGAAGATGCTGAGAGAACAGAAGACTTATCTGGAAATTGCAGAGAGAACCGGGGCTTCCACAGCAACCATCAGCCGGGTGAATCGTTCACTGAATTATGGGAATGACGGATACGACATGGTATTTGAAAGGCTTGGAAATAACGAAAAAGAGGATGCGTAAGCATCCTTCTTTTATTTTTTAGGCTGTTTGCCTTCTGAACGGGGCAGTTCGTCGATAATCTTTTCAATCAGCAGTTTTTTGACATACACATCAAAGCTGAGACTGCAGATAAAAGAAAACAGATGCAGATAACTGCGGTCATCCTCGGCCGCGTCAGGAAATGACTCCTCGGCTTTTTCAAAAGCCGCCCTGATCTCTTCCTGCAGCGGGTTGATCTGGGCCTTTTCCATCGCACAGATCGCTTCATAAAGCTCGGTCATGTCGAGTGTCTCCCCATCAGAGAAGGCCTTGTCTGTGATCGGCTTCAGCAGCGTCTCTATATCTTTAATAGAAAGAATGTTCTTAAAATAGTAGATAAAAATCAAGACAAGCACATGCTCCTTCGTGTACTTCTTCTTGACAGGGGGAGGAAGGAGATTGTTCTTGGCGTAATTGTTGATCATGGTTTTTGTGAGAATCTTATCCTCATGATAGCGTTTTGTCGATGCAAGCTGAGCATCCATGAAAGTCGTGACCTGATCCATATATAAATCTATATTGGGGATGTCTTCCGGATGAATATAATCAATGCGGGAGATACTTTCTAAAATACTGTTCAGCATATCATTCGTATTAATTGTCATATTATCACCTCAATGACTTTATTATATAGTAATCAATACTAGATGGCAAGCATTTTTAAGAGTAAAATGAATAAATTCATTTTGCACTATTATGTTAATCCACTGCTCGGAATTCATTCTCCAAAGTTTGATACATAACGTCAACGGGGGCGGGCATGCCGGTCCAGAATTCAAAATTTAAAGCGCCCTGCCGTACCAGCATCCCGATCCCGGTTATAATTTGGGCTCCACGGGTCTGCGCTTCTTTCAGAAAGAGCGGCATGACCGGATTGAAAACTACATCGCATGCGATCATATTTTCAGTGATACTCTCGTAGTTTATATCTGGTTTCTGTTCCACATTAGGATGGAGGCCAATGGAAGTTCCCTGGATCAGAATCTGGGTCTTTGCGGGAATATCCATGCCAGGTGTCCAGGGAAGGTACTCGGAATCAGTGCCCGTCTGTGATGCAATCAGTTCTGCCAGTTCCCTGCCTCTTCCCTCATTACGGTTAATAATCAGGATCTTTTGGGCTCCGGCGAGGGCGCATTCTACTGCAATGGCACGGGCGGCCCCGCCGGCTCCAAGGATGGTGACTGTCTTGCCCTCGGGGGAAACACCCTTATCTTTGAGGGCCAGGACAAAGCCTTTCCCGTCTGTATTTTCCCCGATCCAGGTTCCGTTATTATTGATCACGGTATTGACGGCGCCGATAATCCGGGCAGCCTCTGACAGCTGGTCAAGGTAGGGGATAATCGTGATCTTATGTGGCATGGTCAGATTCACCCCTCTCATATTGACTGCTTTTGCACCGAGAAAAGCCGCCTCCAGATCTTCGGACCTGACCTGCATGGTTATGTATCGGTAATTGAGATTCAGGGCCTCATATCCGGCCTCCTCCATGACGCCGGTCGGATTTCCGTCCACGGGATCCCCAAAAACTCCGGTAAGTTCAGCTCTATAATTTTTTTCCATATAATAACACGTCCTTTCTGTAAAAAATCTGAAAGTGTCAGGTATGCAGTATAGCTGCAGTTTAAAGGAACCCCAAAGGACTGTCCTTAATATATGCCCTGGCGGGCGGGTCTGCAGCAAACCTACAGATTATAGTATAGCATTTTAAGCCGCAGTCTTCAATGGAGGAAAAGGTTCTGCGGCAGTTACGCAGCAAAGCATGTCGGAAAACCGAAGGAATGGATTGGGAAAGAGGGGAAAAATGAAGAGGGAAAACTGATTTTTGCGTGACAGAACTCTTGTTTTGTATTATAATCTCTTAGATAAGATGTAAAGCAGACAGGAGATACATATGAGTATATACGATACATTGAATGAACAGCAGAGAGAGGCGGTATACTGCACGGATGGCCCGCTTCTGATACTGGCCGGTGCGGGTTCGGGAAAAACGCGGGTCCTGACACACCGGATTGCTTATCTGATCGAGGAAAAGGGCGTAAATCCCTGGAATATACTGGCCATCACCTTTACAAACAAGGCGGCCGGCGAGATGCGTGAGAGAGTGGACAAACTGGTGGGGTTCGGTTCAGAAAGCATCTGGGTGAGCACCTTCCATTCGACCTGCGTGAGAATTTTGCGGAGATATATCGACCGGCTGGGATATGACAATAATTTTACAATCTATGATGCGGACGATCAGAAGACTCTGATGAAGGATGTCTGTAAACTAATCGATATTGATACCAAGGTTTATAAGGAAAGAAGCCTTCTTGGAGCGATCTCTTCCGCCAAGGATGAGTTGGTCACTCCGGAAGAATATGAACTTAATGCGGCGGGAGATTACGGGAAACAGAAGATCGCAAAGGTTTACCGGGAATATGAGAAACAGCTGCGCGCCAATAATGCGCTGGACTTTGACGACCTGCTTGTGAAGACAGTACAGCTCTTCCAGACCCAGCCGGACGTACTGGAGAATTATCAGGAGCGTTTCCGCTATATCATGGTGGACGAGTACCAGGATACCAATACGGTGCAGTTTAAGTTTGTAAGCCTTCTTGCGGGAAAATATAAAAACCTCTGCGTAGTCGGTGACGATGACCAGTCGATCTACAAATTCCGCGGAGCTAATATTAAAAATATTTTGAACTTTGAACAGGAATTTCAGGATGCAAGAGTGATCAAGCTGGAGCAGAATTACCGTTCCACCTCTAATATACTGAATGCTGCAAATGCAGTGATCAGCAACAACTGCGGCAGAAAGGAAAAGACGCTCTGGACAGACAACGGAGAGGGCGAAAAGATCCAGTGCCGCCAGTTTGATACGGGTTACGATGAGGCAGAGTTTATTGCGGAGGATATCCGGAAACATGTGAAAGAAGAAGGCTCCACTTACAACGACCATGCAATCCTGTATCGGACGAATGCACAGTCGCGTCTGTTTGAGGAACGTTTTGTTTCCTCTAACATACCATATAAGATAGTCGGCGGTGTCAATTTCTACGCAAGGCGGGAGATTAAGGACCTGCTGGCTTATTTGAAAACGATTGATAACGGGCAGGATGACCTGGCTGTCAGACGTATCATCAATGTGCCGAAGCGGGGCATTGGCCTGACAACCATCAACCGCGTACAGGAATCGGCCCTGGAGCGTGAAATCGGATTCTATGAGGCGCTGCTGGGCTTGGATCTGATCCCCAATATCGGGCGGAGCACGGCAAAGCTGGAGTCATTTGTGGCGTTGATCGAATATTTTAAAACACGGGCCCGGGTGGACAGCATTTCTGACTTAATGAACGAGATCATTGAGAAGACTGGATATGTGGAAAATCTGGAAGCGGAGGATAAGGAAGATGCGCAGTCGCGTATTGAAAATATCGATGAGCTTCTAAGTAAAATAGCAGCCTATGAGGAAAACTGCCTTGAACAGGACGAGAAGCCTACGCTCAGCGGCTTTCTGGAAGAGGTGGCCCTGGTGGCGGATATAGACAGCCTGGATGAGAATCAGGATTATGTGGTGCTGATGACACTGCACAGCGCCAAAGGTCTGGAATTCCCCCATGTCTATCTGGCAGGGATGGAAGATGGGCTGTTTCCGAGTTATATGACGATTACATCAGATGATATCGATGAACTGGAAGAAGAAAGAAGGCTCTGCTATGTTGGGATCACGCGCGCGGAAAAAGAACTGACAGTCAGCTGCGCCAGGAGGCGGATGATTCGCGGAGAAACGCAGTTTAATAAAATGTCCCGGTTTTTAAAAGAAATTCCGCAGGAACTGCTGGAAACAGGCGCGGACTTCGGGGAAACATACGAAATGCCGGCACAAAATACATACCAGCAGGCAAAACAGCTGTTTAAGACAAAGGCATTTGCCCCGGCAAAAGTGGGGAAACAGTTTACCGTAACAAAAGAAAAAAGCCTGGATTATACCGTTGGGGACCGCGTGCGCCATATGAAATTCGGCGAAGGGCTGGTAAGGGATATCACAGAAGGCGGCCGCGATTTTGAAGTGACAGTAGATTTCGACACAGCGGGAACAAAGAAAATGTTTGCCTCATTTGCCAAGCTCAGAAAAATATAGAATTTATATAAAATTGGCATAAATAAGTAGTAATCTGAAAATGATAGTGATATAATAACCTAAAGTAAACCTGTATCGACAAGATGGGGAAAGGACGTGGAAATATGAGCAAAGTAGAGGAATTAATTGCCGAGACAAAATTAAATGAATTACTGCGTAAGAAAGAGGACGACAAGCAGAAAAATACAGTGCTCTGGGTTCTGGCAATTGTAGGTGCCGTAGCTGCTGTAGCAGGTATTGCATATGCAGTATATCGTTTCTTTACACCGGATTATCTGGAAGACTTTGAAGAAGATTTTGACGATGACTTTGATGACTATTTCAGTGAGGAAGACCAGGTATAATCAGGCAACCGAACTAAATCATGGACAGGATGTGGCGGGAACACTGCACCCTGTCCATTTTTATGTATAGAATGATTCAGGAGAAGATGATGAAAAAAGGACAAGTATTTGAAGGTACCATAGAAAAGGTAGAGTTTCCAAATAAGGGGCTGGTGTGGGTCGCGGAAGAGGAACGGTATGTCACTGTAAAAAACGGGATACCCGGTCAGAAGATTCGGTTTGTGGTAAATAAGTTTAAAAAGGGGAACGCGGAGGGCAGGCTGCTGGAGGTTCTGGAAAAGTCGCCCCTGGAAACACGGGAACCGGTATGTAGTATATTCCCGGCATGCGGGGGCTGTATGTATCAGACTATGGGGTATGATGAACAGTTGAAAATGAAGGCCGGGCAGGTGAAAGAGCTTCTGGATGCGGTTGTGAAGGAGCCTTATGACAATGAGGGGATTAAGGCCAGTCCGAAAGAGTTCCGGTATCGAAATAAAATGGAGTTTTCCTTTGGGGATGAGTATAAGGACGGCCCGCTGTCGCTGGGGCTTCACAAGAAAGGGAGTACTTATGATGTGCTGACAGCAGGAGACTGCATGCTGGTGCATGAGGATATGAACCAGATTCTGTTGTGCGTTCTGGAGTATTTTAAAGAGCGGAATGTGGGGTATTACAGGAAGATGCAGCATGTTGGGTATCTGAGGCATCTGCTTTTGAGACGCGGGGATACGACCGGGGAGATCCTGGTGAATCTGGTGACGACGACGCAGGAAGAACACGATTTAAGCGGGCTTGTGGAGAGGCTTTTGGAGTTGAAATTGGAAGGGGAGATTGTGGGGATTCTTCATATTCTGAATGATTCGCTTTCCGATGTGGTACAGAGTGATGAGACGCGGATTCTTTATGGGAAAGATTATTTTTATGAGAAGATATTGGGGATGGAATTCAAGATCACTCCGTTCTCTTTCTTTCAGCCTAATTCCAGAGGTGCTGAGGTGCTTTATGAGACGGTGCGGGAGTATATCGGGGATATTCAGAATATGACGGTCTTTGATCTGTTCAGCGGGACGGGGACGATTGGGCAGGTGCTGGCTCCGGTGGCAAAACAGGTGATTGGGGTTGAGATTGTTGAGGAGGCTGTGGAGGCAGCCAGGGAGAATGCAGAGAGGAATGGGCTGGATAATTGCCGGTTTATTGCGGGGGATGTGTTTAAGGTGCTGGATGAGATTGAGGATAAGCCGGATGTGATCGTGCTGGATCCTCCGCGGGATGGGATACATCCTAAGGCACTGCCTAAGATATTGGATTATCAGGTGGAACGGATTGTTTATATTTCTTGTAAGGCGACTAGTTTGGTGCGGGATTTGGAGATGATATTGGGACGGGGGTACCGGGTGGAGAAGTGTGTGGCGGTGGATCAGTTTTGTGAGACGGTGCACGTGGAAACCGCTTGCCTTCTCGTTCGGAAACCTTGATTCTTGGCGGGTTTGCGGGATTATTTGGAGAAAATGGAGTTGTGTTTTTAAAGGAATAGAGATGGATAAGTTTCCGTCTTAGTGGGGATGGGGATAATGCAGGGTAGTTCAAAAAATAGGGTCTTGATATGTAAAAGATACAATTTGGCAAAACATATATACAGAAACAGAAGACGTGGGACGTGGTCAAATTAATGTTAGTATATGTCTGTTATTTGTTTTATAGATTGTTTATTTAGAAGATAGTATACAGAGCTCAATAAAAAGTCAAAAAATGTATGCTAAAGTATATGATAGAAAAGAATTTATAGGATTAATAAAAATTTAGGAGGACTAAAACAAAATGAAAATTATTTCTTTATTTAACAATAAAGGTGGGGTTGGCAAGTCTACGTTATGTTATCATTTAGGTTGTGCGCTTGGAGAAATGGGAAAAAAAGTATTGTTGGTAGATCTAGATCCTCAATGTAACTTGACTATTTCAGCTATGGATGAAGAGGAATTGCATGCAATTTGGAAAGAAGAAGATAAATACATTGATGATTTTGAAGCTGCTATTAAAGCGGACGGATTAGATTGTATTTTAGAAAAACCTCGCTCTATTCATTTTTTATTAAAACCAGCGGAGGATGGTTTAGATGAATTATCAGAACTTCCGCCTACTGTCAAAGTAAACAGTAATGTTTCATTAATTCCAGGAAGGCTTTCACTGCATAAATACGAGAATAAACTATCAGAAAGATGGAGTGGTTTGTACCAAAGTGACAATTTAAGCATTAGGACTATAATCAATATACGTAGAATATGTGAGAAGTACAATTCTATCAAAAATTATGATTATATACTAATAGATACATCACCAAGTTTAGGAATCTTAAATAAAGTAATAATATCTACTGTTGATGGATTTTTAATACCTGCATTACCGGATATGTTTAGTATGTATGGCATACGTAATATTGGAAATTCACTAGAACAATGGCAAAATGAGTTTAACACCATATATCAACTGATATCAAGCGTAAAAAGAAAAAAGTTTCCGCAAAAATTTGTTCAATTTCTTGGTTATACAATATATAATGCAAAAAAACAATCTAAAAATTTAAATTCATATGATTTAGCTCAAGCACATTATTCTTATGTAAAGGCAATGCCTAGTATAATCGACAAATTTATAAAACCAAGTAACCGAGTGAATTGTGAAGATATTATGGAACCTATAGGTGGGGTTGCTGTTATGTATTCACATAATACTTTTCCATCGGTGGCACAAGCATTAAAATGCCCTATGTGGCTAGTGCCTGAGACTTATGCAGAATATGAAAAGAAAGGTTTAGATACATTAGTTGAAAAACCTAATTCTGGACATTATAGGAAATATAAGGAAACGTTAGATGAATATATTACTTTTGCTCAAGATTTACTGCTAAGGACGGAGGCACTATAAATGATGGCTACAGTGACTAATGATAAGCTAAATATAGAGAATGTAATTAAATATTATACAAATAGACAAACACAATTTATTTTAGAACAATTACTCGTTCAAGTTTGGACCTTTTTTGACAAAAATCCAACTTTACATGAGTTTCCTTTTCCGATTGTTCATTCGTTAAAATCAAGAATCAAAGACCCAGAGCATTTAAAAGATAAATTAGTAAGGAAATTGCAAAAAGGTATTACCATTACTCCTGATAATTTGTTTGACGAAATTACTGACCTAATTGGCGTAAGAATTTTACATTTACACCAAGAGCAATTTAAATTTATACATAAAGAAATAATGAAGAAGGTGAATCAAAAAGAGTGGATTTTAGGCGAGCCACCGAAGGCATACACATGGGATCCTGAATCGCAAAATTTTTATGAAGCTTTAGGTATAAATACAGTTGTTAAAGACTCTTTTTATACAAGTGTTCATTACCTTATAAAATTGAATAATGGGAACAGTTTATGTTGTGAAATTCAAGTGAGAACACTGTTTGAAGAAATTTGGGGAGAAATAGATCATGCAATAAATTACCCTCACCCAATAGAAAGTATAGCGTGCTCAGAGCAATTAAAAGTTCTTTCTAAACTTGTATCAACTGGAACTAGATTATCGGATTCAATATTCAAGTCATACAATGAGTATAATAGCTATAATAAAAAAGTTGAAGAAGAATATAAAAAGGAATAGTTTAATTTATGTTATTACTCCTCATTTATATAAAAGGTAGAAAATATGGAACAAAAATTTTATGAACAAATTAAAAGCATTCTTATGAAGTCAGAAATAAAGTATATCAAACTGTAAACTTTGCAATGGTGGAAGCGTATTGGAATATAGGAAAGAGTATTGTGGAACGGCAGGATGGCTATGAAAAAGCAGAATATGGAAGCGGGTTAATAGTGGAATTATCTAAACAGATGACTGCAGATTTTGGGAAAGGTTTTACACCGACTAATCTTAAATACATGAGACAGTTTTATTTGACATTTCCAAATAGTCACGCACTGCGTGACGAATTGAGTTGGACACATTATCGCCTGCTTATGCGCGTGGAAAATGAAAACGCTCGTGAATTCTATACAGAGGAGGCAGTAAAATCAAATTGGAGCACACGGCAGCTAAAAAAACAAATTAATTCATTCTTTTATGAAAGATTGCTATCCAGTCAGAATAAAGAAAAGGTTTCGAAAGAAATCCAGAAATTGGAGCTTGCAAAAGCACCAGACGATATTATACGCGATCCATATGTATTAGAGTTTCTGGGATTAAAGCCAAATAATGATTTCTATGAGAGCGACCTTGAGAAAGCATTGATAACGCATTTGCAGAAATTCCTCTTAGAACTGGGGAGAGGTTTTTCTTTTGTTGCCAGACAAAAGAAAATTACATTTGATGGGCGGCATTTCCGAATAGATCTTGTCTTTATAATTACATCTTGAAATGCTTTGTATTAATTGATTTAAAAATTGGAGATTTGACACATCAGGATTTAGGACAGATGCAGATGTATGTACATTATTACGAACGTGAACTCATGAATGAGGGGGATAATCCACCTATAGGAATTGTTCTGTGTGCGGATAAAAGTGAATCTGTAGTAAAGTATACGTTGCCGGAAAATGAAACACAGATTTTTGCGTCAAAGTATAAACTATATCTTCCAAGCGAAGAAGAACTGTCACAAGAATTGCGAAGAGAGTACCAGGCCTTGGAATATGATAAGGAAAGATCTAAATAACTATACTTAAATAAAGTGTTTTTTGGGGAGAGTATAAAAAGGGGTAAATTTATTCATAAAGGGGTGATTTTCGTTCAAAAGGGGTAAAAGGAGTAAAATTGACGAAGAAATTTGCTCCTTTTCTATGCAATAAAAATATTTTTGCCATGTAGTATAAAATATCAGTCCCTCCGCACGTTGAAACCGCCGTGTTGCTCGTGCAGAAACCTTGATTCTAGGCGGGTTTTCGGGATTATTAGCAAGAAAAAATTGAGAGGAGAAAAATGAAGTGAAAGAGATATTCAAATGGATTCAGAACCATATAGGAATGTGTATTGCAATTACGGTGGGAATATTTTTGCCGATAATTGTATTACATATTCTATTTAAAACTCAAACAAATTGTTACTGGATTGAGGCTGACTGGTCATCTGGCGATGTTCTTGGATATTTTGGAGATGTTTTAGCTTTCTTGGGAACAGTAAGTTTAGGATATGTCACATTAAAGTTGAATGAGAAAGCAGTAAAGCAAAATGATAAAATGATTGCAATGCAACATAATCAAGAGAAATCCATAGCAATTTTTGATCAGGAGAAGTCATTATCATTTTATAAAAAAATCAAGATCCCATTTTGCCCAAGCGATTAGAGAAAGACGGTGTAGATTTAAATCTTGATTATATTGCAGATACATTGCATACACGTGACATAATGATTATGGAAATATATTTAAAGAATGTTACAGACAATTCTATTGCAGGTATTGAAATTGATGAGTTTAACATTGTAATAGATGATAAAATCATTAAGCCAGTTGCTGGGTGTGGAGACGAAATTTCAGCATTTATTAATGAAAGAGGGAGAATTAAATTAAGAGTTATTCTGACTGGCTTAAGGAATATTTTGTCAGATGATGAATGGCGAACACTCAAGTCTGAATTTGAAATTCAAAGTAAACTAAGTATAAAGAATGTGTATAATGAAAAGACAAAGATAAAATTTAATACAGGGACTTTTATTCAGGGAATGGAAGAAAAAACTGGAAAAATAACATACAAAATTTGGAACTATGAATATGAAGTAATTGAATAATTTTAGTTTCGTTATTTCAATCATTAATCAACTTTTAATATGTCGGATTTTTATTTATAGCTGGCTACTTCTGGACATTTAGTCCAGAAGTGGCGGGGCCAACAATCAGAAAGGAGGTCTGCGCTATGAACGCGAAGCAGAGGGTTTTTATTATTGATAGTGACTTGAAAAACTGCAAAGCCATCAAGTACGCCTTGACCGAATACGACATCGGCGCTTATTATACCCTGTCTGTGATAGACGGCATCGAGCGCCTTACACGCCATAACTACGAGCTTGTGATCTTGGACATCTCCCTGTCGGAAACGGACGGGTTCCAACTGCTCCGGTTCATGCGGCAAAGGAAAATATGCCGATTCTGGTGCTGTCCTTTCAGGGCGGTATTGAACACAAGGCGCGAGCACTCTGACAAAACAGGTGCTTGAACAAGCCGTGTATGAGGAGTTGGTTAAGAAAATGCGGGTGTTCCAACCGCTGAAAGGCGGTAAAACTGCAAGCTACAATCCGAAACTGACCGCCGCCCGCGCCGCGCTTGTCAAAACTGAAAACGAGATTGAAAAACTGCTTCACACGCTTTCCGGCGCAAACCCCACCTTGCTACAATATGCAAACAGCCGCATTGAGGAATTGGACGGACAATGGCAAACCCAGACAAAGCTGGTGGCCGAACTTACCGCTAATTCCGTTTTGTCCTCGCAAGTTTAAAACATATCTGGCTATCTGCGGGACTGGGAGTCTGTTGACTTTGATGACAAGCGCCGGGTGCTTGACACGCTTGTTTCACAAGTGCGGGCCACAAGTTAGTGAGCAAGTCGTGATACATTGGAAATTTTGATTTTTTCTCACTTCACATTATACTTTTGTCAAAGACCTTTAGCAGCAGAGTTACAAAAACAAGTGGGTGACACTGATGGAAGAGAAAAGGTTGATGCATTGACTGGTATTGCAACTGGTGCAGTAATACTGTGTAATAATCAAGTAAGCAAATGCTGATTTTTTTGTATTACCAGCGAGAAAATTTATAATACAGCCCATTGCAGAACTAGAATCAGACGTTATTAGAAAAGTTTGGTATTAGGCAGTAAAAATAGAAAAATGACATGTAGTTGGCATAGTAACTTAGATAAAATACTGGTGTAGCAAGCTGTTGTGCAGAGTAGGGAAGGGGATGGACAAATTTAAAAAGTAGGTGTTCATACCTTTTTTATATTATGGAAGGGTATATGATAATGACAGAAAAGATAGAGCCAGTCATGTTTGCCCCGTGTGGGATGAACTGCCTGGTCTATTAAAAACATTGCTATCATAAAAAGCCATGCGCTGGCTGTCTGAAAAGAGACCAGGGAAAAGCAGAGCATTGCAGGAAAAGCAAGATTAAAGATTGTGCGACAAAGCGGTGGATTACATATTGTTTTGAATGCCCTGAATATCCCTGTAAGCAAATAAAAGGGTTGGAAAAAAGTTATAATACCCCCTACCATGCCAGCTTGATGGGAAATGGCAAAATGGTAAAAAAACAAGGAATAGCTGCATTTTTGGCACAGCAAAAAGAGAACTATACCTGCCCGGAATGTAGAGGGATTATTTCTATTGATGATGCAGAATGCAGTGAGTGCCAGTGGAAAATGTGATTAGGAGAAAATGCCCATGGAAAAGAAGATGAGCTGTTGCGGTACCGTATGTTCGGATTGTGAGTATTACCCGGCGGATTGCCGGGGGTGCAGAGAGATAAAGGGTAAGGTGTTCTGGCTGGAATATACAGGAGAAAGTTGCTGTGACATTTATGAATGCTGTATCAATCAAAGAAAATATGGGCACTGCGGTCAATGTGAGGAATTGCCATGTAGTCGCTATGACCTTGAAGACCCGACCAAAACGAAGGAAGAAAATGAAGCGGATCACGCTATGCAGATGAAGAATTTAAAAGAGCACAAGGGGGAAGAGTGAAAGATGAAAAGAGAATTGGGGATTGCGCGATGCGGGCTTGCCTGCTGTTTATGTTCGGAAAATACAAACTGTGCAGGCTGTAATTCCGGGGACTGTCCGGGTAAAGACTGGTGTGAGAACAGAAAATGTTCATTGGAAAAGGGAATTAGGCATTGCTATGCGTGTGATGAAGGCTGCCAAAAAGGATTATTAACCAAAATAAAGCCATATGCGTTTAACTTATTTTCGAAAAGGTATGGAGAGAAGCAGCTTTTAGACTGCCTGGAGGCAAACGAGAAGTCGGGAGTTATTTATCATCGTGAAGGGATAAGCGGAGATTATGATGATTTTGAGGATGTGGAGAAGCTGATTGAATTTATCAGAACAGGCAGCCGTACTTGATTTTGGAGGAAAGGGGGGATGGGAATTGAAAGATTTTGTAAGAGACAACCTTGGTTTTCCTCAGTGGCTTGAATTGCAGGCTATGTCCTATGAAGTTTGACGGCTGTTGTCCGGGTTACGGAGGTGGAGAGGGGAACCAGTCCTGCAAAATAGTCAAGTGCAGTATCAATCACGGTAAGATCAGTTTTAGCAACTACTCAGATGCTTGACAGTAAGACGGAAAATTAGTGATATAGAAATTCCGAACAATGGCTGTAAACTTCAAAATCAACCAAGAATTGAGATGTCGGAATTTCTGAAAGCTTAGAAAAAAGTATTTTGTAATGCGAATATGATAAAGTGAATGGGAGGAACGATATTTTGCAGGAAAGAGGATTTACTGAAAAAGACTGGAAGCTTTTTAGAAGTAAGATAGCGGAATGGCAGGAAGCCTATATAGACAGGCTCAATAAGGAATATATAGAATTATTAAGTGAAGATGCAAATCCATCAGATAAATTTTGGAGTCTGGAAGAGCGAATAAAAAAAGACAAGCAGAAAACTGGTGTTAGAGCAGAAATGAGACGGTCGAACCTGATTTATAACATTATTTCACTTATCAATGAGGGCGCAATTCGTTTTGAAGATCTCGAAGAATTTAGTGATCAGTTGAGGGAAACAGTGCGATTTTTCAACGCGGATACCTATTAGCATTTGACGGGGATTTTACTGAAAAACCCTTCTACTATATTTAACTACGAACCATGCGTTGGGGGAAAGACAAATTCAAAGCGCCCTGGTGCAGTATTCTTATTCTTCTGTGTTCCTTTAGAAGTGCGTGCGGAGTGTGATTGTCTAAGATGATTCGAATTTTATCTCCAGCCGGATATCTATTGTCTATTAACTTGAGAAACCTGACAAAGTCGCTGCTTTTATGAGATTCGCTTACCAGTGGGATTGCTTCACCGGTAAGCAGGTCAAGATGGCTGCTAAAGGGATACTTTTCCAGAACGTTTATACTCGTAATCACGCATGATGGTTGATCCTTCTTCCGTATGAGGGATGGGGCTTTGTCCTTGCCGGTTGTTTTGAGTGCCCTGATACCGGGTTTGTCATCATAAGAAATCGTATGAACAACTTCTTATCCCTCAGCAAAAGGTACGAATTTACCTGTTTCATCAAAACAAAGCCCCATGCTTTACACCATCACATTTTCCCTCCAAACACAGGAAATCCCCCATGCTCTCCATAATCCCTAATCTTCTCTACATTTTTCAAAGCTTCCATATCCTCCCCAGAAATCACAAACCCCAAGTCCGCATTTACCTTCATATGCTCAGGATTTGCAGTTTTAGGAAGCACGATCATCCCAAGCTGAACATCATACCTAATGCAAAGCTGCGGAACAGTTACCCCATATTTTTTTGCCATCTCCGCAATTGTCTCATTCTTAAGCGCCTCTCCATGTGCAACCGGAGAATAAGCCTCCATCACAATTCCTTTCTTCCGGCAAAATTCAATTAAGTCTATCGGCGTATTAGAAATATGGCAGAGCACCTGATTTACCATAGGCTTTATTTCCGCGGTTTCCCAAAGGCTTTCTATATCACCCTCCAAAAAGTTAGAAACGCCAATTGCACGGATCTTCCCGGCCTTATAGGCGTCCTCAAGAGCCTTCCATGCCAATCTGTTCCCTTCGACATAACGGTTTACCGACTGATTCACCTCTGCCCAGGGCTGTGGTGAGTGAATAATCATCATATCAATATAGTCCAGTTCCATATCCGCTAAAGTCTTATCAATAGAAGCAGCTGCCTCCGCATATGTTTTATGCTCTGCGGCCACTTTGGATGTTACAAAAAGCTGTTCTCTTGGGATCTTGCAGGTACGGATTCCTTCGCCGACTCCCCGCTCATTTCCGTAGGCCTGTGCGGTATCCACGTGGCGGTATCCAAGCTCAGCTGCCGACCTGACCGCCTTTGCAGCCTCGGCATTATCAATAAGCCATGTTCCCAGTGCCAGCATTGGGACTTCCACGCCATTTGCTAATTTGATTGTTTTGTTATACATATTTCTTTACCTCCAAGTAATTGAAAATGATTCGTCAGCAAGGACGATCCTGCGCCTGCATGTCTCTTCCAGATATCTTTTATTACTGCAGTCCGTCAATCCAGGACTGCAGTTCCTCATCTGATACACTTCCGCTGAATCTCTGCCCGGCCAGCCAATTTCCACTGCCAGCCTGCTCCGCTAAGTCATTGCCGCTTTCTCCGATATCGCTTCCACCGGATGTGCAGAACGGGATTACAGTGATTCCATCAAAATGATAGCTTTCGACAAATGTACTCATGATGCGGGGAACCTCCCCCCACCAGATTGGGTAACCGATATAAACGACAGTATATTCCTCAAGTGAAATCGCTTCACTGCCGATTTCAGGGCGGGCGTCCGGATCATTCATTTCTATGGATGTGCGGCTTGTATCGTCATTGTAATCCAGGTCTTCGTCCGTATATGGATCTGCCGGAATTATCTCATACATGTCAGCATTCGTAATCGCAGCAATTTTCTCTGCCACTCCCTTTGTTGTGCCTGTTGCAGAAAAATACGCAACAAGTACGTCATTTCCGGTATCCTGATTGTCTGTTTTGCCTGAGTTTTCTTCTGGTCTGCCAGACTGCCCACCTGTTTCTTGGGTTTGAACTACATCGTTTGGCGTATTTTCTGTACTTTCATTTGAGATGGTTTCATTTTTTCCACAGGCAGTTAAAGCCATAATAAAACATAGCGCCATGGCCATAACGATACTTTTTGTCCGCGCCTTCATATGATTTCCTCCGAGTATTCCCTAATATTTACAGCCATTTAGCGGACCAGTCTGCTAGCTCTTTGCCGGATACATTTTCTGCAAAGCGTCTGCCGTCAGCTACATTGGCTTTCGGTGCAAGTGCCTCCATGTTTTTGCCGGAATCGCCCAGACCGCTTCCGCCGGATGTTGCAAAAGGAACCAGGGTCTTCCCGCTGAAATCATAGGCTTCCATGAAGGTATCGATTATGGACGGCTCTCTGTACCACCAAATGGGAAACCCGACAAACATCACGTCATACTGTGCCATATCTTCAACTTTGCTGCGGATTGCCGGGCGGCAGCTTCGGTCATTCATTTCGATGGAGCTTCTGCTCATATTATTTTGCCAGTTGAGATCCTCATTTGTGTACGGCGTTTCTGCCTGAATTTCAAATAAATCTGCTCCTGTTTCTTTTGCCAGTTTTTCTGCTACTCTCTTTGTTACTCCGCTTGCGCTGAAGTACGCTACTAATGATTTGCTCATAATGATCCTCCTCGTGATTAAATTGACTTTTATGGTTTTGTCCGATATAATAGCTACAAGTTTAATATACAACTTAAAGTTAACTTTAAGTCAATGGGCGTTTTGGAAAAAATTATAAAATATTTATAAATTTATGAGGTGATGTTTATGCTTTATACCGTTGGTGAAATGGCAAAAGTGATGGGTGTTCCTGCTTCCACACTGCGTTATTACGATAACGAGGGGATCCTTCCCTGCGTGGAGCGATCAAACGGGGGCATCCGTATGTTTACGGATAAGGATTATGAATGGCTGAAGGTGGTTGAATGCCTGAAAAAATCCGGGTTATCCATTAAGGACATTAAGGCTTTTACTGAAATGATAGATCGTGGAGACGATTCGCTGCAAGAACGGCTTACATTGTTCCGCACCCGGAGAGACTCTGTCAAAAAGCAAATAGCAGATCTCCAGGAGACACTTGATTATCTGGAATTTAAATGCTGGTATTACGAGGAAGCTATTCAGGACGGTACAGAAAGCAAGGTACGCAGTTTAACTGTGGATGCGATTCCGGATCAATATAAAAGTACCAAACAAAAAATGAGTATCCCGGATAGTGAAGGCGCAGTAATGTCATGTGAGCTTGAAAATATGGCTTCGTCAGATGGAATGTACCGCTGAATATGAAAAGCAGCCTACTTAATTTAGTAAAAAATATCATTATAAATATTTTTAAGGAAAGAATTAAACTGGAGGTTAGCTGCATGTCAGAAACAAAGAATTACAAAAAGGACGGAGCGTTTTTAAGAAGTTAAATTGTTGACTGGAAGGGAGTTTATCTGAACAGGCTCAATTAGGAATATATTGAAATACTAATTGAAGATGCCGATACATCAGAAAAGCTTTGGTGACAGGGCAAGAGAATAAAGATAATCCATATTTTTGTTATATAAAAATCTCCCCCTGCTATGCAAGAGGAGAACGATATGAAGAATACTATTGGTAATAGAGTCGGAAAAGAGCACGGTTTTAAGATAAAGTCTGGTTCGAATCTTTTGATTCCAGCGAGATGATCTGCCTTGCCATGTCAATTTCCTTCTCAAAGAGACAGGTAAGAAGGCGGCAAGATTCATTGAAGGCCGCGCTGCTTTGTCTGCTGAGTGCCGCTTTATAAAATCCATTTTTGACTGTCAGCCATTGTTCATAGTATTTCCGTGAAAAAACCAAAGGTGCACTACTTGCGGTCATGTTTCTTTCTTTCAAGAAAAATCTGTATAAATAACGCCCCGTTAACAGAGCGTCAACATATTTTGCAGGAAGTAAAACTGATTTTTCGGACTCCTGCATCCAGACTTTAGCCTGTTTAAGTAGATAGCGTAATGTTTCAGGATGTGTTTTCAAGACTTCCTGTGACTGGTTTAGGAGTGGATCCTGTTTATCGGCAATAAAAGAATTGGCTTTGTTGATCATTTTTATGGTGATAAGGGCGTAAGTATTAAAAATCAAATCCCGTGTAGTCAGCTTTTGGCCGTCT
The DNA here is from genome assembly GCF_001244405.1 of Eubacterium sp. SB2. Classification (NCBI taxonomy): domain Bacteria; kingdom Bacillati; phylum Bacillota; class Clostridia; order Eubacteriales; family Eubacteriaceae; genus Eubacterium; species Eubacterium sp. SB2. The sequence goes on along the minus strand of NZ_LN865153.1, from coordinate 360,324 downwards.
AAACCGTACGTTGGATCAAAACAGTCATGAGTCTCTGATATTCCTTTTTGGACGATAAAATAATGTGGCCCGTGAAGGAGTTCACAAAGCGGATTCCACGGAATGAGGAATGCATCCATGCCGATAATAATATAGTCCCCGGCTGGAGTGTCTGCCCATCCCGTTTCCCGTTCCTTTTTGGTGATCCAGGGTGCATCTAATTTCATACCGCAATCTTCCAGTGCTTCTTCTAACCTCATGGAGAGGAATACATCGCAGATCGGGTCATAACGCAGGCGGCCTTCCGCCCAAAGCCCGGAAAAGGCGGCGGTATAGTTAAGACCAAAAGTGTTTGCTAAGGTAATCATACAGTCATGATAGCAGTTTAGACCTTGAAAATGGATAAGTTTCACTGTGCTCTATCCTCCAGGTCCCGTTTGACTTTTCCTGTTGCTGTTTTGTTCAGTTTATCCACGAACCGGATATTGCGCGGGCGTTTATAATCTGCAAGATGTTCGGTACACCAGATTTGGACGGACTCAAGCGGGATACCGTCTTTTGCAGGAACTATATCGGCACAGATACAATCGGTACCCGGCAATTCAGTCCTGCCGTACACCATACAGTCTTCGACCAGCGGACATCCCCGCAGACATGTTTCTATTTCTTCCGGATATACATTAAAACCGCGTATCAGCAGCATATTTTTCTTTCGCCCGCAGATATAGAGATACCCGTCGGCGTCAAAGTATCCGATATCTCCTGTGTGAAGCCAGCCATCTCTTAAAATTTCCTTTGTAGCTTTCTCATCATTATAATAACCGAGCATCACATTGGGCCCCTGAACTATGATTTCTCCAGGCTGATTCGGTGCATTTGTTTTTTTATTCTCTGTTTCCAGACAGACTTTTACGCCCGGCAGTGGTACGCCCACAGAATCCAGTTTATCTGCCGGAAGTTCACGGTACGGCTGGGCGATAAGGGGAGAGGCTTCGGTCATGCCGTAACCTGACCAGAACCTTATGTTAGGATAGGCGTCGGATAAGCGCCTTAAAGTGCCGTCAGGGGCTTTACTTCCGCCAAATCCGAAATACCGCAGAGAAGTGATATCATAGGGAATGGTGCGGCCGAGAGTACGGTCCAGCAGGATGGCGGCAACAGTTCCGCCGTCATAATGGCTGATACCTTGTTCCTGCGCGGCCCGAAAAAGAGCATCCAGTGTAAACCCTTCTGCCATCGCGAGCATCGGGAAACCGCGCAGAACACAAGAAAAGATAACGAGCAAACCGTAAATTCCTGAATAAGGAGTGCCAAGAGCGTACTTAGGCGACGGATCCCGGTATAGCTCATACCCCATATGCCTTAAATAGGCTGCGGCATTAAATGCGATGTTACTCTCTGAGAGCTGGACTAGTTTCGGATATCCTGTGGTGCCGGATGAAGCAAGCAAAAGCATGGGAGTACAGGGATCGGTTTTTTGTATGTCCGGTTGCTGCTGTGGAGCCGGCTGTAAAGCATCGGCGCAGAGGATGACCGGTGCAGGCGAATAGGCATCAGCAGCGGCCCTGCAAATAGGGAGCATGGCATTACAAGTAATGATCGTACATACCGGCACACGGTTCAGTAAATGGGAAAGCTCTGGGGCGGTAAGGCGTACGCTCAGTGGGAAAGCCGTCCATCCGGCTTGAAGGACAGCGAACAGAGCAATGAGAAAATCGCTTCCGTCAGGAAGAAGGATTGCGGCAGCCGGAGGACCATCTATGTGTGACAGAGCTGCCTGTAATGCTGCTGCACGCCGTGCCAGTTCTGCATACGAAATCGTTTCCTTTTCACCTAATACAGCGGGGAGGTCACATTCCCAGCGTGCCTGTAATGCACCTCTAATCATTTTGCATCGCCTCCTTAACCTTTCTTTCCACTAATCGAATGAGCCGGCCGTAAATATGGCAGTCAGCCATCTCCGGCAATTCAATCGTAATATCGAATTGTTCTTCAATATCCATGATCAGGCCGACAAATGAGAGCGAGTCTAAGTACAGATCTTTATACAGATCGGTTGTTTCTGTAATCGGAACAGAAATAACGGTTTCTTGTTTGATGAGTTGTATGATAAATTCCCTTACTGGCATGGTGGATGCTCCTTTTATATTTGTACAAAAGAGACTCCGAATTGACCGGAGCCAAATCCGGAGTCTTATGCTATCTTGCTACTCGATGTATATACCCCCGCTGATAGAAGCGGTAATGTATTGTGCCGAAGCTGTACCTCCCGCTATTATCCCAAATATAATCGTTACAAGAGTTCCCGCCGGCAGCGGAATATTCAGTCCCGTCTGGCTGGCTCTCCGGATTGTGTATTTGGGGATTTCTTCACCACCTATATAAGGCGGAAAATATACGAGAGTCTCTTGAAGTATCGTAAAGGCAAGTCTGTCGGTTTCTCCTATGGCAAGGCACATAAAGGGGCGCAGGATAATACCTTCCTCAATGAATAATTCTTGCCGGTTAGCAAATACGCCGTAAAAATTACGCAGTGTACCATCGTAAGGCATAACAAAGGATGAAGGATACGATTCATTTGTATTAATAGTGATGAGTCCGGAAGCCCACTCTCCGGGTTCCAGTGCCGTAAAATATCCGCCGTCGCCTCCGAAGCCGGCGTAGGCGATTTGGGACGGCGAACCCGTATTGTCAGTACTGAGTGAAACTCCACTTGAATTCTGGTTGGAGTAGGAGAAGGGGATCGTGGCGGCGGTTGGTCCTTGAGGACCGGAAGGCCCTGGATCGCCCTGGGGCCCAGCGGGTCCTGGATCGCCCTGGGGACCGGAAGGCCCGGGTTCACCTTGAGGTCCGGCGGGGCCAGATTCACCCTGGGGGCCGGCAACTCCAGGTATTCCTTGAGGTCCGGCAGGCCCAGGTTCGCCTTGTGGCCCGGTAGGTCCAGGTTCACCTTGAGGTCCGGCAGGTCCAGGTTCGCCCTGTGGCCCGGTGGATCCAGGTTCGCCCTGCGGCCCGGCAGGTCCAGGTTCGCCCTGCGGCCCGGCAACGCCAGGTACTCCTTCAGATCCAGCAGGTCCAGGTTCACCTTGAACTCCGGCAGGTCCGGGTTCGCCCTGCGGTCCGGCAACACCGGGTTCACCTTGAGGCCCGGCAGGTCCAGGTTCACCCTGAGCACCAGCAGGCCCTGGCTCACCCTGAGGTCCTGGAGGCCCTGGTACTCCGGAACAACAAGGGGGGCAGCAGTCTGGTCGAGGCGGCCTGCACTTATTATTACAGCTGCAATTTGTTTCATATTTATCTGGGACATTTTCAGAATGATCATTGTAATACATTGAAATACCTCCTCTGGGGAAGATTGATGGATGAATGGTCTCTATATAAATTATGCAGGAGTGATTGCATAGTTTCTAATTTTAATCTGAGCGTATGTACGTATAACATAGGAAGAGTGCGTACGCCATATCAGTATAAAAAAGAGGTTCTGCCGACTGGTAAAGAACCACGGGCAAAACCACTATTTTAGGAAACCGAGTTACCTTATTCCGCAGCATTGTGCGGATCCGCTTGTAGGGCAAGAATTACGTATTGTTCCATGGGGATACATTATTCTGCAGCTCTGCTGCAGACCCGCCCGCAGGGCATGTGTTACGGGGTGCCCTTTGGGTATACCCTATTCTACAGCATTGTGCAGATCCGCCCGCAGGGCATGAGTAACAGGAGGTCCTTTGTGTACATTTTGAAGCAGGTTCTGCTTCTGCGAACCATATAGCAATGTATTTCGGCGGATTGTTTCTGCGAATCAGGGCTTTAGAATTACTTTGATACAGTTATCCTCTTTTTTATCAAAAATACTATAAGCGTGGCTTCCTTCCTCTAAGGAAAGCGTATGAGTTATGATATCTGTCGCATCAAATTCCCCTTTTTGTATTTTCTCCAACATCAAATCAACGTATCGGGTAGCAGGGCACTGCCCCATTTTTAAAGAGACATTTTTGGAGAAAAAATTTCCCAAAGGAAAATTATTATATTTATTGCCATATACTCCGATTAACGCTACTGTACCGGTCTTTCTGATACATTGAGAGGCTGTTTCTATAGCTGATTTTGATCCTCCCTGTAATTTGAGCGCAGTTTCAATTTTTTCCATAACCGAAGTTTTTCCATCCAGCCCCACACAATCAATTACGGAATGTGCTCCTCCATGTGTAATTTCTTTCATATGCTCCCCTACTTGTTCATGATCTTCAAAATTCAAGGTTTCCACACCGTAACCTCTTGCATGCTCCAGGCGATACCCCACATTATCGACTGCAATAATCCTGCCGGCTCCTTTTTGTATACACCATTTAATTGTCATCAATCCTATAGGTCCACAGCCTAATACGACTACGGTTTCCCCGGGTTTTACATTTGCAATTTCGGTACCCCAATAGGATGTGGGCAGGACATCTGTTACGAATAAAACCTGCTCATCGGTCAATCCTTCCGGCACTTTTTTAGGCCCTACATTGGCATATGGTACCCTGATATATTCGGCTTGTCCTCCGGCGTAATTCCCATGATACTTGCTATAACCGAATAATCCTCCAGCTTCAGCATAATCATTTGAATTATCGCACTGACTGAATTCACCCTTATTACAAAATTCGCAATGCCCGCATGCGACGGGGAAGGGGATTACAACTCTGTCACCTTTCTTCAGATGTTTGACTTCTTTTCCTGCTTCTTCGACAATACCCATTGTTTCATGACCTAAAACATATCCGTCATACATTCCTTTTACTAAACCGTGCACTAAATGTAAATCCGATCCACAAATAGCCGTAGAAGTGACTTTTACTATAATATCATCATCTTTTTCTATCCGCGGATCGTCCACGGTTCTGCATTCAACTTTCTGCAACCCATCAAATACGATAGCTTTCATTAATTATACCTCCTGTAATCATTTGAAATATTATTTGTAGATGAAATAAATCTATACCTGGCAAGAAAATGGAACTGCTTAACGTCAATAGCAGTCAGGCCGGCATTTCTGTAGATTGAAAAGTTGACAAATATAATGTTTAGTACGAAACTAATACTTAGGGAGAGCGTATTTGTTCTCCTATAAATCCTAATGGATGTTTAGCGTAAACAGATGGAGGGCGAATATATGAATCGGGATAATTTAAAATCATTTATGGATGATTTTTATAGTATCTCCAATAAGATGAATCAGATTAGGAATAAACCAGTTAAGTTCGAAGGGAACATCACGGTTAACTCATTAGACCTGTTTTTTCAGGATGTGGTAGGCAAAAACAAGGAGGTAAAGATGTATGAAATAGGTGCAATACTTGGGCTTACTAAGGGAGCTGTCTCCCAGATGGCGGTGAAATTGGAGAAAAAAGGACTGATTAAAAAGACAAAGTCAAAGGATAATGCGAGGGGAATTTACCTGGAACTGACAGCGGAGGGACAGCGTATTGATAAAGAGCAGCAGAAGAAGTTATCAGGATTTGGTGAGGTTTAAGGGGAAAACCGAATGGAAATTTGTTAAAGGTGGTGAAAAGTCGAATGTACTTAGTAATTTTAGGCGGAATGGTATTCTGCCTCGCGGCCAGTATCTATTGGCTGACCGGCAGATGGCTGTCTCTCTATGGAATTTGCGTCAGAAGATGGAATATCCGCCTGCTGCGGTTTGGGATTGTGCTGCTTGTGATTTTTCTATGCCGGACCTGGAGTATGGCTGGGGTGATTGTGGCCCATCTGCTGGCGCTGTTTGTTTTGGTTGAGATTGCAGCCATTGTAATTCGTGGGGGCGGAAAGCGCTATAAGGAAGAAAAGTGGTACCGGGTTCTAGGCCGTATTTACCGCAGTGGTCTTATCCCGGTAGTTATCACTTGCCTGTTGCTGGGATATGGATATTACAACATGGGGCATATTGTCAGAACCGAATATAATATTGTCACGGATAAACTGCAGAATGACTATAAAGTGGTCTTGATTACCGATACCCATTATGATACGATTCAAAGCCCGGATATTCTGAAAAATAAAATAGAAGAGATCAATGCATTGAATCCGGATGTCATTGTGCTTGGCGGTGATATTGTGGAGGAAGGAACATCAAAGGCATCTATGCAGGAGGTATTCCGGGTGCTTGGAGGGCTTAAAAGTACCTATGGCACTTATTATGTCTATGGAAATCATGACCGCCAGCTATATGCAGACGTAACTTCTCATTCCCGGAAGTATACGGAACAGGAGCTGGTACAGGCCATAGAAACAAATAGTATTACGATTCTGTGTGACGATTGGGTTCCGGTAGGGGATGAATTGATTCTGGCAGGAAGGGAAGATGCATCATACACATCAGGACGTGCTTCTGTGAAAGCGTTATTAGAGAATGCAGACAGGAAACGGTTTATCATTGTAGCGGATCACCAGCCAGTGGAAGCGGAAGAAAATGCTGCACAGAAAGTGGATTTGGTACTATCCGGTCATACCCATGCCGGACAGATATTTCCTACAGGTTATTTCACAGAGTGGTTCCTTAGCCCTAATTACGGTAAATATCAGGAGGAAGAATGCAGCATGGTGGTGTCCTCGGGGGCTGCCGGATGGGGATTTCCTGTTCGTACACAAGGAAAGTGTGAATATGTTGTTATTCATATAAATAAAGAAGGGAAAACCTATGGTAATGCTGAATAATGGGCTATAAGATCAGTTCTTTGATGAGGAATCAGCGGTACAATGCAGCCTATAAGTGGTGATCGGGTGCTGCATTTGAGTTTTTTGGAGATTGAATGGTTGACCATACATTTAGAAAGGAAGGTATTCATATATGAGAGCTGTAATTGTATATGCGTCTGTACATCATGGAAATACAAAGAAAATCGTGGACGTTATGGCACCAGAGGTAGGTGCGGACGTTGTGGACATCACAAAGGAAAAGGACGTGGATCTGGCGGGTTATGATGTGATAGGACTGGCATCCGGGGTATTTTATCATTCCATGCATGATGGGATAAAAGAGCTTATTGAGAAAAGCGATTTTTCCGGAAACCAAAAGGTGTTCACGGTTACAACCTGTGGTGTCGGATACCGTAATTATGCAAGTGGTGCGGCAAAACAGATAAAAATAAAAGGAGCGGACTATCTTGGAAACTTTCAATGCCGTGGCTTTGATACATTTGGGGTGTTTGGGAGGATTGGGGGAATAGCGAAGAAGCATCCTGATAGGAAGGATATGGAGAATGCAAGGCAGTTTATGAAGAGAATAATTAAGGTATAAACGGTATTTCTTTGGGATGAAGCATATCATTGAATTTATTAAAACAAATCGAATCAGGGGAAAAAGCGGCAGATACAGAGCTGTGTGATTAGAGGGGATTAAGTGCGAATGTCAAGTAGACATAAATCCCTTAGGAGATTCGCACCAAAAAAACGTGAAAATTTGAATGATTTGAAGTGAATGCGAAAGGAAAAGCTTGCTTAAAGAGAAGGGAATGGGTATAATTGACTAATAGGAATGAGACGACAAAGGGGATATTTGTGCAATATTGCTGTCGCTCCTTCACGGGAGCGTGGATTGAAATCAGCGCATCCGCTACCTCGTCAGCACGATACGCGTCGCTCCTTCACGGGAGCGTGGATTGAAATCCTATGTGGTCGTGGGGGGAGTGGCTGGACCTTCGTCGCTCCTTCACGGGAGCGTGGATTGAAATCATCATTTCAAGTATGTCTCCCTCTTTGTAATTTCGTCGCTCCTTCACGGGAGCGTGGATTGAAATACCCCATCCATCCAAAGAACATGAGTGCCCACAGGTCGCTCCTTCACGGGAGCGTGGATTGAAATGCTATTACCTGAAGCTCATACTCAAAATCTCTACCGTCGCTCCTTCACGGGAGCGTGGATTGAAATTCTTTTATTTGCCTCATTGAATGTATCAGCACAGTCGCTCCTTCACGGGAGCGTGAAAGAAAAATTAAAGAAACACTTAACTAACATAAATAATGAAAGAAAGGTAAACGTACGGTAAATACGCTAACAGGTTTAGACTATGAGTGAACAGAAATCATTTGATATTAGATATTTACCGCTTAGAATTTCGCTGGTTTCATTAAAACAAGCAGAATTACCGTGTTATCTCGGGTCGACATTACGAGGAGTGATCGGGCAGGCGTTATATAAGGAAGATAGAAAGGCTTACGATTTTCTCTATGCGAATGGTAAGTACTGTGATGGGAAGCAAGATATTGTAAAGCCCTATTTGATAGTTCCACCTGAGGCTTTCGGGACAAAAACAATAATTGAACAGGGAGAACAATTAAAATTCGAATTCATACTTCTTGGAAATGCAGTTAAATATGCCCCTTCATTGTCAAGGGCCTTACAGGATATCTGGCGCTTGGGTTTAGGAGCGCAGCGATATCCTTTTAGTTTATCGCAAATCAATAATAGCCAGGATCAAAGAGTCCTTTGGAGAAAAGAAAATTATTACGCGACAGGCGCCAATGCCGTCAGTATACCTTATCAAAGATTGCAGAAAGTTACAGGTGTAGTAATAAAGCTCTGCACCCCGCTTCGAATACGTCGTAGTGGCCAGTTGTTGACAAGCATAACGTTTCCGACACTGATTCGAAATATTACTAATCGGATAATTGCGATAACCGAGAGGTATGGAGGGTTTGTGAATAAGGAGGAGGCTACCAGGCTTTTGATGCTTGCAGCAGAGGTCAGGACGACGAAGGAGGACTTGAGGCTGGAACAAGTAGAACGATATTCAAACCGTCTGAAGGGAAAGATGGATCTAAGTGGTTTATTGGGGGAGTTGGAGTTTGCGGGGGATCTGACACCTTTTGTCCCGTGGCTGCTTGCAGCGCAAATTTTGCACATTGGTCGGAATACGACCTTTGGGATGGGGCGGATTGAGGTATATTTTATTTGAAAAATCTATAAAGAACACATTAGGAGGAACGGATGAAACAAGAAGAAACAAACAGAAAAAGCGAAGAGGATCATATAGATAAATATGCAAATGCTGATTATTCTACTATAAGAAATATTAAATTGAACTATGAGCGGATGGAACAGGGAATTGTAAATGAATTATATTTTAAAGTGCCCCATGGCAGCACAATTGGGCATTATCGGGAACAAATTTGGGGGAAGATGTTTCGTAACATTGTGCCTAAAAAGTTTATGATTGAACAGTCTATGTTTATCATTGATTCCTACGGTCAAGTTTCGAAGGAAGTGGATTTGGCTGTTTTTGATGAAACTTATACTCCATATATTTTTAGTTATGACAATTTGAAATTTCTTCCGATTGAAGCGGTGGCAGCAGTTATTGAATGCAAAAGTTCCTCAATGGATAAGGAAATATTAAGGGCTTGGATCAGTAGCATAAAAGCGTTAAGGACTTCAAACAAATCATATATCCGTATGATTGGTAAAATTGTGTGCGGGGAAATAGAACCTACAATAACACAGACAGCTACGCGCCCTTTGCGGATTTTGTGTTGTTTAAACGAGAAGGATATTAGTGAATTGGTAGATGAAGATGAAAATCCTTTTGATATTGTTATAAGGGCAATTCCTAATAAGGGCGGCAAATTGCAGATTGAATGGGATGACAGCAAGAAAAATCTATACGATTGGTATGTATCCTTAAACCATGCAAAGGGTTTGCCAGAGCATAAAAATGATCAAGTAGACTGGGAAGAGGCAGTGAAAAATTACGGATTAGATAAATATTTGGTTCATCATGAAGGCACAGAACTTTCACTACTGACATTTAATTTTCAGCTAAATCAGGTACTCATGTTGATTAATAATCCAATGTTGTTCCCACATGCTGCTTATGCGGAGATGTTTGACAATAATGGAAATATGGAGGAAAAGGGGGATGAATGAACAAATTGTTGCGCTATCCGTAGACAAAATTCAAACATTTTTGACAGAGGTTATACATTCTCATGCACAGGAAAAGCAGACGGAAGATGCTACACTTCGGGGAATTATAAATTCCTCTTATCAGGTTTCCAAGGGCTTCTTTGAACATATACATAATAAATTCCCTGAATTCGATAACTATGTGCTTTTAAAATGTTCGGGAGTATATGTCTTTCGTTGTACATTATCTGAAGCGGAGCTGGAGAGCCGTCTCAATACTTTATTTGAGGAATATTATCGAGAATCACAGGGACAGAAGTTAATCCGATGGACAGTTTTTTCTTCTGAAGGATTGGATGATATCGCTGCAATTCAAACGGCAAAGGCAAATCTTAAAAAGACGAATAACTGGAATGAAATAATATCAAAAAATCGTGAGCTGCTTTTCTCATTTTGCAAGGCGCCGGAGGATGAGGATAAAAAACGTAGTATTAAAATAGATACAGAGAAGTTTCCTGCTTTTGCCGAAAATATCAATGCATTGCGAAAGAAAGAAAATAATGAAGAAGCGAATAAAAAGGAAGATGATTCAAAACGCTTTCGTATCGCTATACTAAAAGCTGACTTAGACAGAATGGGAGCAATGTTCAAAAATATAAAAGATTATAAAAAATATAGAAATATCAGCCAGATACTTAATGAAGAGATTTCTTTGGAAGGGCTGCATCGAATGGCTGTCAAATGTGCGCCAGAAGGGAGAAGGGGGTGGCTTTTTCCATTATACATAGCTGGAGATGATATCTTTTTTGCTGTAGCCATCGAAGATTTGATTTGCGGAATCAATGTTTGCAGGGAAATTATGCAAAATGTAAATGGAAAAATCAAAGAGTGCGGAAATACAACAAAGTTGTTTATAAGTGTTGGGGTAGAAATTACATTTAACAAACAGCCTGTCCGCTACTATATGGAAATGGTTGAGGCTCAGCTAAAAAATGCAAAATCCAAGAAAATTTCGGATACCTTGAATGAGTTTTTTATAATGAAGATATCTATTGGAAACATGACTTTTTTCGATATAGATTATGGAGAATTGAAGAAAGAAAAAGAATTACTAGAGTGTAAAACAAAAGAAAAATCGAGATGTAAATGTGAAAATTGCAGGAAACGGTCAGCAATAAACCAGCAGTTAAAAAACACCCCGATTTGGAATTTTTTTCTTAGCGATGTTAAGCTCCTTAATTATATAAGAAGCAAAGAGAGTGGATGCTCTGAATTTTTGGGGAAGCCTAACTTTTTTTATACATTGTTAGAGGATATTACGGCTGACGATATCCAGTCTGAGCAGGTACAATATATAAATCATATATTGTATCATTTGCGCCCAAGGCATTTGGATGATTCTGATCAAAGGGCAGGAAAGCTGGAACTTCTTTTGAACGGTAATTTAATACGGCAGTTATATATAAAGGATGAATATGGAACGAGGATAAAACTGGATAGCTTGACAAGGCACCGTTTTGAGTCATATCTGCGTTTAATGCTGCTCTTCTGTGATGCCCGTTTTCAGATTTCGGATAAAGAAGGATGGGATATGTATGAGAAAAGGTATGAAGAGAGTAAAACAGATATCTGTCGCTATTTGTTTGTACAGCCTAGAAAATATCTTTTCGAACGTTGTCTAAAAAAGCTGAATAGAGAATTGACAGCTGTTTTTGTGAAAGAAAAAACTTTAAAGAAATCACGGAAATGTGGGTACCAACGACTTGTACTTGAAACATCTATGCTTTACCGCCTGAGGGAAACAGATACGATACCGGTAGAAAAGGCCGCAGATATGATAGAATTGCGCAACCCATCAACGGTGGAAGCAAAGCAGGAGATACAAGCTTTAAATGAAAAGCGTGAAAAGGAAGGGAAACATCCTAACCGATTGTATTTTGATAAGGAGAAGTTTTGTAAACTTGCAGTAAGTACAAAGGCGTGGACTCCTGTTTTTGTGGATTCTCTGATGCTGTTTTATCAATACAATGAGCTGGCTATGAAATTCAAAAAGACGGAGTTAGAATAGGAGGTTTTTGTAAATGGAGAACGTCATAAAAATAAGAATAAAAACCCTTTCAAATCTTTTCATCGGAGGATCGCCGATGCCTTTTGAAATAGGTGGAATTGATCAGTGGACAGCAGTGGATGGACAGGGTTTTCCGTGTATTCCTGCGTCATCTTTGAAAGGGGCACTTCGCGCTATTGTTATGGAGGATCATAGTAAAGAGGCTGATGAAATCGCTCGATGGTATGCGGAACTGTTAAGAAAAGAAAAAGAAGAAAATGAGGCGCTGATTCAGAAATATTATAAGGAAAACACAGAAGCGCTTGTCAGAACTAAAGAACGCTATGCCAGCGCGATAAAAGAGGCATCAGCAGGCCACCTTTTTGGGATTAGAGAGTTTAATAACACACCCAAACTGTTATTCAATGACCTGCTGTTAAAAAAAGAGCATCGTGATTTGAATAAATGTTTTTCTATTGACACAAAAACATCGATTAATTGCGAAGGTGCGGAGCCGAAATCAAATCCACGTACTTATAAAACCGCAAGAATGGGTTTAGAGTTTGAGGGGGAGATTGAGCTCTACAGGTTCAATTCCAAATATTTCGACAATAATGCCATTGAGAAATGTAAAGCATATATAGTTTATAATTTGAAAAAGTTTAATGGTGGCGTTTATCGGCTTGGCAATTCAAAAAGCCGTGGTTACGGAAAAGTATATGTATCGATTGAATAAGGCGGGGGAGAGGAATGTGAGAAATTATAAAATCGTATTGAAAGCGACAGGTGCAATTACACAGCTTCCCGATTCTCAAAAAGTATTTGGGGCGCTGACCACTATGTACGCAGAAACAAACGGAAACGAAAAAGCTGCAAAGATGGTAAAGGCCGTACTTGATAAGACAATTCATTTGGCCTTGTCTAGTGTAATGCCATTACATTATTTTCCTATGCCTGAAGATTATGTTGTTGATAAGCTGGCAGAGAAAATATCAGAGGCTGTGAGTCTAAAAGAGCAGCGGGCAGCAGTAAAAGAGAGAGCCTTTATTAGGGAGTGGGATTTAAGACGTGTAATGGAAAATCCTGAAACTTGTAGTGATTTATATCCATATATTAAACAATCTGATGGTCAGCAGCTTCGCGCTTCTATGGAAAGCGTGATATATGGCGTTGAAGGTCTCGAAACGAAATTATATACGGTGCCTTTTTTAAAACTGCAGGAAGTAAAGAGAAATAAGGATGGTAGGAAATTGATGGATTCTGTAAATGAGTTTTGTTTTTACCTGCAGGGGGATGAAAATAAGTTGATTGAATCCGTGCTTGATGTAATAAAAGAACTGGTGCAAAATGGGACATCGCTTATATTAGGAAAGCGTGCGTCACAAGGGTTGAATAAGTACCGGGTAACTGATGTGCAACCTATAAAACTTCCGAATGCAAATTATTATTTGAACTTAGGTATGTTGCTGCCTGATAAAATTGACTACGGGTCATCTACATTAAAACTATTTACTTCAGAGCGGCGTCCGTTTGCAATGCAAGGGGGCTGGAATCAAACCTGCGGGAAATATTTTATCAGCTTTATCGATAGTGGCAGTGTAATTTCTTTGCAGAATGGAGTAGGAGAAGCCGGTAAGTGCGTACCATCACCTTTTAATAAAATGCGGGATATTGTGTTTGGTAATGCATTTCTGTATCCAATTGTTCAGAGAAAAGAGGGAAAAGGATGAAAAAGATTACATATACAATGAAACTTTTATCGAGTTTGATTGTATCCCCCAGATCAGGACAGGCATTTTATAAAAATATTGATGAATTCTGCCTATCACCGGATGATAAGTTAGCTGATATTAAGTCCGATAAGAAACATGAGATCAAAGTGGTCTATCCGTTCTATCAATATGGCGAATATGAAAGGTATGATCCCGAACATGCAAATTATTATCTTCCGGGAAGTTCTGTAAAAGGTGCCCTGTTGCAGCATAAAAGAAAAGGATTTAAACTTATGGCAGACGATGTGCCGGTTCCGAATTTATCAATTGTTCTTCGCAGTCTTTGGAAAGCCCAATATCTTGATGACGTCGGGAAGGCAGGATTTGCCTTGTTTTTTGATAATGTAGGTATCGAAATGATTAAAGACGGAACGGAGTTAGATGGTGACTTATATCTGGAAGAAAATATAGCGTTTTCGGAAATATTAGAAACGGCAAACAAAGATACAAAAGATAAAATAAATCAAATGCGCACATATATTCAAATGCTGCTGGTGAGAGAATTTAAGAATGAGGATTTAAAGAAATATCTGCATACAATAGAAGAAAAACTGACTGCTTTGCTTAAAGAAAATAATGTGATTTTAGTTGGCGGTTATAAGGGATTACTCCATTCCATATTGTTGGGGCATAATAGAAGTGAGCTGGCAGGAGGCTTATTTATTGATCCTGAGACATTGCTGCCCCATGGGCTTGTAAGAGTCAAGGAGGTTATTTCGGTGTAACTTATTAGGTTTATTACAATTCTATTAAGAAGACTGGAAGCCAGAGTATTATCTGCAATTACAATGCCTTTTATTGATAAGTTGCAATGTATATTATAAAGAAAGCGTTAGAAGCGGGATATTGATAATTATGTTGACGATAGGCAATGGAGGAAGTATAGTAAAAATATCAAGTGCGAATGTCAAGTAAACATAATTTCCTAGGGAGATTCGCACCTGGATATTTGTGGAATTAGGTACGTTTTTTAGTGGTTTTGAGAAGACAGGCTTATTTTAAAAGAATGGTGTTGGATCAATTGTCTGAGAAAGGCGAGAAAATTGGTGATTAAATTGTGCAATATTGCTGTCGCTCCCGTGTGGGGACGTGGATTGAAATCTGCATAGGAGCGAAAGGAATACGTAGAGCAACGTCGCTCCCGTGTGGGGACGTGGATTGAAATCTCCCTGTTTGAATTTCTACGCCATCGAAGTGTAGTCGCTCCCGTGTGGGGACGTGGATTGAAATACCTTGTGTGATACTATCGGCAGTCACAGCTATGTCGCTCCCGTGTGGGGACGTGGATTGAAATGCTGTTCGCCTTGCCGTCTGAAAGAGCATTTTTTGTCGCTCCCGTGTGGGGACGTGGATTGAAATTTCTTTACAGTGGACGGATTCGTAGAAGAAAGTCGCTCCCGTGTGGGGGCGCGGATTGAAATCTGCAGGTCCTCCATCGTACAGCCATGAAACCCGTCGCTCCCGTGTGGGGGCGTGGATTAAAACCAATTACAAAATACGAGGGCCCAAAGAAAGGCAGAAGATATGACAAATGAATTTTACAAATACGAGCTCTCTGAAGAAATTTTAGAGTCATTAAATGGCTTAGGCTACAATAAACCTACGAGTATACAGCAAAAAGTTATTTTGCCAATGTTAGCGAGGAAAAACGTAGTTGTGAAAGCCCCTACCGGCAGCGGCAAGACGGCAGCATTTGCCATACCAATATGCGAAAGTATCAGCTGGGAAGAAAACGCACCGCAAGCACTAATTCTTGAACCGACCAGGGAACTTGCAGTCCAGGTCAGCGAGGAACTGTTTTATATCGGAAGAAAAAAGCGGCTGAAGGTTCCGGCGCTATTCGGTGGATTTCCGATCGACAAGCAAATTCAGACCTTGCGGCAGAAGACTCATATCGTGACAGGAACACCGGGCCGTATTATGGATCATCTGGGCAGGGAAAGTCTGAAGCTGGAAATGGTGAAATGGCTGGTAATAGATGAAGCAGATTTAATGCTTGATATGGGGTTTATAGATGAAGTTAAAAGAATCCTTTCTCTTGTCCCGGCGGATTGCAGGATATGCCTGTTTTCTGCAACTTTAAAACCAGAGATCCAACAACTGGTTGATGAATTCATACCAGATATGACGATTGTGCTGCAAAGAGCCACAAATGAGCAGGTGGCAGCAATTACAGAAAAGTTATATTTCACAGACCAGGATGGCAAATATGATACATTTCTTGATGTTCTTATCCACGAGAATCCACAAAGCTGCATGATTTTCTGCGGAACAAGAGAGATGACAAATGTTTTGTTTCAGAAGCTTCGCAGAAGACGGATATTTTGCGGGATGCTGCACGGTGAGATGGAGCAGAGGGAACGGCTAAAAACGGTAGATGCATTCAGGAGAGGATGCTTCCGATTTCTGATTGCAACGGATGTGGCGGCCAGAGGAATTGATTTCGAGTACATTACCCATGTAGTGAACTATGATTTCCCAACAAAGAAGGAAACCTATGTACATCGAATTGGAAGAACCGGAAGAAATGGAAAATGCGGTACGGCAATTAGTTTGGTGACTGAGGATGATAAGAGGATGCTAAAGCAGGTGGAAGAGTATGCAGGGCGGAAACTGCCGTTTACAGATCTTCCGGTATTGGATGCTGAGAAAGAAAAAAACTTCTGGAAATCTCAGCGTATAAAAGCAGAGATAAAGCCTAAAAAAGGGACGGCTCTGAATAAGGGGATTACACGCCTTTCAATCGGAGGAGGACGCAAATCAAAAATGCGGGCAGGAGATATTGTTGGAACGATATGCAGTATGGAAGGCGTAGAGGCCGATGATATTGGTATTGTGGATATCAGAGACAGCCTAAGTTACGTGGAAATCCTAAATAGTAAAGGGGATCAGGTGATGGCATATCTTCAGACAAGACCGATTAAAGGGAAGATTCGGAAAGTCAGGAGATCAGGATTGAAAGGGAATTAAATATTCAAGAAAGTTCCCAAAATAGCATACATTGTTCCGCAGTTTTCTGCGGACCCGCCCGCAACTCATAATAAGATATTTCATTACTTAGGAGAAGAACCGAATGAAACCCTACGACTTCTACAATTCATTTTCACCGTTAGAATTCCAGAACTTTGCCAGGGATATGATTCAGATCAGGGAGGATATTTTTATAGAATCCTTTGCAGAAGGTAAGGATATGGGGATTGACGGGAGGCATGTAAGAGCAGATGGCTATACAATAATTATGCAGGCAAAAAGATTACTAAATACCAGCGAGAGGATATTAAGTGTAGCGCGGAAAGAAAAAGCTAAATTGGACAATCTGGTGAAACAGGGAATGCGGGTGGACCGCTATATCCTGGCATTATCGGGAGATTTGACGGTTGAGAAAAAAGAAGTAGTCCGGAAAATATTTTCCCCCTACATTCTGGCATTTGAGGACATTGTCACGGGAGGTGACTTTAATAATTATTTGAGCACTGACCGGGAAAAATACTGGCCTGTTGAGGAGAAATACTATAAACTCTGGATTCAAAATACAGCAGCACTAAAGCGGTCTATCTATGAAGCTGTACACACTCCAATGGTGCATCAATCTGAGATTTATCTCAATGAAGCCATTGAGAAGGCTAATTTATTTGTGGAAACCGATATTTATGAAGAGGCCATTAAAAAGGTACAGAAAAATAAGGTTCTGATCATTTCGGGAGAGCCGGGAGTTGGAAAAACCACTTTAGCTAATCAGGTTGCACTATATTATTATGCAAAGTATCAGTTTCAGGCGTATATATATGCTTCGTCAGTGGAAGATTTGTACACGGCCCAGGGGATAGATGGAAGAAAGGTAATCATTTTCGATGACTTCTGGGGAAGTAATGGGTTTGACGCTTTTGGAAATGGAATGCATACAAAAGAATTAGTTACATTTATTGAATATATTCAAAAGAGGAAGGATTGTCTTCTGATTTTGACTACAAGGGAATATGTCCTGGAACAAGGTTTGAAGAAAAATGAGGATTTTAGAAGGAAAGTGGAATCCAATAAGCTGGAGTGCCGGCTTGATCAATATTCAGAGGCGGATAAACTGAAAATTTATTATGGACATTTAAAGAATACGGTTTTAACCTGGGACCAGGTGAATGCCCTTAAGGGGGCAGAAAGAAGAATTATTAATTCTAAAAACTACAATCCCCGTGTGATTGAAATGTTTACAAAATCGGTAACACCTGATATTGAACCGCAATGCTGTGTTGAAAACTTTATACAGTATTTGGAGTGTCCGGTTGATTTTTGGAAGAAGATATTTACGGAATTATCCCAGGAAGCCAAAGTAGTGTATCTACTAATGGCTATAATGCCCCTTCCTTTAGAAATCAAAATATTGGAAGAGAGTTATTGTAATGTTCTGAAAGCCAATCAAAAATCGTTGGAATGGAAAGGGTTTTCCGAGATTATCATTGAACTGGAGAAGACTGTCGTAAGAACTGATATGTATAGCCTGAATTACTCCGAAAGGATTGTCGTTACATTTCAAAATCCATCGGCAAAGGATTTTATAATGGAATTGTTTCGTGAGAATTTCGAAATCTATCGGGATATTTTGCAACAAGGCTGTATATATTTTTCGCAGTGCGTGGAGTATCTTAAGCTGCTGGATGATATACCCGGTTCAGATGACCTATATGAGACAATGCTGGAAAAAGCAATTTCACTCTTAGAATCTAAATCTATCATTTTTTATAGCAGATACATACGCAGACTTGCTACAAGGGAGGAACGATATAAGTATTATCAAAGATATTATACGAAACAGGATTGTTCAGAACTGGGGTATGGAAGGTACTTTCAATTACTGCTGTTGTATAAGAGCATTAATTGTTTTAAGCTGAAAGGCTGGTTTGAAAAGATATTTACAACCATCATCCGGTCAATCGAGCGATACCCGGAGTCCGTATTAAAAGAGGACTTGCAGGTGTTTCCAGAGATTGCCGTGAAGCTGGAACAGGAAGGCATCTGCGATAATATTGTGTGGATGATGGACGTTTATGTGAATAGTCTGATGAAAAACCGCGAGGAACTGGATGGCAAGGAATTTGCTGAAGCATATGAAAAACTTTGGAATGAATATATTTATTCTAACAGGGAAAAGATTGATCGATATTTGAATAGATATTACAGAGCAGAGTTCTGCCTTGCGGCAGCAGAGAATAATGTGGATGAATTTGTTTATTTGGATGAGCGATGTCATGAGATTTTTCAAAAGTTAGGGCTTGAAATATCGGATGACTTGCATAAAGAGATTGGACATTATGACAGCTGGATAGATGCAGACTATGAGGATTCAGACCTGGATGAAGAAAGCATATCCGGGCTGAGAGAAAATATAGAGGAAATTAAACGGGACTTTAAGGAAAGCTTTTTGGATGTAATTTTACCTACTGAGGTTGAGGATATGGAGGCCTGGTTGGAAATAAATGCGGTGCCGGAAAACATACAGTCTGTTATGAAGGCAGCATTATATAAACACGCAGACTTTTGGGATTTTTTTATCCATGACGAGGAATCTTTAGAGTTTTTAACGCTGCTTGTATCATATACAGGGCATTTGCCGGAAAGCATCTTGGAGGCTTCCAGGGACATAGTCCGGTATATGGCAGAGAAATGTGGAGGAAATAAAGAAGCATTATTTCAAATCATAAACTCTTTTCGCCCTTATGAAAGGAGATTGGGAATTCTATCCAGCGTCGAACTTGAGGCGAAGTGTCCGGATATTGGTTTAGGGGGAGACGACATAATTGATAAAATGCTGGAGTCCCATATTCTTGTACGCAGGCATCACTGGTATCGCCTTTCTAATCGTATGATATTGTTCAGTGTTTATATCGACCATATAGGTCAGCTGTCTGATGCAGAGCGTAATGTATATTATGCAAATGTATTTCAAAAGGCAGAAGATGAAGAACAGAAGGCGGTTTACTGCTTAGAGGATTATACGATACAGAGCTTAATTGCAGCGGGAAGGTCATGGCAACGGGCGAAAGATACGATGCGTTTATCTGAGCTGGCATTATATGAGCTTGATCAGGAGCTGTTTAAAAGATATGAACTGATCCCATTGGCATGTGAATCATATAGTAACCTGTATGCCGATACAATAGATGAGGTGATTCATAATCTGATTGATGAAATGGATATGGAATTTGATGTATTGGAAGATGGTACTCAAACGGGCTGGACACTCTACCAGAATGATTTCTTTTTTGCTTTGGAGTGCATAAGCAGTTTTTCTTTATTTGATGCAATACCGGATAAGTTTACGGAAGAACAGATCAAAATACTCAGGGACAATGACCGCTTGAAATCGGGAGAAGAAGTAGTAAGTTTGAAGCAGTTAGAAGAAATGGATCTGCTCAAATACATGGGAATATACGAACCGCTGGAATTGATTTGGAATGAAATATGTAGATGGAAGTTAGAAGGTGAAAACAATGGATGGTGCTGATAATGTAAAAAACTTAAAAAAGAAATTATTATTTGCGGCAGGGAAATATTCTGATTACAGCAGATATAGTACTACATTGGCTGACCTGGAAAATGAGTATGATGAGACGCTGGAGATATATGATCTGGCTATATGGGAGAATCAATCCAACGGAACAATCCGGGACAAGGCGGTGCGTATGCTGCATGTTACATCAGAACTTTTTTATGATTTAAGTTATAACGCTGAACAGGAATTGTATCATGTTATGGAAGAAATCATGGAACTGGGGGCAAATGAACAGAGACAGATATGGGACCTTGTAATAGAAAAGGAACAAATGACAAAGGAACATTTTGATAAAATGCTCGATGGCTGGTGTGATTTTGAATACTGTCAAAATGATGCGCTTAACACCTTTCTGAAGGTATTAACTGAATATGTGGGAAAACAGCTTTCCATCTATAAGGCCGGGGAAAGCGAGGTGAATTAACTGAAAGATATCTACGAAAAATTTGCATATGATTATGATGAATTCGGAGACATTGAGAATTATCTTGGAAGTGAAAGGCAGTTCTTTAAAGAGATATTGAATGAGAATCAAGTGCAATCCGTATTAGATTGTGCGTGCGGAACGGGACAGCACCTATATATGCTGGCTGAATTAGGGTATCGCGTCTCGGGATCTGATTTTTCTGCGTCTATGCTGAAAGTTGCCTCTAAAAATTTAGAAAGGCATGGGATACAAATCCCCCTGAGCCGATGTGATTTTAGAGAATTACAGGAAGCATTTACAGAAAAATTCGACGCTGTTGTCTGCCTCACAACAGCCTTACCCCATCTGCATACGGATGAAGATTTACTTACAGCACTTATATCCATGAAAGACAGACTGAACAAAAATGGTTTGCTTATATTGACCCAGGGGACAACGCATTTTACATTAACGCTGCCATCAATAGAGGTGGTTGTTAACAGAGATAATTTTTCCAGGATATTTGTGAAAGAGCACGATGATCAATTCCAAACAATTCATGTAATAGATTTATACCATTCTCAAAATAGATTGGAAAATAATCAATATGATATTGTATATAGGATTATTCTTGACGATGAATATAGAGGGCTGTTAACAAAAGCAGGGTTTAATAATATAAACATATATGGTGACTATGATAGAAGTCCCTATGACAAAGAGAGTAAAAGGCTTATTGTTGTTGCTCAGTGAAATGAATGAACACGCCCCTAGTTTGATATTTCCTGATCCAGTCAAGGAAATATCAAACTAAGAGCCTTAAGTGATAATAGAGTGGTAATAGATTTTTTTCTTGACAAATCTTTATTCTATATGGTATTCTTTCTAAGCAAAATAATTTCATATGGTTTAATTGGAAACGCACATTCTCCGAATGATTAACGAACAACACATAATTACAAATCATTCAGGAGGATTTTTTTATGCCCAAAAACAAATTTCAGGATGTAGTCTTTACAGTAATTATGGCACTTATCATGGTTTATGGTATGGTTGTCTACAACGTTGCATTAAATACCGGCAATGTTTCTGGAGAGACCTTTTTACTTGCTCTGTGTGAACTTCCAATTATGGTTCCGATAGCCTTTGTACTTGAATTCTTTATTGTTGGAAAAGCTGCAAAAATGTTAGCATTTACGGTAATGAAACCAACGGACAGACCACAGCTGATAACCTATGTGATTTCCATTTGCATCTGCTGCATTATGTGTCCGGTTATGAGCCTTATTGCGGTATTTTTATTTAAAGAACCCGGTTTCGGTATATGGGTAAAGACGTTCGCGATGAACTTCCCGATGGCTGTCTGCTGGCAGCTGTTTTACTGCGGGCCGCTGGTGCGTTTGATATTCCGCACACTTTTTAGAGAAAAGAAAGTCCGGTAATCTATGCAGATATTTCTGGCTGAACATAAAAAATTATAGCCGGATTTTTAGCGGAGTATGGGTAGTTGTTGCACTGGTGCTGCAATATGTTATACTTTTCTTAAGAACTAATCAGACCTATAAGATACGTGGTATGGTCAATTCAGGAAGAAAGGAATCTTTACAAATGACATCAGAAGAGTGGAAACAACAGCGATTTGAAAATTGGTGCAGGGAGATCCGTCTGCAGAGTCAAATAAAGAATAATGCTCTAAAACCAAAACTTGATACGGAAGATGTGCTGGAGACCGCGGATTTTATATTTTCACCGATCAGGCCATTTGATCGTGTAGGTGACAGCGGCAATCTTCTGCTGGCAAAAAGAAAAGTGAATCGCCGGGAACAGTATCTGGTTAAACATGAATATTGTGACTGCGCTGCAAATGAATTTATATACTCAAAGCTTGCTTGTGCCATGGGGCTGCATATACCTGAATCAAAATTATTTCATATATCGGAAGGCGAAAAACGAAAGTATTTTAAAACAGGATATACAGTTGGCGCAAGATATCTTACCTTGTCAGACCCCGAACCGTCCTACGAACTAATCCGCAGCAGTGCTGTAAACTGGGAGGAATACTTTTCTTTTAGAGCTTTGTACCTATTATTTCTGGAATCAGATTCTTTTGAAGTGGTATTGAATCATGACAATTATATTTACCGTGTAGATACAACTGATGCATTTCACCTGGGAGAGTGGCAGTTGAGCAAAGCTGGGCTTGATATTGACAGTCCAAATGGAAATCTTCAGCAGTTAACCAGGAAAATGATGCTGGATTCTTTGAAAGAAGATTACTGGGAATATATCCAGTTAGAGAAATGGCTGGCTGATACGGTAGAAGAGTATGGCGAGGAATGCAGAAAAGGATTTCTTGGCCCGTTTTATGAGATTCAGGGGATTCAGGAGTCGTATATAGATGACTTTCTGAATACGCTCTGCTACTTTTATCCGGATTTTGTAGGCGACTGCTATAAACAATTTATCAAAGCCGCACAGAAAAAAAGTCATGATTTTTTGCAGGCTGTAAAATAGGGCCAAGGTATCTAAAAAATTTATGGCAGGACTCATGGGAACAAAATCAATAAAAGCGTTGCTGTTTACGTCTTTTGCACATGCACGGTCTAAGCAGTAACATAAAAGCAGCATCTCAAGTAGTATAGGTACTTATAAAAAACATACTTTTATAAATTGAAATAAAAGGTGAAAAGAAAAAGGACAACTACGTTAAAGGATTTTATGACGTGGCTGTCCTTTTTTGTAAAAATGACTAAAATATTTTAGCAAATCCATTAAAAAAGAAACTATAAGAAATAAAACGAAAAATAATATATGTAAAAGTATACAGAAACATAAGGTGAAATATAGATATTATCACTAAAATTAAAATATTTTAGAAAAATAATTGACTCAAATCAAAACAAGTGCTAATATTAACTAAAATAATTTATAAAAAGCCGGCTAAAACATTTATATAGGAGGGATTAAATGAAACCAATTATTAAGGAAGCGGACTTTAAAAGGCGGAAGAAACAAGTTCAAAATTTGATGGCAGATCATAACTTAGACTTAATTGTGGCGTATGCGGACGACAGATTCGTATATGGACAGGCTTACGCCAGATGGCTTGTGAATTATCAGCCGCAATTCGAACCGGCGCTTGTGTTAGTACCAGCAACAGGGGACACCGTTATTGCAACAGGTGCAGAATCCGTAGAATTTATTCTGAATTCATCATATTGTCAAAAAGCATATGCAATACAGGAGTTTTTACATCCTGATGAAGACTATCCATACTGTGAGATAACATCTATGAACAAGGTCAGAAAAGGCCTGGAGGAGCAGATGGGGCGGCCAATCGAAAAAATAGGTCTGTGTGGCGGAAGCGCTGTACCTTACCTAACTATGAAAATGCTGCAGGCGCAGTTTGGCAAAGAGAATATAAGTGATATAGACAGCGGGATGTCTATGCTGCGTGCCGTGAAATCAGAAAACGAACTGGAGGTGATCAGGTATGCATATAAAATAGCGGAAGCAGGCATGAATAGAATCAGGGAGACACTGAAAGAAGGGATAACCGAGAGGGAGGCCGCGGCTGAGGCGGAGTATGTGATGAGAAAAATGGGTTCAGAAGGCATGGGCATAGAGACAATGGTAGCATCTGGAATTCAAAATACGGCACCAATCCTATCCAGAACAACTTCGCGGAAATTAAAAGAAGGGGATTTGATTGTGGTTACCCTTGCGCCAAGGTATGAAGGATATCACGGGGCCATCGCCAGACCATTTTTCCTGGGAACACCTTCCGCAGATATGAAGGAACGGCTTGCGCTACTTAAAGAATCTCAGGAGCGGACAGCAGCGATTCTACGGCCTGGGATAAGCGCCCGGGAGGCAGATCAAGTTTCGCGGCAGTTAATCAATGCGGCCGGACTGGGAGAGCACTTTACATACACAGGAATTCACAGTACAGGCGTTATCGAGTTTGAGTCCCCGATTCTATCCTCGGGAAGCGCTGTAATAATTGAAAAAGATATGGTCTTTTCCATTGATATACCGCTGTTCCTCAACGACTGGGGCGGAATGCGCCTTGAGAATGGCTACAGGATCACAGAAGAAGGCGCAGAACCGCTAAATTCATTAGATATATCATTTCAGATATAAAAGAAGGGAGAGGATGAATATGGGACAAAAAGACAGCGTATTAAATTGGATTGACGAACATCAGGATGAGGCGGTTCAATTCTTGCAGGAGCTGGTACAGATTCCAAGCGTGAATTCCTGGTTTGACACGAAAGAGGCATACAAGGGCGAAGGAAATGCACAGCGTCTGGCCGCAGAATTTATGAAGGAATTAGGCGCGGCAGTGGACCTGTGGGAACCGGATCCGGAAGAATTATCAAAATATGAGGGACAGCCGGGATATTTTGCAGACCACACATTTCGTGACAGACCTAATATGGCGGCTACGCTGAAAGGCACAGGCGGAGGGAAAAGTCTCCTGCTAATGGGGCATATTGATACGGTAAAAGAAGGGTCAGGATGGACGAAAGATCCCTTCGGAGGAGAGATCGAGGAAGGGAGGCTGTATGGGCGCGGGGCGGTAGACATGAAAGGCGGAATCGCGGCCATGATGATGGCTCTGAGAGCTGTCAGCAAATCCGGAATAGTCCTGAAAGGAGATGTGTGTGTTGGGACAGTTGTAGATGAAGAATCCGGAGGAATGGGAGCATTAGCTTTTGTTGACAGAGGTTACCGTGCGGATGCCTGCATCATGACGGAAGCTACGCAGATGAAGATCGCGCCTCTCTGCCGTGGGATTTTATGGGGAAAGGTTACGTTAACGGGACGCAGCGGGCACATTGAGCTCCCACAGAAAGATTGGAGAGAGGGCGGGACTGTTGATGCGATCCAAAAGGCCAGGCTCTTATTGGACTCGTTCGACAGGCTGAATCGGGATTGGTCGCTTCGAAAAGTCCATCCGCTGCTAAAAGTACCGTGCCAGCTCCTTGTGGGGCAGGTGGTTGCAGGAGAATTTCCTTCTACATATGCGAATAAGGCGGAGATCAGCTTTGACATCCAGTTCCTTCCGAAAGAGCGGGACCACTTTGGCGGTGGAAAACTGGTGATGCAGGAAGTTGAGGAATTTATCCGGAAAGTAAGTGAGACGGACACATGGTTAAAAGAACACCCTCCTGTAGTCGAATGGATGGTCAACGCAGACTGCGGAGAGACGGACAGCGGACATCCGTTTGTGCAGACGCTTTGTAATTGTCTGAAAGAGATTGGGTACAAGCCGGAGTTGGAAGGTTCATATTTTCACACAGATATGGGATGGCCTGAGAGAGTAGGCATACCTACCGTCAATTTCGGGCCTGGCGACCCGGCCGTGGCACATCAGGATAATGAATTTGTCCCGGTAGAGGAATACATAGAGGCTGTCAAGATGATTGCATTGGCTATTATGGAGTGGTGCCAAGTGGAAGGGTGAGAAGAATGAAAGCAATTTTATCCCTGAATGATATTTCAAAGGAGTTTGCAGGTGTGGCAGCATTAAAACACATCGATCTGGATATCTATCCTGGTGAAGTTCACGCTCTGGTTGGGGAAAATGGGGCAGGTAAATCCACGTTGATGAAGATTATTTCAGCTGTCTATAGGAAAAGTTCGGGCACGATGATATATAAGGGCAGTGAAGTGGACTTTAAGAGTACGGATGAGGCGAAGAAAAATGGAATATCGATCATACATCAGGAGTTTAACCTTTTTCCGAATCTGAGCGTTGCAGAAAATATTTTTATGGATACCATTAACCAGGATGAGGCAAGGAAAACACATAGAGGGAGAATATCGTGGAAGCAGGTATATGATGAGGCAAATGTGACGCTTAGCGGTATCAGTGACAAAATCCGGGCGGAAGATTTGGTGGAGGATCTGAATGTACAGAGCAAGCAGGTGGTGGAAATAGCCAAAGCGCTGCATGCGCAGGCGGAGATACTGATTATGGATGAGCCTTCTGCTGCACTGCCCGAAAATGAGGTGGAAAACATGTTTCAGGTGATCCGTAACTTGAGGAACCAGGGAGTCGCAATCATTTATGTTTCTCACCATCTGGGCGAGGTTTTCGAAATTGCCGATAAAGTTACGGTTCTGAGGAACGGCGCTAAAGTAGACACTGTAAAGGTAAAAGATATAGAACAGCAGGATCTCATAAAGATGATGATTGGAAATGAGATTGGTAATCTCTATGGTTCGGATGCCGGACAATCTACGGATCAGGAAAAGAATCTCATGGAAGTGACCAGACTTAAGTTCGGTGAAAAAGGGGAAGTGAGCTTCTGCCTCCATCCTGGTGAAATCGTTAGTTTGTTCGGTATTATAGGGGCAGGTGCACAGTCCGTATCGGAATGTCTGTTTGGATTAAAAAGCCACAGCGGAGAGATAAAAATAGATGGTAAGTTGGTCAGAATTAATACACCGCAGGATGCAATGAAGTCCGGAGTAGGTTATATTCCGGGGGATCGAAGAAAATTTGGGCTGATTACTGAGCGTACAGTGAAGGAAAATATTACACTGCCGATTTTAAAAGAACTTTCGAACCGCGCAGGAGTGATCCAAACGGAAAAGGAAAAACCAGTAGTAGATGAATCTATTCAGAAGCTGAAGATAAAAACCACGGGGCCGGAGCAGATTACGAATTATCTGAGCGGGGGCAACCAGCAGAAGATTGTAATTGCAAAGTGGCTGTCAATTCATCCCCAAATTCTGGTTATGGTAGAACCGACCCGGGGAGTGGATATTGGGGCAATGTCAGAAATCTATGAACTGATCAGGCAGCTGGCCCGGTCTGGCATGGGAATCCTGATGGTTTCTTCGGATATGCCCGAGGTGCTTGGCATGTCGGATCGTATTTTAGTCATGAGAAACGGCAGGATTGTCAATGAATATTCAAGAGGAAGTGTAACACAGAGACAATTACTGCATGAAGTGACAAGATCAGAATAGGAGAGGCTTATGAAAAAAAGAAATTTGAGATCCGAAATTTCAATTGTAGTTCTGATTGTTGTGCTGTTTGCTGTATTCAGTTTCATGTCTGCAGAGTTTTTTACATGGAAGAACATAGCGCTGATCCTGAGCCAGTCCACTTCGATTGCAATCATGGGAATTGGGATGACCATGGTGGTTATTTTAGGCGGTATGGATCTTTCGATTGGTTCGGTCGTAAGTCTTACGGCAACGGTTACATGTATTCTGATGCTTAAAGGGGTGCCAATACCTGCGGCTATTTTGGCCGGGATATTGGCCGGGATGCTGTGCGGTTTCATTAACGGATGGATCATAGCAACGCTTGGAATCCCGGATATCATTGTATCACTGGCAACCATGTACATATTCAGGGGAGCAGCCATCGCTGTGAGCCAGAGCCAGTGGATGACTAACTTTCCAGAGGCATTTGATTATCTGGGAAAAGGGACGGTTTTAAATATCCCGTTTCCTGCGGTTGTCACGCTGGTCCTGGCAGTTATTTTCTCATATGTACTGGCATATACCATGTTTGGACGGAAGATTTACGCATGCGGAGGTAATCTGGAGGCAGCAAAAATATCAGGGATACATTATAAAAAAATAAAAATTACGGTGTATGTAATCAGCGGAATGCTGGCGGCCGTTTCGGCAGTGCTCTATGCATCTAAAGTAGGCAGCATACAGGCCTCCTCTGCGGGAACCACTTTTTCGAATGATGTGCTGGCGGCGGCATTGATCGGGGGCGCGAGCATATATGGAGGAATCGGAACCATCTTCGGCACAGTAGCAGGTGCTCTGCTGCTGGGCATGATCAAAAATGCGCTGATATTGATTAAGGTGTCCACTTACTGGATCGATGCCATAACAGGCGGGATGATTCTGGCAGCTATGCTGATTAGTACTTATCAGCAAATTCGGAAAAAGAAAGAGCTGGAAAGGGGGCTTGTCTGATATGGCTTTAAAAGAAGGAGCAAGGCGCCTTATGAAATCAAACACATTTGTGCTGGCAGCAATCCTTTTCATATTAATCGTGTTTTTCAGCTTTCAGTCACCATATTTCTTAAACTTTGATAATATCCTCAACGTTCTAAGACAGATCACAGAAATCGCAATTGTAGCCCTGCCGCTTACACTTATCGTGGTCTGCGGCGCGATGGACCTGTCGGTAGGCTCCATTGTGGGTATGTCAGCGATTACACTGGGGATTTGCTTTGAGAGGGGGCTTCCACTATTCTTAGGCGTTATTGCAGCATTTATCGTAGGAACCATGTGTGGTCTTCTGAATGGATTTTTCGTAGCAAAGCTGAAAATGATGCCTATTATGGTTACCATTGGCACAATGTCGTTGTTCCGCGGGATTATCTATGGAATTACCAATGCAAGGCCGATCAGCGGTTTTCCGAAGTCCTTTTTTACATTAGGCCAGGGGGATATTTTAGGAATACCGATTAATGTTCTGATCACTGCAGTCATTTACATTGTTGGAATATTTATATTAAATAAAACCATCATAGGCAGATATCTGTATTGTATGGGAAATAATGAGGGGACGGTCTTATATTCAGGTATTGATATCCGCAGGATTAGGATAGTGCTGTACGGCATAGAAGGCGCATTATGCGCACTTGCCGGAATCTGTTATGTATCCAGGCTGGGGAGCGCTGAAACAACACTTGGAATGAACATGGAACTGGAAGTGCTTACGGCCGTTTTGCTGGGAGGTACCAATATATTTGGCGGAAAAGGGAAATTGTCAGGAACCATTCTTGGAGTACTTATCATTGGCACACTGCGCAATGGGCTGAACCTGTTGGGGGTTTCCGCATTATATCAGATGGTCGCTATCGGAGTATTAATATTGATAGCAGTCAGCCGTCAGGTGGAAAAGGAGCAAAATTAATGTAGTGGGAAAGGAAGGCAGATTATGAAAAGATTTCTAAGCGTATTACTAGCACTGGTTATGGCATGTTCTCTGATTGCATGCGGGGGTCAGGCTAAGGAAGAGGAAACGGTATCAAAGCAGGAAGAAAAAGAAAGCGATTCATCAGCGGAAGGGAAAAAGACATTTTTTATTAACCCTAAGAATATAGGACCGGCTTATTGGGCGGCAGCTGAAAAAGGAGCGAAGAAAGCCGGAGAGGCTCTGGGAGCGGAAGTCATCTTTAATGCGCCGAGCGATGCGGACTCCTCAAAGCAGATCAGCATGATCAATGATATGCTGGCAAGAGATATAGACGGGCTGGCAGTTTCTCCTAATGACGCGAATGCAATCGGACAGGTTATCGAAAGCGCCATTGATAAAGGGGTAAATGTGATCACTTGGGATTCTGACGCCGCCGAATCAGAGCGCGCTTACTTTGTAGCTGCAGAGACGCAGGAACGCCTTGGTGAGACCTACGTGGAACAGATGGCAAAGCAGATTAACGAGAAAGGGAAAATTGTATTCATGGTAGCAAGTTTAGGAGCACAGAATATGATTACACAGGTTGACGCAGCGAAAGCGTATCTGGAAAAGAATTATCCTGATATCGAGGTTCTGGAGGTATATGCCAGCAATGATGAACAGCAGAAGGCTTATGAAAATGCGCAGAATATTTTGGCCACATTCAAGGATCTGGATGGAATTGTATCTTTTGCCGGTGCGGAATCGCCGGCCGCTGCTGAAGCAATATCCGAGGCAGTTGAAAACGGACAGATAGAGAAGGGCCAGGTAGCCCTAACAGGTTTTGGAATGCCGAGCCTGGTGAAGCAATACGTGGAAAACGGGATTATTGAGAGGTTCTGTGTATGGGATCCGGGCGTACTTGGATATGCATCCGTATATGTGCTAAACGAAATGTCAAAAGGCACGGATATTAGTACATTGACAGAAATTCCGGATGTTGGTGAAATTAGAGTAGATGGGCAGAATGTCTATACCGGTGTCATTGAGATAACAAAAGACAATATTAATGATTATGATTTCTAAAGGTTCGTAAGTAGCACGCTCCCAGTCCCCAACCTGGGAGCGGTGTGTTATGTTTTGGGCTGCTGGTGGTATAGCGTTCATGTATTAAGAGGCTGTAGCGCAGCAGATACTTTCGTTGAAAGAACAAGAGGCATTTGCTATAATGGTAATAGTTACCGGAAAAGTATACTCAAGGGCACCCCGCAATTCATGCCCCGGCGGGCGGATTCGCAGTAAACTGCGGAATAATGTATACCCAAAGGGCACCCCGTAATACATGCCCTGCGGGCGGATCTGCAGCAAAGCTGCAGAATAAAGTATAAGATAGGAGCAGTTCAATGGCTTTAAAAATTAAAGATATCGCAAAAAAAGCAGGTGTATCCATAACAGCGGTATCCTTTGCGCTGAATAACAAAGAGGGAATTAGTGACGAAACAAGGAAAAAAATCCTGGATATTGTAAGTGAGTGCGGCTATACACCCAGAACATTAATTAAATTTGATGAAATTGATCAGCTTCAGCAGGCAAATACTTCGAAGCTGATTTTATTGCTGAATTGTCCAAGCACTCCTTTTACAAAGGTGGAGAGCGGGAATGTATCCCTTTCTTTCTATGAGATTATCAAAGAGGTAGAGAGGAGTGCAAATCAAAACCAATATGATCTTGTGTTTAAATCCATTAATATGGACAGTTCCTTTCAGGAAGAAGTACATAAGATCGTAACGAACTATCATGTGGCAGGTATTATAGTAGCGAGCACTGCTATTCCCTCTTTTTATATAAAACAGGTACAGGAACTGGGAGTCCCGGTGGTTGCAATTGACTCCTACTATTCTGATATTAATGTGGACTGTGTTGTTATGGATAACTATGCAGGCGCATATGCTGCCGGAAAATACCTGATTGAATTGGGACATAAGAAGATAGGATATCTGAAGTCTGTAGCCAGAGTCAATAACTTTGATGAGAGGCAGAAAGGGTTCGAGGCAGCCCTTAACGAGTGCGGCATTGATTTAGACCCTGCAAATATTTATCAGGTCGGTTCGACGATTGAAGACTGTGAGACAGGATTAAGCGAAGCCCTGACAGAGAAGCGTAATCTTCCAACGGCACTGTTTGCCGAGAGTGATTATCTGGCTGTCGGAGCGCTGAAGAGCTTCCAGGGGCTTGGAATTAAGGTGCCTGATGATGTTTCTGTAATTGGGTTTGATAATATTGCAATCTCTGAACTTATGACGCCTAAGCTGACCACGGTTAGTGTGCCCTGGGGGGATATGGCTGATATGGCAATAGAAACCCTGATGAGACAGATCAGGCAGGAGGGGAAGACAAATCTTAAGACAAGAATAGGCGTGGAGCTGATTAAGAGAGAATCCTGCCGGGTGGTTAAATAATAAAATTTCGAATATTGCAGATACTATTGACAAAAATGGAATAATGTAGTGCGTTTGTATTGCAAAAGGAGGCGATGATATGGCAAAAGAAGCAATATTACAGGTTCATATGGATGCAGAGTATACATGGCGCTTTTCAGATAATATGTTGCTGTAATCGTCATCCATGCTTCATCATAGGCGTTACCGGCATCATACTTTTGTGAAAAAGTATGGTAGGGTATGTAAATCGCAATGATGACAGCATTTACTAATAATCATATGCTGAGAATCAAAACGATCTACAAAATTTTTTTAACCGTATCAACATACCGGCATACATCCTCCGGCGCATCAAAACTGTACAGCAGCCCATAAGGAATACTGTATTCCCAATCCACGGGTATTGAAACGAGTCCGGGATGTACCTCCTTCCAGCACTCAAGAGTTAGCAGGACATTCCGGGTCTCCGCACAGCGGTTGAACACCGACAAATCATAAAACTGAGGTGTATCCTCTATATGAATCCGGGGATGGTGCTTTTCCAGGTCATTGCGTAGAAAGTCATTGACCCCGGAATCCCCACGTTCAACCATCATGAATGTTTCCCCATATAAATCTTCAATCCTAATGGATTCTTTTCTTGCAAGGCGGTGTTCTCTGGATACCGCAATCATTTTTTTATATCTTCCAAGCGGGAGAAAATTACAGCGGCGTAGCCACTCTCTGGAATCACATACGCCGATCAAAAAATCAAACTTCTTCCCCAGTTGTTCTATCTCAGCGAGAATTCCCTCGTGATTATCCTCAAAAGGCACAAGGTGCAGTTTGTATTCGGAAAAGTCCTGATTCACGCGGTACCACAGATCCATAAATGGCTTCGCGGGATTCAAAAGTGAGGTGCCGATGCAGAAGGTCGTGTCGCTTAAATGCATGGCCGCTCTGGCGCCTGCTATAGATTTTTTTGAGTAGTCCTTCATGAATTTGGCGTCCTGGTAAATGAGGGCGCCTGCTGCTGTCAGACGGATGCCGGACGGTGTGCGTTCAATCAATTTCAAATCCAGATGGTTCTCCAGCGCATTCATCTGTTTCATAACGGCTGTCGGAGAAATGTACAGCCGCTTGGCGGCCTTTGTAAAGCTGCCGCAGTCGGCAGCTGCGATAAAAGTATCCAGCATATGGTTATACATGAGACACCTCCTATATGAACGAAAAGTTTATACGATAATAACATATCGGAGATTCCGTTTCAAGAGAAATGACGGTAATATATAGGGAAAAAGAAGGAGGTGCTTGAGATGGCCGATTTGATTGCGTTCTTTTCGAGGAAGGATGAGAATTATGTGAACGGAATGCTTAAGAAGCTGGATGTAGGAAATACGGAGGTGGCTGCCGGTATTATTCAGAAGTTGACAGGAGGGGATCTTTTTAAGATTGAGCCTGTGCTGGATTATTCCCCCAATTATAACGAATGCGTTGCTGAAGCACAGAAAGACCAAAAAAGAGAGGCCCGTCCTGAACTGAAAACCTATCCGGAGAGTATTGAACCTTACGATGTTATTTACCTTGGTTATCCGAACTATTGGGGAACAATGCCGATGGCGGTATTTACTTTTCTGGAACACTTTCATTTCAGCGGGAAGACTATCAGGCCTTTCTGTACCCACGAGGGGAGCGGGATGGGCAGCAGCAGAAAGGATATTATGACGTTGTGTCCCGGGGCTAATGTAGAGGAGGGGCTTGCAATACGGGGCGGCAGTGTGAACCGGTCGAAGAAAGACATTGAAAATTGGTTATGAATTGGAGGAAGATAACATGGAGACGGAAAAAGTAACTGCAGGAAGAGACAAACTCGGAGCATTCGCTCCAAAGTTTGCAGAGTTAAACGATGATGTGCTGTTTGGGGAGGTCTGGTCAAGGGAGGATGAGCTGCCGGCAAGAGACCGCTGTATTGTCACAGTAACGGCACTAATGGCAAGCGGTATCTTAGACAGTTCGCTGGAATTCCATTTGACCAATGCAAAGAACCATGGCGTGACCGCGGAGGAGATCGCGGAGATCCTGACACATGCAGCTTTCTATGTTGGATGGCCGAAAGCGTGGGCAGCTTTTCATATGGCAAAGGAAATTTGGAAAGATGGACTGCTGTAGAAATTAAAATGTAGGAGGACTTTATAATGGAATATGTAACCTTAAGTAATGGAATTAAAATGCCGATTTTAGGCTATGGTGTTTATCAGGTGACAAAGGAGGAGTGCGAAAGATGTGTATCCGATGCATTAAAGGCAGGGTACCGCTCCATCGATACGGCGCAGGCTTATTACAATGAAGAAGAGGTTGGCACGGCAATTGCAGAATCCGGGATACCAAGAGAAGAGATATTCCTGACATCAAAGGTGTGGGTGGATCGTTATGGTTATGAAAAATGCAGGGAATCCGTAGAAGAATCGCTTAAGAAGCTTAAGACAGACTATATTGACCTTATGCTCCTTCACCAGCCGTTTTCCGATTACTACGGCGCATGGCGGGCATTGGAGGAACTGTATGAAGAAGGAAAGCTACGTGCCATTGGAATCTCTAATTTTTATCCCGACAGATTGGTAGACATTGCTGCTTTTGCAAGAATCCGCCCAATGATCAACCAGGTGGAGGTACACCCATATAACCAGCAGGTTCTTGCAAAAGAATATATGGATAAATATGGTGTACAGACAGAGGCGTGGGCGCCTTTTGGAGAGGGGCGGGGCGGCCTGTTTGAAGACGGCGTGCTTATGGAAATAGGCAGGAAGCATGGAAAAACAACTGCACAGGTAATGCTTAGATGGAACATTCAGCGAGGAGTGGTAGTTATCCCAAAGTCAACACATTATGAGCGTATGGCAGAAAATTTCAATGTATTTGACTTTACCATGGATGAGGAAGACATGAAAAAAATCGGGCATCTTGATAAAGATCAAAGTTCGTTCTTTTCCCACCACGACCCGTCTACAGTAGAGTGGTTCGTACAGGTAGTGAAAGGGCAGAGTAGTGCATCATAAAATAAGATCAGCTTAAGTGTCCGGTTTATTATTAGACGATGTTCCATATAAAACACTATGACAGCAATAACAAACCAGGGCGCAGTGAATCATCAGTCTTTTTTCTGCAATACCTGCTTTAATTCATCGAGCAGGAGCTGTGCGGCAGGTGTAAATACCTGATATTTTTTCCAGATCACATACATCTTTGTGTGAAGCGCCGGCGAAATGGGGCGAAAGCATAGTTCGCTGTCAGGAGTGAGCTCAATGATGCGGTCGAAGGTCAGTGCAATTCCAAGACCTTCCCTCACGAAGACAGCACCGTTGTTCGTCAGATTGAAGGTTGCCATGATATTAAGCTGATCGATCTTTTCTCCGCACCAGCGGGGGAGATCTACTTTCGCAGACTGCTCGGAACAAAAGACGGGATATGGCAGCAGGTCTTCCAGTTGAATTGCCTTCTTCTCGGCAAGAGGGCAGTCTTTTCTCATGATAGCTCCCCAGGTATCGTTTTCCGGCACTTCCAGATAATTATATTTCGACAGGTCCGGCGGTTCCACGATAAAGGCCATATCAGACAAGCCCCGGTCGAGACGTTCGGCCACGATTTCGGTATCCCCGCTGACGGTATGGTAATGGATGCCGGGATAGCGCTGGTTCAACCTTTTTACGGCAAAAGCAAGGTATTTTATCAGATAAGATTCTGCACAACCAATATAAACATCTCCGCCTGCGATATCATCCATAGACTTAAATTCATTCGTGATTTTATCTGCCATCTCCAGCAAATCCTCTGCCCTTTTTCTTAAAAGCATTCCTTCGTCGGTCAGATGTATGCTGTAACTGCTGCGGACAAAGAGTTTTTTCCCAAGCTCCGTTTCCAGTTCCTTCATCTGCCTTGACAGAGAAGGCTGGGAAATGTGAAGCCGTTCGGCGGCCCTGGTCATATTCTCTTCTCTGGCTATTTCCAAAAAATAGCGAAGTACCCGAATTTCCATCTGTAATCCTCCTCAATTATTACTCCTGTATTATAGATAGGTTATATATTACATTATATCAGGGCGAGATATTCATTACAAGAATAACAGGAAATAAGAAACAGGTATTGGATAATTTCTTCATCTTGTAATATTATGGTTACTGTACACGGGGCCGTACACCTTGCTGCATGGCATCCGAGCCAGTAAAGTAATGGGGCCGGGCATCCGGCTCCTCGCCATAGGCGGCTTTAAATGAGCAAGATGCCGTTACTATGCGCGGTCCATGGGCCGTGAATAGTAACCTATTATGAACATAAAGGAGGTGGAGCTATGGCAGAAGCATCAGATGAAAGTGGTATTTTGCTTCAGAACCTGCGGGATGCAGGTTGCGACAGGGAGTTCATTCAACGGTGTATAGAGCTGGCAGAACATACGAATGCTGCAGAGATTCTTCCGCTGCTCCGGAAATACCGTGGAACTTTGCTGGGAAAAGTCCATAAAAGCCAGAATGAGCTGGACTGTTTGGATTTTCTGATTTACAAATTAAAAAAACAAGAATATGAAGGAGGAACTTCTCATGGAAATGAATTTTGATTTTAACAATCCTACCCACATTTTATTTGGACGGGGGAAACTGGACGAACTTGGCAGCCAGCAGATGCCCGGAAAAAAGGCGCTTCTGCTGATGTCTAACGGCAGATCGGCAAAGATCAGCGGCGCTTACGACAGAACCGTTGCGCAGCTGAAAAAGGCAGGTGTGGAAATTGCCGAGTTTGCAAAGGTTATGGAGAACCCGGTGAAGGATATGATCATGGAAGGCGCAGCATTTGCCAGAGAAAACGGCTGTGACTTTATCGTGGCTCTTGGCGGGGGCGCCGTACTGGACTCCTCTGCGGCAGTCGCTGCCATGGCGGCCAATGACGGGGATCTGTGGGATTATGTGTACGGCGGAACCGGCAAGGGTAAGCCGCTGGCTAATCCGGGCCTGCCAATTGTGACGATTACTCTGACCGCAGGTACCGGTTCAGAAATCAACCAATGGGGCGTTATATCCAACCCGGAGACGCAGGAGAAAATTGGCTTCGGAGACCCGTCACTGACACCGGTTCTGGCCGTGGTTGATCCCGAGCTTATGGTAACTGTTCCTCCAAGGTATACTGCCTATCAGGGGTTTGATGCACTGTTCCACAATACGGAGGTTATGATGTCCAATGGGGGGAATATCCTGAGTGAGGCAATTGCCCTTTCCGCCATTGAAAGTATTGCAAAATATCTCCCCCGTGCCGTGAAAGACGGCAGCGATATAGAGGCCCGTGAGCATATCGCGTACGGCAGTACGATGGCTGGAATAACCATGCAGCTGACATCCACCACGGCACAGCATTCTATGGAACACTCCATGAGCGCATATCATCATAACCTTCCGCATGGTGCAGGACTGATCATGATTTCCAGGGCATTTGCAGAGTTTTTCATAGAACGTCATGCATGCGATGAACAATTTGTCAAGATGGCAAAGGCAATGGGGATTGCCGATGCCGCGAAACCAGAGGATTTTATAACTGCGCTGACCCAACTGCAGGAGGCCTGCGGCGTGGCTGGTCTGAGAATGAGTGATTATGGATTTGATCAGTCCGAGTGTATGACATTGGCAAAGGGAGCGCGCTCCATGCAGGGCGGCTTATTCCTTGCCAATCCATGTGAAATGACAGATGAAGATTGTGCCGGAGTCTTTCGAAAATCTTACCGGTAACAGAAAGAAATGGATGCTTCTATGAAAGGGGCATCCATTTCCTGGTGTTAAAAGGTGAGTTGAAAAATGCTTATGGTTGTGTCAGGGGGCTGTCCGCAGGCAGTTTCTCCTACTCGATGAAAGCATGGGACATGATATAAAATTCTTCCTGGCTCGGCTGATGCCTCTTCTCTATTTTTTCAAATGAATCATCATACCGCATCGCTTCTTCTTCACTGATAGCCATGATGGGGCTTTCACGGTACAACCATTTTCTTCCATCCAAAGCATTGGGAATAAGTTCTTTCACCATCATTGCAGCCGGATATTTACCGTTCTCCAGGCAAACATTGTATTTTTTACAACTTTTAAAACCACGGCCCACATAATTCATCGGACTTCCCATTATGACAATTACATCATAGCCCATCAATACTGCCTGTTCAAAAGAAAGTTCTATGAGCCTCTTACCATAACCCATCCGCTGATACTCAGGAGCGATACTGACAGGGCCAAAAGTAAGGATTGCCTTCTCACAGCCCTCCTCGTCGACTAGTTTTGCCTTGGTATACATGATATTTCCAATCACCTGCCCATCCAGCTCAGCAACAAAATCCAGCGCTGGTATAAAGTCTTCATGCTGGCGCATTATATGAACCAAATAATGTTCAACACAGCCCGGTACATAAAGATTATAAAATGCGTTTCTTGTTATTTCTTCTACGATCTTGTAATCCTCTTCTTTTTCATTTCGTATAGTCAGCATTATGAGTCCGCCTTTCTAAAATCATGTTTATTGTGCCGCTTATTCTGTTGAGATATTGTAACACATAGGGACTTTCTCTGTCTATTCGTATTTACTACAGGGTAGAGTGACCTGATACCCTAAAAACTGGCGAATAAAAAAACTTCTCCCCGGAGGGGCTAATCTCCATCATGAGTCATATTTATTGTTGTTTTTTTATTTGTGTGGTATACATAAATGTATAAAGGAAAACTTATTATATATAGTAGCCCGCCCACGCAGGCTGCACAGGATGCGATGCAGCCAGTGGAACCCGCAGGCACTGTATCGAGAGTTCAGGTAGTTCAGTTACCTGGCAGTGCACGAATGAAGCTGAAAAACCAAAAGTAAATATACAAAAAGTAAAAGTGAGGAAATAATATGAAAAAAGTTCTGGAATTTGATGCAGTTCTGGTTAAAAAACCGGATATGGATGCCGCATATATAGAGATCCCTTTCGATATGAAAGAAATTTTTGGAAAGTCACGGGTACTGGTACA
The DNA here is from genome assembly GCF_001244405.1 of Eubacterium sp. SB2. Lineage (NCBI taxonomy): Bacteria > Bacillati > Bacillota > Clostridia > Eubacteriales > Eubacteriaceae > Eubacterium > Eubacterium sp. SB2. Next base: position 321,355 of record NZ_LN865153.1, on the reverse strand, counting down.
CGCAACTTTTGATGGCGAACCTTATGATGGACAGGCCGTGAAAATGGGTACGCCATGCCATATAATTGGCGTCAGGAAGGACATCCGCAAAAAAATAGGGAAAAAACCGGGAGATAAGCTTCATGTGACGCTGGAAGAACGGGAAAGAGAAAAATAACTATTTCTGTTGAATCAAAGTGGTTGTATGATATACTAGAAGCATCTTAATGAACGGAGGCTGCAAATTATGGGAATTTGGACAAATAAGCACTAACGGCAAGGTGTTGGTGTTTTTCCAGGCCTTGCTAATCAGGAAACAAAAAACAGATCAGTGATTAGGAGGCAAATGATGTCATATTTTTATTATCAGTCAAAAAAGATTTATTACACAGAAACGGGGAGCGGAAGACCAGTGCTGTTTTTGCATGGCAATACGGCATCTTCCAGGATGTTTGAGCTGCTGCTGCCCTTGTATGAGGATCAGTTTCATATCATTCTCATCGATTTTCTAGGGCATGGGAAATCCGACCGGCTTGAAGAGTTTACGGCAGATCTTTGGATAGAAGAAGCCCGCCAGACCATCGCATTGCTGGAACATCTGAACCTTGGAAAGGTGGATCTTGTGGGCACCAGCGGCGGCGCCTGGGTTGCCATCAATGCTGCATTAGAGCGCCCGGAGCTGGCCGGGAAGATTGTAGCGGACAGTTTTGACGGCCGGACTTTGGCGGACGATTTTTCTAAGAACCTGGTACAGGAGAGAACGAACGCCAAAAAGGATGAAATGGGAATTGGTTTTTACCAGTGGTGCCAGGGAGATGACTGGGAACGCATCGTGGATATGGATACAAAGGCATTGATTCAATGTGCCGGAGAAAAGCTGCCGTTATTCACAAAACCACTGTGCAGTCTGCAGGTTCCGCTGCTGCTCATGGGGAGCGAAGGAGATGAAATGTCCCGGGAGGATTTTCAGGAGGAGTACGCTGCAATAGCCAGTGAAACAGGGGCTGAGATTTGTATTTTTCCAAATGGAAGGCATCCCGCAATTCTTTCTAATGCAAAGGAGGCTGCAAAAGCCATCTGCGAATTTCTGGAATCGTAGAAATGGCCGCCGGATCGCGGTATATTCCTTTTGTTAAATAATGCTGTGGCAGGTAATGGCACAGAAAAGGCATGGACAAATATAAAAATAAATGTTCATGCCTTTTTATATACCGGAAGTAATGAAAGCTGCAAAGGGAATATCCAGTGATGGCTGCTCAATAGAAACTCTAAGTTTATCCCTCAAATAAAATTTATCCTTAAAAAACAAAATTGGCCAGATAAAACAACAGGAATGTATGGGCGGGATAAAAAATATAGAAGAAATATTTCATGCCCGGCCCCTTTTGATTATTGTACTTCAGCATGATTGGCAGGGCCAATACCATCAGGCACTGCAGCCCGTAAATACCATCGAGCATTTCCATGCTAAACTGGTTAATACAGAATATGATGTACATGGCAATAAAGTACTCTTTTTTTTCTTTCAGAAAATACATCAATACTCCAAGAGCAACAAATTCAAACCCATATTCATTCAAATAAATATTGGGGATAATTCCGGTCAGCATATCGCCGCTTAAATTACGTGCAAACGGCAGTATGTAGAAAAGAAGCTGAACTGCAAAAATACATCCAAGCAGTATCCCGCCCTTTTTATGGTCCCGCAAAAAAATTTCAATTGTACTGATTAAAACGCCTACTATAAACATAGTAAGAAAAATATTGTGATTACCATAACCGTATTCGGTTGGCATAAAGTAGTCAATAGCATAACCGAAAATTGACATGAACACACTCATTAGATATAAACGCAATAAGTATATCCTGCGGTTTTTTGTATAGTGGTAACCCCATACCATACAAAACAGGAAAAGAGGAAAACTCGCTCTGCCCAGCCAGCGGAACCATATTGGCGTTCCTTCAAAATAGTAGCCTATATGGTCTATTACCATTAGAATTAATGCGATAATTTTAATCTTAAATGTATTCATGTGTGATACCTCACTTCTGCGATTATCGTTTTTATGTACGCCTAACCTGCCAAAAGTGGGTATCCTACCTCGATCCATTATGGCTCAAAACGGTTACTGCATGATTCATATTTTAACATATCTCTGCAGCTTCGTCTATCTGCCTTTTTGAGGTCTATTTTGTCTCCCGGCTGAAGAACTGCCTTGAACATGCAATATAATTCTAAGCAGCTGTGTGATTCACATGTGCATTCCTTTTATTTATCAGTGAACAATATATCATCCAGTATGGCGGCTCGGATCCATCATTTATTTCAAGGAGATTGATACGATAATCATACCCCTCAATCGTAATTGTATTGAAGTCATAGTCTGGATGGAGCCTGTAAGTTAAGCTGTGTTCCCGGCAGAAGTGAGTAATTAAATCCAGAATCATTTCATGGTGGTTTGGCTGTTGTTTACTGAAAAGAATATATGCTGTTTTCATAAGATACCTCCGCTTAAAAAAATGCTTATAAATTGTGTTTTAAAATGGAACCGGCATTTCCGGGTGTGTGAACCGTAACAGAACGAATGGGTTTTTTACAGTACAGCAGATTGTATTTCTGCAAAGTGGAATATAATTTCTCTGCAATTGTGGAATCCATGTCACAGAGGGGAAGCCGGCAGTGTCCTGTGTTATAGCCCAGTGCGCGCATGGCCTGTTTGACGGGGATGGGATTGACATCCAAAAATAAAGCTTCGATCAGCTCCAGATATTTTAGCTGAAGGTTGTCGCTCTCGTCACTGTTGCCGTCAAAATAAGAGGAACAGATGGCATGCACTTCCCCGGGCACGAGATTGGAAAGGACGGAAATCACTCCTTTTGCCCCCAATGCCAGTGCCGAAGTTATCTGATCATCGTTTCCGGAATATATGGCAAGGTCGTCCTTACAGAGTGCGGCGATCTTGGCAATCTGGGAAAAATTGCCGCTTGCCTCCTTGACGGCCACGATATTATCTACTTCACTGAGACGCTTGAAAGTAGCCGGATAAATATTTACTCCGGTGCGGGAAGGCACATTATACAAAATAATCGGCAGACTCGTTGCATCCGCACATGCTGTAAAATGCAGGAATAAACCCTGCTGTGATGCTTTGTTATAATACGGTGTGACATGGAGCAGCGCGTCCGCGCCGGCCTTTTCGCACTCCTTTGACAGATAAACCGCATGGGCGGTATTGTTGCTGCCGGCTCCTGCGATCACCGGAATACGCCCGTTCACATGTTTGACTGCGTGACGTACCAGTTCAATATGCTCTTCATCTGTCAGTGTGGAACCCTCCCCGGTTGTTCCGGCAACGATGACAGCGTCCGCATTTTCACGGATCTGCATATCCAGTAAATCATCAAAAACAGGAAAATTAATTGAAAAATCATTTTGCATCGGGGTTATGATTGCAGTACCCGCTCCTTTAAAAATCATTTTTTTCATTATGATGGCCTCTCCTTTAATCATAGCTATTTTAGATACATTTATCATATGGATTCCTTGATTAAAAAGGGATAAAAGTCTTAGCAGAAGATATTAAAAAGATATAAATATTACGGGGCGGGCTGAGCGCGCCCATGCCGGTAAGCCGGTTTGTAACAAAGTCACAGTAAAAATTGCCTTCATCATGTATACTGACAACAAATAAAGTCGGAGGTTATTGATTGTGGCTGATAAAAAACTGCGTAAAAAGGCTTTTATTGTACAAAATGAGTGCGTGGCATGTGGATGCTGCGTAAAGGTATGCCCAAAAGATGCTATTCATATTGAGAAAGGAATTTTTGCAGACGCTGATCTGGAAAAATGTGTTGGCTGCAGTAAGTGTGCACGAGAATGCCCTGCATGCGTAATTGAAATTCGGGAGGTGCCTGCATGAAAAAACAATGGTATGACTATCTCTGGATATTTTCTGCTGTTTACCTGGTGCTCGGTTTTTTCAACATCCTTTTTGCATGGATCGGGCTGCTTTGCTTTTTTATCCCTTTGATTATTTCCATCGCCGGAGGCGGTAAGGGATATTGTAACCGCTACTGCGGAAGGGGGCAGCTTTTCTCCTTACTGGGCGGACGGTTTGGCCTGTCCCGCAGAAAGGACCCGCCGAAATTCCTGCGAAGCAAATGGTTCCGCTACGGGTTCCTGCTCTTTTTCTTTACCATGTTTTTTCAGATGATTTGGAGCACATGGCTGGTGTTTGGTGAGGCGCACAGCCTAAGCCAGATGGTGACGATCCTTTGGACGTTTAAACTGCCATGGCACTGGGCGTATGATGGAACGGCGTTTGCGCCGTGGATTGCGCAGTTCGCCTTTGGATTTTACAGCGTGATGCTGACATCTACGATACTGGGCATGATTACAATGGTGCTGTTCAAACCGCGTTCCTGGTGTGTGTACTGCCCGATGGGGACCATGACACAGCTTATTTGCAAAGCAAAGTCAGGTAAGAGCGTGAGCTTACCACAAAATACAGAACATAGCTAAAATGTCTGTTGCAGCCGGATATGGTTTTATAAAACTATAATCCGGCTGCAATTTTATGATATACTAGACTGGTACACGGAGTGTTAATAGAAATTCTTGGTGATGGTCTTATACGGCGCAAAACCCTGATTCAGACAGTAGTGAGAACCATATATATCAAGAATAATGGAGTTGGGTGTGCCATGTATCTTTGTATGTTCCCGCACAATTAGTTCTGTTGTATTTTTGATCGTCCAGAACTTGTAAATTACAACGCTGAGCCTTACTTCTCTTGATTGATCGGTTGTAATGTTCGATTCATTTGCGATTAGATAGTCGGGAAGCATGTTGATTGTTGTTAGAATTAAAACGAGAGTTATAAAAATAATACATAGTTTCTTTTTCATCAATAATTCCCCCTATAAAAATGATAGGGCTGAAAATGTTGCAAATCTACAGGTAAATATTGGGAAATCTACGTGTCGCGTACAGAGGGAAAAATAAATAGGATTAGGAGATAGTTATATGAGAGCGATCGGTTTCATAATATTATTGGTTTTCTATTCTGTCTATATTGGGAAGATGGTTCTGCAGAGAAGGCAGGGCATTCAGACAGACCAGATTGCAAAAGGAACCCGCAGAGATAAAGTGTTTTATATAGAACTTATCATGAAGGCAGCTACATATTTGGTAGTCATTATAGAAGTGATCAGTATTGTGTCTGTGAAGCCGGCGGTGCCGTCTTATGTGAGGTTCGTGGGAATGATATTAGGATTCGTGGGAGACGTGGTTTTTGCTCTTGCGGTTATCACAATGAAAGATAACTGGAGAGCCGGAATTGCTGAGAATGATAAAACGGAAATGGTGACGGCGGGGATATATCGGTTCAGCAGAAATCCGGCGTTTCTGGGATTTGACCTTGTATATCTGGGGATAATGCTGATGTTTTTCAACTGCGTGCTGCTTTTGTTTTCTGTCTTTGCAGCTGTTATGCTTCATTTGCAGATCTTGCAGGAAGAGAAATATCTGCCGCAGGTTTTTGGGGAATCATATTTGACATACTGTAGCAAAGTCTGTAGATATTTGGGAAGAAAACGATAGGAGAGAAGAATGAAAGAAAGATTTGAGACGGAGCGTCTAATACTGAGGCCCTGGAATACCGGGGATGCAGAAGAATTATACCGGTATGCAAAAGATGAAAGGGTAGGCCCAACTGCGGGATGGCCGGTGCATACCAGTGTGGAAAACAGCCGTGAGATTATAGAAGATGTGCTTACGGCCGAGGGAACCTATGCGGTTGTATTAAAAGAAAATAATCTTCCTGTGGGCAGTATTGGCCTGCTGCTGGGCGGCGCAAGTGATCTGGTCACGGCAGATACAGAGGCGGAGATCGGTTACTGGATCGGTGTCCCATATTGGGGTCAAGGATTCATTCCGGAGGCCGCGCATGTTTTGATACAATATGCCTTCGATGAGCTGGGTATGGATAAGCTCTGGTGCGGCTATTTCGAGGGGAACAATAAATCGCTCAGGGTACAGCAGAAGTGCGGTTTTGTATATCATCATACCAATGAGAATATTTTCTGGCCGCTTATGGGGGACATTCGGACGGAACATATTACTTGTCTGACAAAACAGCAGTGGAAAGAGAAAGACATGGTAAAATCGGATGGAAACGAACTGTTTTAAATCAGATCTTCTGTGATAAGAACTGCCCATTTATCCGTAAGTTCTAAAAATCTGGTACAGATTCTAAAATATGTGACATATAAGCGCCTCACTTTTTATGATACCCTTAAAAAAAGTGAGGTGCTTATATTATGAAAATAACAATTTTAGGCGGTACAGGCTGGCTTGGAGCTGAAATTTCTGCAGAGGCAGTAAAACGGGGGCATGTTGTGGCAGTGGTTTCACGGCATCCGGAAGATATTAAATATACGCTGACTCCGGATGTGGAGTCCCTGAAGGCGGATGCGGGCGATTATACACAGTTGAAAGAAACCATTCCGGAAGACAGTGACATCGTTGTTAATTCGCTGATACCCGATCCGTTTCAGCCGGAACGGTTTTCCAATTTATGCAGCAATGTGATTCGAGCCTGTAAAGAAATGGGGATCCGAAGGCTGATTGCCATTGGAGACGCGTGCGTGTTTAAAGTGACTCCTGATAAAATGTTAAAAGATACGACGTTTTTGACACCAATGTACAGAACCTGGTTTGGAGAACATGAGAAGACTCATGAACTCTATCTGAAGGAAACAGAGCTTGAGTGGGTAGAAATTGCGCCGGCAGCAAAATGTCTGCCGGACAAAGGCGGGCAGGAGTATATGATTGCAGAAGATGCGCTTTGCACATTGGATCCGCTGGTCGCTGAGTTAAAGACTCCGGATCCGGATCATTTTCCGTTTGCGGACAGCAGCTATATCTCCACACAGGATTTTGCCCGTGCTGTATTGGATGAGATAGAGCATCCGAAATACAGTGGGAAACGAATCTGTGTGGCGTGGAAGCAAAAACATGAAATGTATTGGGAGGGAGAAGAAAAGTGAAGATCGCTATTTTAGGAGCAAGCGGAAGAGTAGGCAGCAGGATTGCAAAAGAAGCGCTTATGCGCGGACATCAGGTCGTCGGTATTGACGTAAATATAAAGGAAGAATTGAAAAACCAGGTGGAATTCCATAAAATAGACATGGAGGATACAGAAGGTGTTGCGGGGGCAATCCAGGGGTGTGACGTGTATATCTTTGCCGTGATTCCGGTATTAAAAGGCTTAGACAGGATTATACCCGTAGTTCAGAGTGCGATTGATGCATGTAAGATAGCGGGAGTGCCGCGGATGATCTATATCTGCGGAGGCGTGTCCTCGTGGGTAAGGCCCGGAGTGTATATGCTGGATGACCAAAAGGTTCCGGGGCATCGGCAGACCCATAAGGCAAACGATGCGATCATAGGAAGCCATGAGATTGCATTGGAGTACCTGCGGACGGTTCATGATTTCGACTGGTGCTGTCAGACCGCACCACTGTGGATGGAGGAAAATATGGGAGGACGAACGGGAAAATACCGGATGGGGACGGAATATCCGGTACTGATAGACCCGGAGAATAAAGAGATCAGTATTCAACAGAACTGTCATATTTCTATGGAAGACTTTGCGGTCTGTATGATAGACGAGGTGGAACAGAAGCGTCATCACCAATGCAGATATACAGTAGGATATTAAGGTAACAGTTCAAGCCGGCCTGAACTGTTATATTAAGGAAAAGGCACCCGTGAGGATGTCTTTTTCGGATTGCTGTGATATACTGAAGACAATCAGCCGTGTGGTGTGGAAAACTATATGTGGACAGGTGAAAACAGATGAAAAATGTAATCATTGCAGATGACGAAGTACATGTAAGAAGCCTATTGAAACATCTGGTGCATTGGGAGGAATATGGGCTTAATCTGGCAGGCGAATTTGATAATGCAGAAGATATCATTGAATTTATGCAGCATGAAAAAGTTGATATTGTAGTCACAGATATTATGATGCCGGGACTCAATGGGATAGAGATGATAAAAGAAATCAAGAAACAGCAGATTCAGTGCCGTTTTGTGCTGATAAGCGGGTATCGGGATTTTGAGTTTGCACAGGCAGCAGTCAAACTCGGCGTATCGGATTATATTCTGAAACCGATCAATGAGGATGAGGTAAATGCGGTCTTAAAATCCCTGGCAGAGGAGGAGAGCGAAGGAGGGGAAGAAGAATTCAGAAAAAAGGCAATCCGGCAGAAGTTCCGTGAGGTTCTGGCGGGAGATACCGCGGTACCGGATCTTGAGACGGTGGAGAAAAAGTATTGTCTTCATTTCCAAAAAGAAGGTGCATTTTTCCGGGTATTGCAGCTGGGTTTCTGCGGCTGCCGTGAGGGAGAAGAGGTTGAGCAGGTGGCGGGGGATATCTGGAATATCCTCCGGAAAAACATTTCTGAATGCTGCGTGGAACAGGAGATGTTTCCGTCTTCCTGGCTTCGCTATAACATCGTGCTTCAGATTAAAGATGATATGAAGAGCAGGATTCTGCGGATCTTGGATACCACCTACCGGGGATTAGTTCAAAACTATAGAGATAATCTTCCGTTTCATCTCTATCTGGGCGTTGGAAAAGCGGTAAATGAGTTAAATGACCTCAGAATATCGATGGAAACCGCGGCCTTTTTCATGAGCGGAAGACTACGGTATGGGGACAGCCGGATGTATGTAGCGGATATTCTTCCACAGGCGGATAAGCTTCTGAGAGAGAACCGCCCAATCGACTCCTCACAGATGCGGCGGTTTGAGAGTTCTGTTGAAGCGATTGACGAAAGCGGAGTGAAACAGGTGATACGGGGGCTGTTCGAAGAATATCAGAAACGGAGTGATCAGAATTATATCCAGTATTTTTATATGGCAACAGAATTGGGGAACCGGCTTGCGGATGTTCTAGGCAGACTGAATATCCATCCCAGGGAAACCCAGGACGTGAAGCGGCAGCTTCAGAGACTTTCGGAGAATTGCGATACGATAACCATGCTGCGAAGCGTAACGGAAAAGTTCTGTATTGATAACATGAATAAATATCTGGCCGGCAAAAAAGACCATGTGCTCGTTTATGTCCATTTCGCAAAACAATACATTGAAGAACATTATGCGGAAAATATTACCCTGAACAGGATTGCAGAAGAGGCTCATGTGAATCCGGTTTATTTGTCTACCATTTTTAAAGAGAGCACAGGGATCAACTATTCAGCATATCTTACTTCAATCAGGATAGAGAAGGCAAAGGAATTGCTAAAAAAGCTGGATTTGAATATTTCGCAGATCGCCAATCAGGTTGGATATGCCAGCACCCGCTATTTCAGCAGGATTTTTGAGCAGGAAAGCGGGATGAAACCAAGTGAGTACCGAAGAATATATTTGAAAGGACTGCGGGATGAAATGTAGAAAATCACTCAGGGGAGACTGCATAAAGGGAGAGAAAAGCATCCTGCATGGTCTTTATATTCAGGCAGGTTTTGCTGTGGCAGGAACTTTGTTATTCCTTCTTCTGCTTCTGTGGGCCCCTGATTTCAAAACAGCAGTATTGCTTTTGGTGTATTACGTGCTTTTTCTGAGCCTGTTGTGGGTTTCTGTCCGTAATACCAGACGGATGCATCGGGTAATCCTGCAAAAGGCAGAGTCCGAGAAGAAAGCTGTGGAAGCAGAACTTGAACAGAAACGCCAGCAGCTGCTAGCGTTGGAAACCCAGATAAATCCACATTTTTTGTATAATACGCTGGATACGTTCCGTGGGCTTGCGCTTGAGAATGGAGACAGGCATCTAAGCGATATGATAGAAGCGCTTTCGGTGATGTTTAAGTACAGTGTGAATTACGATGTGGAAATGGTTAGTATGAATGCGGAACTAAATTATCTTTCCAAATATATTCAGCTGCAGCAGTTGAGATTCCCAGACCGGTTCGAATATCAGGAGGTAATTAACTGCACGCCGGAACAGCTTCTGCTGGAGATGTGTCCCCGTTTTGTGCTGCAGCCGCTGGTGGAAAATGCCATTCGGCATGGCCTGAGAAATGTGCGGAGAGGAGGATGCATTACCGTTTCATTGGAGATCCGGGAAGGTGATTTCTATATTGATGTAGAGGACAATGGGTGTGGGATGAGCCAGCAGCAGGTAGCATGTATGAATCAGAGATTCAGAAAACCCGAACAGCCGGAGGATGGAAACAGGATGGCGGAAGTACAGGAGAATACGAAAGAGAGAAAAGGGCAGGGCGGGATTGGACTTGGAAATGTAAACAAGCGGATTAAGATGTTCTGCGGGGAAGAGTATGGTCTAAAGGTCATGAGTACGCCGGAGGTGGGAACTCAGATCGAAGTGTGCCTGCCTCTTTATAAGGAGGCAAGAGAAGAATAAGAGTTACTATTCACGGGGCCGTGCACCACGCTGCACGGCATCCGAGCCAATAAAGTGATGGGGGCGGGCATCTGGTCTCCGCTCCGCTTCGGTCCGTGCTTAACATGCGCCACTGGCGCATAGCACCCTCGTCACTGGCGACTTTAACTGAGCCAGATGCCGTTACTATGCACGGCCCATAGGCCGTGCATAGTAACGAAAAAGATATAGACTGCGGCCGCATTGACGGCCGCTTTTTTGATCTCCGAAAAAGTTTTATACATACATTATTCTGCAGCTCTGCGGCAGACCCGCCCGTAGGGCATGTGTTATGGAGTGCCCTGCGGGTATACTGTGAAAAATGTGACACTTTTCTGAATATAGAGGCATTAAAAAGATAACCGAAGAAAGATAAAATAAAGACAAATAAAAGATAACTGTATACCAAAAAGCAAAACAGGAGGATAAGAAAATGAGATTAAAGAAATGGATGGGAATTATTTTATCAGCGGCAATGCTGTTGGCGTTGCTGACCGGGTGTTCTTCCAAAAGTCCGGCGGAAGCGGACAGCGGGAGTAAGGAGAGCAGCGAAAGTAAAGAAAAAAACGGTGGAACAGTCGGCATTCTCATTGTTACAAGTGGTTCCCAGTGGTGCAATGACATTGTAGATTCTGTGACAGAAGCGGTAAAAGGGGAAGGCTATGATGTGGTTGTTTCGGACTCACAGGTTTCTGTTGACAATGAACTGTCCGGGATGGAGAACCTGATTAATTCAGGGTGTAAGGCTATCGTAGTAAACGCCATGAATCCGGCCGGTTTATCAGATCTCTGTAAACAGGCACAGGAAAAGGGGATTTATATCATCGGATGGTCTGATCTGCTGGTGAACTATGATGCCCTTGTAGAAGAAAATCCAAAAGAGGAAGCGGAACTGATCGCAGACGCTATGGCGGATTTTGTGGATGAAAGTGCAGGAGAGGGCAGTGAAATGGCTGCAATCTGGCTGTCTGACTCTGCAAACCCGGATACGACGGCCGGAGTATTCAAGGAAGCCATGGAAGCCGAGTTTGAAAAGACGTTGGTAAAGGGGAAGGGCGTCAATCTTGTAAACAGCCAGTATGCAACGGATTCCACGAAGGCAATGGATGTGACAGAGGCGATTCTCGCGGCAAACCCGGATGTAAAACTAATTTTCTGTCAAAGTGATGAGATGGGAGTTGCGGTTGCACAGACGCTGGAAGCAAAAGGGGTTGGAAAAGACGAGGTTATGGTTTGCGGACTGGACGGCAGCGAGGAGGCATTGAATGTAATCGCCGGAAATAATTCAACACTTAGAAGCACAGTTTATGCAAATACAAAACTGATAGGACAGAAAGTCGGAGAGGCAATTTGTAAGTATATGACAGACAATACTGCAGAAAACGTAATCGCAGAATATGTATTAATCAACAGCGATAATGCGTCAGAGTATGTAACCCAATAAGAGTGGTAACAGTTCAGACTTGTCTGAACTGTAGCGCATCCAGCCTATTGAAATTCGCCTGCGGCGAAAGGCTGGATGCCTGCAACCACTAAGTTTTCGTACGGTCTGCGCAGTTAATGCGCAGACCTGTCGGAACTACTAAGAATACACAAAGGAAAGGATTAAACGGTGAAGAAAAAGATATTAGAGTTTCGCCATGTCAGTAAAGTCTATCCTGGAGTCAACGCATTATCAGATGTTTCCCTTGACTTGTATGAGGGAGAAGTCCTTGCGCTGATGGGCGAGAATGGCGCTGGAAAATCTACATTGGTAAAATGTATTACCGGGGCCAATGAACCTACCTCGGGAACGATCGCTGCAGACGGACACGAATATACGAGAATCACACCGGCAGATGCAAGAAATCTTGGGATTGGGGCGGTATATCAGGAGTTCACTTTGGTGCCGGAACTGCCGGTAGTAGAGAATGTGTTTATGGGGAACCTGCGCGGAAACGGTATATTGGTAGATAAAAAACAAATGATTCAGGATGCGGAAAAAATCTTTCATGATTTTGGAGTTCCGATTGATCCTTTGGCGATGGTGAGTTCCCTCTCTCCGGCCATGATGCAGATTGTGGAGATTGCAAAAGCAGTTTCTTTGAAAACCAGAATACTAATTCTGGATGAGCCTACGGCGCCTCTTACGGTCAGAGAGGTTGATACGCTGTTTTCCATCATCCGCAAGTTAAAGAAAGACGGTGTGTCTATCGTATATATCAGTCATAGAATGGAAGAAATTTTTGAGATCACGGACCGTGTTGTTGTCATGCGCGACGGATGTTACATCTGTGAAATGGAGACGGAGATGACTTCCAGGCCGGAACTAATCCGCGCCATGATTGGGAGGAAACTGGATGACATTACGTATCCACACAGTTACTGCGCGAAGGATGAAGTTGTTCTTAAAGCAGACAATGTAAGCGGTAATGGCGTCAGTAACATCAGTTTCGAACTGCACAGAGGCGAAATCTTAGGGTTTGCCGGACTGGTGGGCGCCGGCAGGACAGAACTCATGAGCGTACTGTTTGGTGATGTAAGAAAAGAGAATGGCAGGATATATATCCATGGAGAAGAGGTGGATATCAGGCATCCATATGAGGCTATTAAAGCGGGCATTGGACTCCTGCCGGAGGACAGAAAGGGCAAAGGGCTCCTGCTTGATAAGCCTGTATTTGCCAATATCACACTTTCCAGCCTGATGAAGTACTGTAAAATGGGAAAAATCAATAAGGCAAAAGAACAGGAGCATGTGCAGGAATATGTAGAAACACTGAAGATCAAGACCCCTGGTATCTGGCAGGAGGCGCAGTATCTTTCAGGCGGTAACCAACAGAAGCTGATCGTGGCGAAATGGCTGGATGTTGACAGTGATATTCTGATTTTTGATGAGCCTACCAGAGGAATTGATGTGGGAGCAAGATTCGAGATCTATCAATTGATGCATGAACTTGTTGAAAGCGGAAAATCGATTATTATGGTATCTTCGGATTTTGAAGAACTAGTTGGAATGTCAGACCGCATTATCATTCTTGCCGAGGGACAACTTGCAGGAGAGGCAGGCAGTGAGGAGTTTGATAAAGAAATACTGCTGGATTTGGCATCCGGCAGCCGCTAAGGAGAAAAATATGAATACAACAGTGTTGATAAAAATAAAAAAATTTGTCGCGCAGATTCTGCTATTGCTTATTATCATTATTTTTGCGGCAATGAAACCGGCTACGTTTTTTACGCTGGAGAATTTACTTACTATAATAAGACAAGTAGCTACAATGGGAATCGTAGCATTGGGTGTCTCATTCCTGATGCTGACCGGCAGCCTTGATTTTTCGGTCGGAAAAGTTTACGCATTTGCAGGAGTGGTGTGTGCACTTTTGTATAAAGCAGGAATATCAATATGGATATCGGTGCTGATCTCTGTACTGGCCTGCATAGGAATCAGCATGATAACAGGGTATATTTCCATGAAATTTGGCATTCCGATGCTGATCGTATCGATTGCGATGATGCAGGTAGTGGATGGGCTGAACATGATTTTAACGGACGGAGCTACCATATACGGGCTGCCGGAGAGTATCAAATTTCTTGGGCAGAACTATATCCTGGGAATTCCGGTGGCAGTTATCGTGTTTGCCGTGCTGGCCCTGATTGTGGCATTCATATTAAATAAAACATATCTCGGGAGATACTTATTCGCGGTAGGCGGCAATAATGAGACAGCGCGGCTATCAGGTATCCATGTGAATAAAATCAAAATGATTGCAAGCATACTCTGTGGATTCCTGACGGGAATCGCAGGCATTATCATGATGTCCCGTTCTTTCTCGGGAAGTCCCTATAGCGGGAGCAATATAGGAAATGACGTAATCAGCGCCGCGGTTCTCGGTGGTGTTTCCATCTCAGGAGGAACCGGAAAGACCAGTGGTGTTGTAACGGGGGTATTGATTATCGGGGTGCTCTCCCAGGGGCTCGTTATGATCGGCCTGAGCAGCAACTATCAGAATATGATCAAAGGTGCAGTTCTTATTCTGGCGGTCATTATGGATACACGGTCGAAGATTGTGAAAAAGGCAAGTGCATAATTATGTGGTGTCGGAAAACGGAGAAAAACAAAAATGACAGATTTAAGTAAAACACCCTTTCATTTGGGAAAAACACAGCAGGAATGGGTAAAAAAGACATTAGACCAGATGTCTGTGGAGGAGAAGGCCGGACAATTGTTCCTGGTGATCGGCCAGTCGGATCATGATGAGGACATCCTGGATATGTACCGGAAATTTCAATTTGGCGGGATCATGTATCGGCCGGGCCGGGCAGACAAATTAAAGAATAGAAATGATAAACTACAGGCGCTGGCGAAGATTCCAGTGCTGATTGCAGCGAATCTGGAAGCAGGGGGGAGCGGCGCTGTACTGGAGGGGACAAACTTTGCAAGCCAGTTGGAAGTGGCAGCCACCGGTGACGTCCGCCAGGCATATCATCTGGGAGATATCAGTGCCCGGGAAGGGAGCGCGGTTGGAGTGAATCTGGCTTTTGCCCCTGTCTGTGATATTGACAGAAACTGGCGGAACCCAATTACGAATACAAGAACCTATGGAAGTGATCCGGAAACTGTGCTCAGTATGTGTGAGGCGTATATGGACGGCGCAGCGAAGAATGGTGTTGCAGTCTCAATCAAGCATTTCCCGGGGGATGGCTGTGATGAACGGGATCAGCATCTGGTTGCATCCGTCAATGACTTAAGCTGCGAAGAATGGGATGCCACCTATGGGAAGATATATAAATGCCTGATAGAAAAAGGCGCCCAGACCGTGATGGCAGGACATATCCTGCAGCCTGCATACAGCCGCCATTTTAGTCCGGAACTTACAGAGGAGCAGATACTTCCGGCCTCCTGTTCCAAAGAACTGGTTCAGGGCCTGCTGAGAGGAAAACTTGGATTTCAGGGAGTTGTCCTTACCGATGCCGCAAATATGCTTGGCTACTGCACGGCTATGAAACGAAGAGATCTGATACCGGCAACAATCAATGCCGGCGTGGATATGATACTATTTGGCAAAAACCTTGAGGAAGATCTTTCCTATCTGATCGATGCAGTGCGTACAGGAGTCGTGAGCATGGAGCGGCTCGATGAGGCAGTGACGCGTGTTCTGGCATTAAAAGCTTCTCTGGGGCTTCACGAAAAGAAACATTTCACTGCGGACAATTACCGTGGGCTGATCGCCGCACCAGAATCTTTGAGGCTGGCAGCTGAGTGTGCGGATCAGGCAATTACATTAGTAAAGGATACGCAGAATCTGCTCCCGGTTACGCCAAAAAAGCACAGACGGGTATGGCTCCATGTAAACGGGGATAAGCCGGGATTTACCGGCGGCAGCCGCTGCCGGGAAATGGTCATTCGCGCTTTGCAGAAGGCGGGATTTGAGGTAGATGTCTATGATGCCGAACATACAACAATGGAAGAAACAGTCGTTTCTACGGAGGAGATTGTGAAGAAATATGATGTCATCATGTATTTCTCCAATATCATCAATGCCAGTTACCAGACAACAGCCCGGATTCAATGGCAGGGTGCAGTGGCGCAGGAGGGACCTTATTTTGTAAAAGAGGTTCCCACCCTGATGGTATCTCTGGGAAATCCATATGGATTTGTAGATGCACCCATGATTCCGACCATCATCAACACATACCACGTATCCCAGACAATCATAGATATGGTAATCGAAAAGATCATGGGCAGGAGTCCCTTTAAAGGCATTTCTCCTGTAGATCCTTTCTGTGGAATGTTTGGAACCACCCTATAGCAAAAATAAAGGAAAGGGGCGGGAAGAACACCTTCCTGTCAATAAAAGAGTAATGAAATGGAAAGGAATTATTTTTGACCTGGACGGTGTCCTCTGTTCTACTGACCAATACCACTATATGGCGTGGAAGCGGGTGGCAGATCAGCTGCCGGTTTACTTTGATGAGGAGATCAACCAAAGGTTAAGAGGCGTGTCCAGATCGGAGAGCCTGGAGATTATTCTGGAAAAATATACAGGAACGCCTCTGCATACGATTGAAAAACAAAAGATACTTGCTGAAAAGAATCAGATTTACAGGACGGCACTGGAGCAGATGAATGAGCAGGATCTGTCCGCAGAGGTGCGCGATACGATTTTAAGACTGCGGGAAAAAGGGTACTCTCTTGCGGTTGGATCCTCCAGCAAGAATGCACGGTTCATTCTGGGGCGATTGGGCCTGTACGCAGCGTCTGCCGCGCATACCGAAACAGAGACAGACATGAAAGCTGAAAAAAAGACAGGTCTGGCTAATGTATTCGATGCGATAATAGATGGTACTCAGATCACACATTCAAAACCTCACCCGGAAGTATTTCAAAAGGCTGCCGCAGAACTCGGATTAAAACCGAAGGACTGCCTAGTAGTGGAGGATGCCGCCGCCGGAGTGGAGGCGGCACATAGGGCCGGGATGGAGACTGCTTGTGTGGGACAGGCGGGAAAAGAGCATTTAGGGGATTATAACCTGGAGAACTTTAAGGATATTTTAAGTGTCTTGAATGAATGATATATAAGTGAATTGTACAATTTTGAATTTTTTTTGAGATGATTCTGTCTACAAAATCTTTATATTCCAGCGTACGGATTATGTTATTCATAATGTCTCTTTTAAATTCTGCTACCATAGGTGGCAGAATTTAAACTATCTGTTCATCCTACATTTCTCGATAATACTAAATATAGTCATGTACTAATCCTGCATAGTTTCTTTATCCATTCATCTAATGATTCCTTTAGCTGTTATTAATTTATTATTACAGACCTTTCTTTGTTTATACGATTCATAATTCTTCACCGCTTGAAACAAGCTGGAATTCATATTACTTAATATATATTAGATTAGCCATACTCATATTTGAAGTTTATCTTTTTTCTTAGAAATTTTTAAGGGCCAATATATTTAACTCTACTACCATTTTTGTATTCATCAATATATAGTGTTCTTTTTTCTACATTGTCTTTTAAAACTAACGCCATAGTCTCAGGGCTACAGGGTATCTCAGTTTTTGACCACTTATATCTTCTTCCAGCATTATCAACTATTCGCATTTCAAACTCTTTTTCTTTTTGCTTTGTTCTATTTTTAAGGCCACTTGCGGAAATGGCAATTGAAGAAAGTACTTCATTTGCTACAGCACGTATTGCCTGATAAGCCGGATTATTTGAAGGCACATTTCCATTAGAATTAACCCAACCAAGCGAATTCATTTTAGTAAGTGTTGCATATGCTTTATCTAGTTCAGGATCAACATGCGTTCCTCCATCTTGATTTGCAACATATTTGACAATATCACGTCTGGTAAATTTATTTTTTTTATCATCAAAAATAATCTCATTCCACCAATCATTAAACATCAGGAAAAAGCACCTAGACTGATTTACTGATTTTGCATTATACTCTATTCTCTCAGGGGTTACCATTAAATCAAGAAGAGTCCATGAAGTGAGTAAGTTACTAGGTGTGTATAAATCCCCACTAGAACAGAAAATGATTTGTGGTTTTAGCTGACCAAAAATCGATTTTGAAGAACTGGTTTCATGGAATAAAATCCGGAGATGAGTTGCAAGTCGCTGAGCTTCTTTTTCGTCACCAAGGTCAAATTCTTTAATTGATTTCTGAATAAATCGAATTTGGTCATCCCAATGGTCCTGAAATTCTTGTTTACTAAGTTTATATTTTGTCATATTTTCTACCTCCACAAAAAACAACACATGCACAACCAAGTATATACCAAATTACTTCATGCTGGGTTATACCAAGAATGACAAAAATTATAGCCGCGATTCCATATAGTATCGAATTTAACTTTTTGTTTTTCATGTTATTTTTTCTCCTCAATAAATTTTAAATTACCGCTAAATCCTTCTTCTTGGCTTTTGGTCAAGAAGCATCCCTCGCTTTGCCTGGTCAATTCTAATTTCCTATTAAGTTAATTTTACTACATTTAAGATAAACCGTCCATAACAGGAGCCGCCTTTTGCGTCTAAAATAAGTACCAAACAATGTTTTTTCGACTAGTATCCCTTTTTGCTAAATAGTTAAGGGTCATAATCATACCTATAAAAAAGAAACTTTACATTAGTCCACTTAAATGCTAAACTTTCATAAAGGAAACATTTTCAAAAGTGAAGGAGATGCCATATGCGGATTAAGAATAAAGAGATTGCAAAAATATTAGGGATATCGACTACAGCGGTTTCGCTTGCAATTAATAACAGGCCCGGAGTATCTGAGGAGACAAGGCTTAAAGTGCTGGAATTAATTAACGAAGACGCAAATAAGTCCTATCAGATGCTTCATACAGATAAGAAGCAGAATGGCACATTACTGTTAAGCATTCATAAAAGGCATGGGGAGATCATAAAAGAGAAACCTTTCTTTTCTGACTTAATAGAAACAATACAGCAAGAGGCCATGAAACGTTCTTATACTCTTACGGTCGCACATTATATGCCGGGGCAGGAACTGGAACAGTATGTGGAGTATATAGAAGGAATGCCCATCGATGGTATCATACTTATGGCAACAGAGATGACCTATGAGGATCTGGAGTATTACCAAAATCTAAAGGTGCCGATTGTGCTGCTGGATGGTGCATTTGAGCTGGCATGCATGGATTCGGTTACTATAGATAATGAAAATTCAGTTTTTAACGCCGTCAGTTATGCATATAAGAAAGGGCACCGCCATATCGGATATTTAAAAGGCGGGGTGTTTATCCAGAATTTCGGACATCGGTTTGACGGGTTTATGAAAGGAATCAGAGAATATCAGCTGGAAGAATACCGGCACCCGGTAATCAGTCTGCCGTGCAATATCGAGGGTGCATACAAAAAAATGAAAGAATTACTGCGGGAGGATAAGGATTTCGTTATGCCCACCTTGTTCCTGGCGGATCTGGACTATATCGCATTGGGGGCTATGCAGGCTCTGAAAGAAGAGGGGTACCGGATACCGGAAGATATTTCTGTGATAGGATATGATGATGTAGCGGCATGCGAGGTTTTTGAGCCGCCCTTAACCACAGTGCGAGTCAACCGTAAGGATATCGGACGCCTGGCTATGAACAGGCTGCTGGAAAAAATGAGTGAAAAAGGAGATTATTATACCAGCACACAAATTTCATCCGATCTGATAGAAAGAGAAAGCGTAAAAGATATCAATGAATAATCTACCGGGGGCTGGAATGCTGTTTTAGGCGGCATTCAGGTCCCCGGTTTTTACTGTCCTGAAACAGTTCAGGCAAGCCTGAAACGTTGTACCGTCCCACCATTACGTGGCACCTCTCATTTTGGAGGTAGTGCTACATGATGGCGGGGCAGTGCTGGCTCGGGGGATTAGTTTTGCCGAGATTTCCGTGACGGAAGTATAGGGTTTCGGAGTGGTAATATGATCTATGAGCTGCCGCACGGCGGCTTTGCCCATTCTATGCTGTGACACTTGAATAGACGTCAGCGGCGGATCGAATATTTTGCAGGCAGGAAGATCATCATAACCAATCATAGAAACATCCTGCCCAATTCGGTATCCAGACTCTTTGAGAGCCTTTGCAGCGCCTAATGCTATGTAATCCAAATCAGAGAGGAAAATGGTCGGCATTTGTATACCGGATGTACTGTGCAGTATTTTTTTCATTTCCTGACAGGACTCTTCGATGCTGCAGGGAAGTTCAAAAACAGGATGATAATTCTGCTCTATATTGTAGTATTTTAAAGCGCTTTGGTATCCCTCAAAACGTTGATTAAAATTACTGATGTGGGTCAGGCTCTTTAGATATCCTATACTGCGGTGCCCAAGGTTGTAAGCATACCTTACTGCCTGAAAAACAGAGCCCCTATTATTGATGGTCACCGCGTTTAGACGCACGGCGCTGTATACACTGTCCAACAATATAAGCGGTTTTTCTATCTTTTTATAAATGTCAAAATCTTCTTGATCCAATTCTGTTGCAAGAAGGATAATACCTTTATTGTCTTCCGCCCGCAGGGTATCTAAATACAATTCCTTGTTTTGAAGCAGTTTATAATGCAAAACATTGAGGTTATAAGAATATTGGAGAGCTTCCTGCTGTATCGTACTTATTAAATCTGAAAAAAATGGTTTATCATTCATGATTTCCCCATGTTTTTTATGAATCGCTAAAGTGATGGAACGATTGGGCAGTGCGCTGCGGCCGTCTGATCCAGTCATGGAGCAGTTTTTTAGACTGCGGACTCTTTGACGTGTTTCTTCGGAAACACCGGTGTGGTGATTCAGGGCCAGAGACACAGCGGTTGGAGAAATGCCAAGTTTTCTGGCGATGTCTATATTTTTCATACAAATACCTCCTGCAGATTATTCTAGCACATTAACTTAATATAAGTAAAGTTAAATATTGAGTTGTAAAAATGAGAAAATATAAAATGAGAAAACTACTGTTAAAATCAACAAATAATAAGGGAAGAAACGCAATAAAATGAAATAATAATTGTTGAATATAACGAAAAAACCACCGTAATTAAAAGCTGTATTGACAATTTATAAATTAAATGATAAAGTTAACTTAACAAAAATACTTAAATAAAATTAAGTAAAAAGAAGGAGGATACATATGGCAAGAATCGTATTTGGCAATCATCCATATGATGTGCCAAAAGATAAACCGATGCGGATTGGCAAAGAACAGGTGGGATATTTTACATATCCGGATTTTGCCATTAGCACCAGTGATTTAAATAATCTCTATGTCAGTACGAGTGAATTGACGATGGGATATTTCGAATTGGCCCCGGGGGCGATGTTTTCACCACCGGATCACCATCCGGGAGATGAGTGCTATTACATATTGGAAGGCGAGCTTACGGAGGTGAATCCGATTACAGGGCAGGCTGTACGGGCTATGGAAAATGATGTTCTGATTATCCCGCAGGAGGGAGCGCATGGCGGCTATAATTTTGGGACTAAAAGGATGAAAGCAGTTTTTGCACTGGCCCCGCAGATGGTCAATGAAGAAGAACAGGTTTTTCCCACGGACCTTGAGGGGAAGTGGAGAGTCCTGAAGGGGAAAGATGAAGCAGACTATAAGCCCTGGCCGGATTGTAAAGAAACCGGTACAAACGGAACCATTAATGATGTAGGCTGCTGGCCGGCTGCAGGAGAAGAATTAAGAAGAGAGCCCAAGTATTTACGGCTGATCAGAGAAGAAAATAAACTCAATGTAATCAACGGACTGGATAACCCATATTTCATGAGATTTGCCTGCAGTAACGATAAGATACATTTTGGTGAACTCATTCTTCCTTCAGGGGGTGTAGGGTGCCGTGTTTCTGATCCTGAATCACATGCAGGAGAAACAGCAGTGTTTGTTACGGAGGGAACGATTTCATTTATTATGATGGAGTCACGGGAAGTGTTCAAAATTGAAAAGGATGAAGTGATGTTTATTCCTAAAAACACAGAATACCAGATGGTAAACAATTGGGCACAACCGGCTCATGCGGTGTTCTGCATTGCTCCGGAGCTATAAAGAGTAAGCATTTGCAAAGTGGTGATTAAAATGACGATGATGGAAGAGAAGTTATTGGTCATGCGCGGTATCACAAAAGAATTTCCGGGAGTAAAGGCGCTGGACCATGTGGAACTGCAGCTGGCAAAAGGTACTGTCCACGCTTTGATGGGAGAGAACGGGGCAGGAAAATCTACCCTGATGAAAATTCTGATGGGGATATATCAGCCCGATGACGGTGAAATAATACTGAACGGCCAGAAGGTAAAAATAGAAAGCCCAAAGAGAGCGCACAAATTAGGGATTTCCATGATACACCAGGAACTGATGCCTATTCTTGACATGAGTGTAGCGGATAATATCTTCCTGTATGATTATCCGGCCAGGAAAGGGATCGTGCAGAAGTCGGTTCTATACCAAAAAACGGAGGCGCTGTTTCGGGACCTGGGGATAGAGGGAATAGATTCGAAAGCGTTTATGAAAGAATTAAGTCAGGCACAGATGCAGATGGTGGAAATTGCGAAGGCTGTATCTGCAAAGGCGGATGTGATTATCATGGACGAACCGACATCTGCTATATCAGACCATGAAGTAGAAAATCTTTTCCGGATCATCCGCACGCTGAGAGCTAAGGGCGTCGGAATACTGTACATATCTCATAAAATGGAAGAAATCTTCAAAATCTCAGATTTCATTACTGTGCTGAGGGACGGGCAGTACATCGGGAGCGCCCCATCCATTGAACTCGACCAGGAAAAACTGGTAAGCCTGATGGTTGGCAGAGAATTAAAGTCCATTTATGACAGGCATCCGGCTGTGACCGGCGAGGTAATGCTGGAGGTCAGGCACTTGAAGTGTAAAGGCGTCTGTGAAGATGTAAGTTTTAAGTTGCATAAAGGAGAAGTACTCGGATTTGCAGGGCTGGTCGGCGCAGGGCGTACGGAAATAATGGAGGCAATATTTGGGCTGAGAAAACGTCAGGGCGGAGAGATTATAAAAGAAGGGAAAAAACTGGATATCCGCAGCGTCAGAGATGCCATTAACCATGGGCTGGCGCTGGCGTCTGAAGACAGGAAGAGATTTGGGCTGTTTTTGGATTTACCAATTTCTTATAATATTTCAATTTCGTGGCTTAACAATCTGGCGAAAGTGGGAATCGTGAACCGCGGGAACGAGAAGGAACAGGCTTATAAGTTTTCAAAAGACCTGCGGATTAAGTCCTCAAGCATTAAAACCAAAGTCGGAAAACTGAGCGGGGGCAACCAGCAGAAAGTGGTATTGGCTAAATGGCTTCTGACAAAACCGGACATCCTGATTCTGGATGAACCGACCCGGGGGATAGATATCGGGGCGAAACAGGAAATCTATACACTGATTGAACAGATGGCACATGAGGGGAAAGGCGTGATTGTTATTTCGTCTGAAATGCCGGAACTGATCGGGATTAGTGACAGAATCATTACGGTACACGAAGGTGTTATAAAAGGAAGCCTGACCGGAAAAGAAATAACCCAGGAAAGAATTATGATGGATCTTGGGTAGGGAGGAAAAATCATGGAAACATTGCAGAAAAAGAAAGGTTCTGTAAATAAAATACTGAATACCTATGGCATATTTCTTGTCCTGGCTGTCATGTGTATTGTGATTTCGATTTTATCGGACGGCCGGTTTCTGGCATACAGAAATATTGTCAACGTATTCCGGCAGGTCTCAATCACGGGGATATTGGCTATTGGCGCAACCTTGATCCTGATAACGGGAGGAATCGATCTGTCTGTGGGTTCGGTACTTGCATTGGCGGGCGTAATAGCAGCGGATATGGCGCATCCGGAAAGCGGATTTCCGCTGGCCGCCGTGTTTTTAACTGCCGTTGTCATCGGTCTGGCTGCCGGCGCCGTAAACGGAAGTCTTGTGGCATATGCGGGTGCGCCGCCATTTATAGTGACGTTAGGGATGACGACTGCGGCAAGAGGAATGGCTCTATTATATGCCAAGGGACAGCCGATTGTCGATTTTAAAAAATCCTTCAATTTTATAGGACAGGGAAGCCTTCTGGGAATTCCTGTACCGGTATGGATACTGATTTTGATTATAGCGATATCGGGTGTCATCTTACATAGTACGAAGTTAGGGCGTTATATCTTTGCTGTTGGTGGAAATGAAGATGCGGCGAGGGCGTCTGGTATCAGTGTGAAACATGTCAAGTTCTTTGTGTATCTTTATATGGGGGCCCTTTGCGGCATAGTCGGGCTCATTCTTTCGGCAAGGACGAATACCGGCGCGCCAAATGCAGGGGCCGGTTATGAACTGGACGCCATCGCTGCGGCGGTAATTGGCGGGACAAGCATTTCAGGCGGAAAGGGGCACATTGCGGGAACCGTGATCGGTATGCTGATCCTTGGAGTACTAAGCAATGGATTGGATATCTTGAATATATCTACCTATATACAGCAGATCGTAAAAGGAATTGTAATCGTTCTGGCTGTTCTGATGGACATCGTGCAGACGAAGAGGAATTAAAAGGAGGAAAGATTATGAAAAAAATGAAATCATTATCAACCGTTTTATTATTAGTGTGTGTTATGGTATTTGTATGTGCCTGCGGTAAGTCGGACGCAGGTTCCGATACAAAAACTAAAGAGAAGGGAGGGAAAGAGACCTATGTGATTGGCTGTTCATGGATGGATCTGACGACCCAGTACCAGGCCACGCTGAAATCATATGTAGATAAATACTGCAAGGAAAATTATGCCGATGAAGTAGAACTGGTACATATGGATGGGCAGAGCAATTCGGCAACGCAGGTATCTCAGATGGAGACGCTCGTATCCCAGGGCGTGGACGCGATTTTGATGGTACCGTATGACAGGGCCGGATGTGCTCCGGGGGTAGATGCGGCGGCAGAAGCGGGTATCCCGGTCATTGAATTGTGCCAGGAAACGAATTCCTCCAACCGGTCTTCTTTTGTAGGTTCGAACCATAAAGAATCCGGGATTCAGACAATGACCCGTTTAGCAGAAGAAGCGAAGGGGAAGGGAAAATTAGTCGTGTTGGAAGGCCCTACTGGACAAGACTGCGTCATTGCCAGAGGGGAAGGAATGCAGGAGGTTTTAGACCAGAATCCGGACATCGAGGTAATTGCTACAAAGACATGTGACTGGGACCGAGCGAAAGCAATGTCAGCCGTAGAGAATATTATCCAGTCTGGTCTGGAGTTTGACATCATTTTTGCGCAGAGCGACTCCATGGCGATGGGGGCACTTGAAGCGCTGAAGGGGACGCAGTACGAAGGAAAGGTTATGGTGGGCGGAATCGATTGTATTGCAGATGCTTTGCAGGCGATCAAAGACGGAACGCTTGTATGCACATCCTTCCAAAATGCTCCCCAGCAGGCAGAGGACGGCCTGAAGGTTGCGCTGTCCGCTGCAAAGGGTGAAAAGATTGAAGAATTATATGACATCCCATTCGAATTGGTTGACAGCAGCAACTGTGATGAAGAGAAGTATGATGTAGAATATGCAGAATAGAAAAGAAGCAGGAGGAAAATAATATGAGTATGGAAATGTATGACCACAATGGACAGGAAGTAAAACACGGTTTAGCGAGAGTGAATGGCATCCGGATGCATTATGTAACGGCTGGCGAGGGAGAACCGCTCCTGCTGCTGCATGGAACCCCGAAAACAAACTGCTACTGGCATAAGCTTATTCCGAGATTAACACCCTACTTTCAAGTGGTGGCGCCGGATCTGAGAGGGTTTGGATATACGGACAAACCTGGTGCAACGGCGGGCTACGATAATTTGACGATGGCACAGGATATTGATGAATTAATGAGCTCGCTCGGAATCGAAAAATTCCATATCCATGGAGAGGACAGAGGAGCAGAGTATGGATGGGCTTATACGCAGCTCCACCCGGAAAAAGTAATTGATATATCTTACGGTGAAATGGCCATTTCTGGCTATGGGATCGAGGAAGCCTCTTTTTTTACAGAGGAAAATATCATTGCGCAGTATAATAACACGGGAAAATGGCTATGGCATGTACCGTTTTTCTTTGTACAGAATATACCGGAAATGCTTCTGCAGGGGCACGAATGCGAATTTTGGGATCAGTTATTAAAGGGGAGCAGTTATAACCCAAATGCACACAGCGACGAGCTGATGAATGAATATAATGACAGGTTCACATCTCCCGGAGGTATGAGAGGAATCCTGGAAACGTACCGTGCGGAAATTAAAAATATGCATATTAACCGTGAACTGATGGAGAAAAACGGAAAATTAAAACATCGGGTCATGACAGTGGGCGGAATGGAATTCTACGGCATCACGGTGAAGGATCATGCGCTGAAGATCTTTGAGAGTGTGGAAAAAGATATGGTATTCCGTGAATGCGGCCATCATCTGGCGATTGAGCAGGATGAAAAACTTGCAGAGGCAATTATTGATTTTATGATAAAGAAATAATACCCAAAGGGCACACTGTAACTTATGCCCTGCAGGCGGGTTTTCAGCAAAGCTGAAAATTAATGTATACCCAAGGGCACACCGTAACCCATGCCCTGCGGGCAGGTTTTCAGCAAAGCTGAAAATCAATGTATAAGAATTATTGATAATTAAAAATCATAAGAGCCGGGCCTCAGTGGATAAGATACGGATATACGAAGGAAAAATACAAGGCGCTGCAACCGAAAGGCTGCAGCGCTGTTTCATGGCTGAGCGGTACCGGGTCTCTGCTTTAGTGCCTACCGGCGTAAATACGACGGTAGTCATTGGTTAAAGATTAAAAACTGGTTATTCCTCAGTGTCATCCTCGATTTTTCTGATCAGTTTTGCCGGCACTCCGCCAACAACACAGTTGTCCGGCACATCTTTTGTGACCACGGCCCCAGCTGCGATCACGACATTATTTCCGACCGTTACGCCGGGTAATATGGTGCAATTTCCGCCAATCCACACATCGTTTCCAATAGCAACAGGCTTAGCCTGGCCTAAATGCGCCCGCCGCCCTTTGGGGGAGAGGGGGTGATTGACGGTTGTGATCAGGGTATTAGGCCCAATCATTACATAATTGCCGATGTGTACTGGAGCAATATCCAAAATAGTTACATTATAATTAGCGAGAAAGTTGTCTCCAACATGGATATTGTTTCCGTTGTCGCAATTAAATACCGGCAATACCGTGGGCGCGCTTCCCGCGGTACCAAACAAATCCCGAATCGCGGCTTCACGCGCCTTATCATCTGCAGGACTGACCGCATTCAGCTTCGAGCACCCTTCGATGGCGTGTAATTTGCGGGAGTTGACTTCATCATCATAAAAATCATATTCAAGCCCTGCTTCCAATTTTTCTAATTCTGTCATTTGATAACCTCCATTTTTCTGTTAGCCTCTTTCTTCTCTGGTGATATTTTTCAGCCATCCATATTTCTTGTAATGAAGGATGGCAGCAGGAACCTTGACAACTTCATCCAGGTTAATGATTAGAAATACTGCCACTACCGGTAAATGTAGATAAAATGCTGCCAGGAAACCCAATGGAACAGCAAACGCCCACATTACAATCGTGTCGCAGACCAGTCCGAATTTGGAATCTCCCCCGGCGGGAAAAATCCCTGCAATCGTTGTCATGTTGATCGCCTTGGCAATCATATAGCAGGCGCAGAGCATCAGCATCCATTTTAGGTATTCGGATGCCTGCGGACTGAGCGCGGTTACATTTAAAATCAATGGTGACAGAGCAACCAAAAGCAGACCGGATAAAATCCCGCTGACAATTGCCATCTTCCAGAGAAGCCTTCCATACATCTTTGCACGATTCAAATTGCCTGTACCAAGTTCGTTTCCAACAACAATGCCTCCGCCATTGGCTAGACCGGTACAGAAGCTGACGATCAGATTCTTGGCAATATTTGCTATGGAATTCGCTGCCACGGCATCGCTTCCTAAATGCCCCATAATAACAGAATACATAGTAAATCCGCACCCCCATACCAGATAATCGCCTAACATCGGCAGCGTATATTTCCAGTAGTCCTTTGCCAGCCATTTCTCCGTTTTAAAGCAGTATTCTATATGTAACCGGATTCTGCCTTCCCTCAAAGATTCAACATACGCCCACAACATTTCGATCAGCTTTGAAATAGTTGTAGCCAGGGCTGCACCTGCAATCCCCATTTCGGGAAAGAACAGAAGTCCGTAAATCAATGCTGCATTAAGAAAAATATTAAATACGACAGCACTGGAACCGATTACCATACTTTTGGCTGCACAGTTTGTATTTTTCAAAATGCACAAATAAATCTGTGAGACTCCAGTGAATAAATAGGAAACCGATACAATACGCAGATATACGATGCCGCCGGAAATCAACTGTGGTTCCCTGGTAAATATTTTCATTAAAAGCTCTGGGATACATAAAGAGGAAAGAAAAAATACGGCAGCTATGAGGAAGGAGATTTTTGTAACATAAGCAAAAATCTTTTCAATTGATTTTCGGTCCCCTTTCCCGTAATACTGTGCGGCTAAAATACTTGTTCCCATGGTAAGCCCGCCCATGAAAAGGTTAAATACAAATGTAATCTGACCCGCCAAAGATACTGCGGAAAGTGCATCCTGATTCACAACACCCAGCATCAAAGCATCTGAGGCACTGACAGCGGCCAGCATAAACTGCTGAAAGGCAATTGGCAGTACTAAAGAAAACAGCTTTCGATAAAAAACAGTTTTATTGCCGTTTTTTGTTCGCAATGACATGGAAAACCTCCTGTTTATTTTATCTTGCGGAGTTTAGCAGACCCGCAGATTAAAGTATAACGCTATGTTTAAGCAGAGGACAACGCTAAAACTTAACAGTTTATATGGTATATTCTAATCATTGTGCTATACTGTAACGATAAGGAGGCGCAAATATGGGAAGAGAAA
Source organism: Eubacterium sp. SB2 (assembly GCF_001244405.1). Taxonomy (NCBI): domain Bacteria; kingdom Bacillati; phylum Bacillota; class Clostridia; order Eubacteriales; family Eubacteriaceae; genus Eubacterium; species Eubacterium sp. SB2. The sequence goes on along the minus strand of NZ_LN865153.1, from coordinate 292,470 downwards.
AATTATGTTCGGCAGTGGATAAGCTGCGGGAACGGTATCTAACGTTAGACTGGACCTATCATGATATCGAAATAGATGGCCAAATGGAAAAAATGTATCGCTGGCCGGGACCGGAAAATGACGAGATTTTGATTTTAGTACATCAAAGCGGAGGGCGGCAGGAATTGTTTCACCGGCATGATTTCTTTTATTTTAATTATACCTATGAAGGCGAGTATGAATCTATCAGTTATAAATACGACAATCGGATCACGATTCATAAAGGGGACCTCTATGCGGGACAGCCCTTTGCAGGACATGCGCTTTGCGTTCACGATGATAAAGAGACAACGATTATTGGCGTGCTGATCCGTCGGGAAACCTTTTTTCGTTCATTTTTGCCGATGATATCTGCCAACTCCAAATTATTTCATTTCTTAATTGACCCATCAACAAATCAGTTTTCGGATGAATTTATCCATTTCAAAATCGAAGATGACTGTAACATACGGACCCTCTTAGAAATGATGGTGATAGAATATGCGGACGAAAAAGAGGATACTCAGGATATTTTAAAACCCCTGGTACTTTCCTTTTTATTACAAGTCATGCGGCAGTACACCGCCGAGCATCCCGAACCGGATGCGGCACGTCTGCCGGATCGAATCCTTCAATATATGAAGGCTCACTCGGATGTTGTGACCTTAAAAGATATAGCTGCCCGGTTTTCTTACCATCCGAATTATATATCCGCGTTGCTGCATAGAGAGCTTGGAAAAACTTTTACTGAGATTTTATTGGAGCAGCGGATGGAACGGGCGGTCATCCTGCTGAAAGGGACGACTCTCTCAATTGAAGAAATAGCGTTGATGCTTGGTTACAGCAACAGCAGCAATTTTTATAAGGCTTTTCGGGAATACTTCCATCAATCTCCACGCAATTATATTGCTTCATTCTGAATGAAGAGAATTTGCTGAAGTGTTTCGCTGAAATAGATATAAGCGGGGCGGTCTGTAGTACACAGACCGCCCTGCTTTTAATAAAAAATAAAATACTAAATAAATTTAAAAATATATAGGTTAAAATATAAATTTATTTACTAAATAATATTGACATGTTAACCAATAAATGATATAAATATAATAACAAAAGATGCAAAATATACAAATTAATGCGTTGGAAGAAAATGTTAACTAGTATAACGAAAGAAGGTGGATTAATAAAGAAAACAAAAGCTATAAAATGATGTTAAATTAATTAAGTATATTGAGCATCTGCAAAAAGTATAGGAGGTAAAAATGGGAGAAAAGTTGAAAAAGCTGGTTCCGGAAGAAGTGTTCCGTTATTTCGAAATACTTAGTGACATCCCGAGAGGTTCAGGGCATGAAGAACAGGTAAGCAACTGGTTTGCTGCATTTGCCAAAGAAAGAGGGCTGGAATATTACCAGGATCCGGAATACTATAACATCCTGATTAAAAAGCCCGGAACAAAAGGATATGAGGATGCACCGCCGGTTATCCTCCATGGGCATATGGATATGGTATGTAAAAAAGAGCTGGGCGTATCACATGATTTTCTCAATGATGGACTTGACTTAAAAATTGAGGATGGATACATAAGAGCGGAGGGAACTACCCTGGGGGCTGATAATGGAATCGGTCTGGCGTATTTTCTGGCCGTACTGGATTCGGACGATATACCGCACCCTCCTCTGGAGGCGGCGATTACCGTTATGGAGGAAATGGGAAAGGTTGGCGGAGAAAACTACAGAACGCAGATGCTGACAGGCAAAAGGATGATTGATCTGAACTGGCACAAGGATGATTACATACTTGCGGGATGTGCGGGGGATGTGTCGGCGGAATATGTGGTTCCTGTTTTGTGGGAGAAGGCGGAGAATCAGAGATTTTATACTCTGTCTATCCATAGTCTGTATGGCGGGCACTGTGAATTCGACATTGTACTGGAACGGGCAAATTCGATCAAGCTTGCGGCCCGTTTTCTGAATAATCTTTTGAAAAAGACCGGGATAAAAATTGCTGATATTTCAGGAGGAGTTCAGAACAATGTGATACCTGCGGAAGCAGAGATCGTTTTGGCGGTGGAAGAAGCAGAGACAGAGCTTGTGAAACAGATTGTTGAGATCACAGCAAAAGAAGTGAAAGAGGAGTATCAGATCACAGATCCTAATATTGTGATAGAGCTGAATGAGTCGGTCAAAGATTATGAGTACGTTTTCAGCAGCAAGACGGCGGGCCTCCTTACAAAATCGCTGCTGCTTATTCCAAACGGGGTCATCAATATGAGCTTTAAAATAAAGGGAATATCGGAATGCTCAAATAATATAGGTCTGATGACCACGAAGGATAATGAAGTGAAAATCATTTCTACTATAACCAGCAGTGTTTCTTCACGGAAACATGAGGTTTTAAAACAGATTACAGCATTGGCGGAACTGGCCGGTAACGGTGTGAAGGGGTATCAGATCGGTACGGATGCTCCGGAATGGGACTATAATCCAAAGTCCTATATGCTGGCGAAAGCAAAGGAAGCATACCGGGATGTGACCGGGGAGGAAGCGCAGATTGAGGTGATGCCGGCGAGCTTGGAACTAGGGCTGTTTAAGAGCAGGATAGAGGGACTTGATATTATCTCAATAGGGACCGAGACGCATGGAGTACACACGCCAAAAGAAGAACTTAAGATTGAATCTGTAGGTAAGGTTTGGGAAATTTTTAAAAGATTACTAAAGAGCCTGGTTTAGGCGAAGGAGAGAGTATGAAAAGAAGGATATTAGCACTTGTTATGGCGGCAATGATGACGGCGGGATTATTAGGCGGATGCGGCAGCCAGGAAGCGGAGATGACAAAAGAGGATGCGGGCAAGGAGGCTGCTGAATCAGAAGCAGATGAGGAAAAAGTTTCGGGAGAAGGCTATACAATCGGATTCCTGAATACGCTGATCTCCAGCAAATGGCGTGCACAGCTGATGGAAGATGCAGAAGAAGGGGCAAAACAGCTGAAGGAAAAAGGAAAATTAAAAGAATTAGTGATACAGACATGCCAGAGCGACGTGAATACGCAGTTAAACCAAATGAATCAGATGATTAACGAAGGTGTGGACTGTATCCTGCTGGACCCGGCGTCTACTACAGCGCTGGCAGATGCGGTGCAGACTGCTGTGGATAAAGGAATTCTGGTTCTCTGTATACAGGATGCCGCACCTTATAAAGATACATACTGCATTACGGACAATAATGAACTGATGGCGACTGCTCTGGCAACATGGGTGGCAGAATCTATCGGTGGCAAAGGTGATATTGTAGAACTTACAGGAATTCCCGGACACTCAGATGATACGGTGCGTGTAAATAAAATGCATGAAGTTCTGGAGCAGAATTATCCGGACATCAATATCCTGGCGTCCGCACCATGCCACTACAATTACTCTGAGGCCCAGAGTATTATTTCACAGGACATCGCAACATATGGAGACAGGATTCAGGCAGTTATTTCACAGGATGACATGGCTCCCGGCACCCTGCTTGCATTCCAGAATTCGGGTGCGGAATATGTGCCGATGGTTGGGCATACCTCAAAGTCATTCCTGCAGAGCTGGAAGGATGAAGGACTTTCCTGTATTGCTTACTCCATCTATACGGGAAAGATTGTGGATGCAATGAATATCGCGATCAAACTGCTGGATGGTTATGAAATTAACCCTGAAGTTCTGACTCCGAATTCCTTTGATGAGACTCTGATCAATCAGATCCGCCTTGAGGCTCCTTATATCGTTACCGATGACGGCGACCCGGATGCACCGTGGATGGAAGGGCTCGCCGTGACACAGGCGATCAGTGTGGATGAGGCACTTGAGATTTGTGAAGGCCGCAGCGATGACTGGTGCCTGGACCGCTTCATGTCAGAAGAAGAGATTGATGCACTGTTCCTGGATAAATAGAGATTTGATTGGGCGGGAAGATGAACAGTCTTCCTGCTTCAATATAAGATAAACCCAAGGGCATCCGTAACGCATGCCCTGCGGGCGGATTTTCAGCTAAGCTGAAAAATAAGGTATACCCAAGGGCATCCCGTAATGCATGCCCTGCGGGCGGGTTTTCAGCTAAGCTGAAAAATAAGGTAGGAGGATACAGGATGAATCGATTGGAATGCAGGAATATTTCAAAATCTTTCGGGCAGGTGCAGGCTCTTGCAGATGTCAGCCTGGAAGCAAAGGGCGGGGAGATTCTGGCTTTGCTGGGAGGAAACGGATCCGGGAAAAGTACGATTTCTAAAATAGTCGGCGGCATATACAGAATGGATAAGGGAGACGTACTTTTGAACGATGTACCCATTCATGTCACGTCGCCGCTTGATGCTAAAAAATCAGGGATTATAGTGACTTCGCAGGAACTGAGCCTGATGAATAATTTTAATGTTGCGGAGAATGTCTGCATGAGCCGCATACCCCGGAAAGGCCTGTGGACTGACCACAAATCTGTAAAGAAGAAAGCCGGGGAAGTACTGGAAAAGATAGGGCTTGCCGGATATGAAGATAAAAGCATAGATTCTCTGGAGGAAAATGAAAAGTATTTGGTTGAATTTGCAAAGGCAATCATCATGGAACCGGCAGTGCTGATATTGGATGAGATCACTTCCGCGCTCTATAAAAAAGACGTGGAAATTATGAAAGAAATTCTTTGGGAGATGAAAAAGCAGGGCTGCATTATTATTATCATTACACACCGTATGAACGAGATTTATGAAATGTGTGACAGGGTGACTGTTTTGCGGAATGGGGAGTATATCGACACATTTGAAACAAAAACGGTAAAAGAAAATGATCTGTTGTATGCAATGACTGGTCATGATGTCAGGAAGGCTGTTAGAAGAGCATCGGATCATATAGAAGACGAAAATACGGAAACCCTGCTGATGCTGAAAGAGCACAGGCTGGCAGGATTCCATAAAAATATGAACTTTGAATTGAAAAAAGGGGAGGTAGTAGGAGTTGCAGGCCTCCAGGGGCAGGGGCAGTCCCAGCTTGTCAGAGAATTGTTTGCGATCAGCAGGCCGATTGACTTATGGCATAAAGGAAAAGAGGTTACTTTAAAAAATTCATCGGAAGCCGTAAAGAAAGGATTTGCCTTTGTTTCAGGTAACAGAGAGAAGGACGGCAGCTTTACAAATCGTTCAATCATGGAGAATCTGTCCGTAGTAGCAGAGCTGATTTTGAATATGAAAACAGTGAAAAAGGCAGAGGTTCTTGAAAAGTATAAGGTGAAAATGGGAAAGGGAACGGATGCGATCAAGACACTCTCGGGCGGGAACCAGCAGAAGGTAGTTCTGGGAAGGTGGACAGTTACCGAACCGGAAGTCCTGTTATTAGATGACCCGACAAAGGGCATTGATGTAAACGCCAGGATGGATGTACATCATATCATAGCGGATCTGTCCCAGAAGGGGACGGGGGTTGTGTTCGTATCCAGTGACGAGGGGGAATTGATAGATCTGGCAAAGCGCTGTCCAAGGTACCGGATTATCATTATGTACAATGGTGAGATAAAGGGGATCTTATCAGGGGAAGAAGTGACAAAAGAAAACATTTATTTATATGCGATACCACAGGGAGGTGCGGATGATGAAAAAGATACTTAAAGCAAAGTGGCTTCCGAGCCTGATTCTGGTCATACTATTTTTACTGTGGAATGGGTTTCAGACCAAGGGCTTTTTTACGGTTTCTTCATTTCGGTACTTCTTGAATATTCTGGTGCCGCTGGCGTGTATCGCCATTGGTGTTACGGTAACCGTCATATGCGGGGGCATAGACCTGTCGACCGGCGCGCTGGTATGTGTGGTGAACTGTACTTTTGTTGTACTGCAGGAGCGGGGGATGGGGATGCCGCAGGCTATGGTGCTGGCACTTTTGATATCCGTTGCCGTTGGGGTCGTAAATGGTTTCTTTGTGGCGGTAGTCCGGATAAACCCGCTTTTGGTCACGTTTGCTATGCAGACGATTTGTACGGGTCTTGCTCTCTGGATTCTGCCGAATGCCGGCGGCAAAGGGAGCGAGGGATTTACCAAATGGTATAGCTTTGGCACTTTGGCGGGCATCCCCACGTCGATTGTATTTTTTGTGATCCTGCCCTTACTTCTCTGGTATTTTATGAAAAAGACACCGATGGGAAGCTGGCTTTATGCCACGGGAAAAGATGAACGCAAGGCATTTGAGAGTGGAATCAATACTGTGGCTGTGCAGTTTTTTGCTTATATTTTCAGCGCCTTTATGACCGGGTGGGCGGCAATCGCCTTTTCGGGAAATATTGTAGGCGGAGATCCAAAAGCAGGACTTTCATTTACTATGAATGCGGTTGCAGCGGCGGTGGTCGGAGGAGCGGCGCTGTCGGGCGGCGAGGGGGATCCCCTGGGCGGAGTGTTAGGCGCGCTTTTTGTGCAGCTGGCGATTTATGCCGTGCTGGGGGCGAAGGTATCAACTTATGTGGAAGAGCTTTCAAACGGTCTGATCGTTCTGTTTGGCGTCGTTGGCATGATGGCTTACAGCATGCTTAAAAACCGGAAAAGGAGCAGAAGGATATGAGAGAAAAGAGTGGAAATAAAAAATGGGATATCCGGATTAATAATATGCATATCACCATACTCCTGCTTGTTGTACTGTTTATCGCGGGGCAGATTATTCTAAGCGGTTTTGCTTCGCTGAATAATATTGCTAATATTGCAGGTTTTGCCTGTGTAATCGCACTGGTTGCAGTCTCACAGTTGTTTGTAATGGTTGTGGGAAATGATGGGATCGATTTGTCGGTGGGGGCGATCATGTCGATGTCGGCGCTTCTGTTCGCCGACATCTGCAGGAACCAGGCTTCAAGAATCCCTTTTGCTCTTTTGTGCGTATTGTGTGCAGGACTCATTGTTGAAGCAATTAATTTTGCAGGAATTACTCTGCTAAAGATATCACCTATGATCATGACTATGATTATGGGAACCGTTGTGAATGGTTTTAACTATTTTTATACAAGAGGGATTGTGAGCGGAAGTATTCCGGAACAGATAATGATGATCGGGAGGCAGGCTGCCGGACCATTTAAAACGATTGTGTTCATCGTAATATTGCTTTTGCTTCTTACTGGTCTGGGGCTGAGACACCTGAAACTTGGAAAGAAGATGTTTTTGGTTGGAAGCAATGATAATGCGGCGGGGCTTTGCGGGATCCGCACGGAGCGTGTGCGCTTTGCAGCATACCTGTTTTCAGGGACATTTGCAGTGATTGCTGGAATTATGCTGTTGGGATTAAGCGGTGCCGCTATTCTGAAGATGGGGGAAAGTTATGTTATGATGTCGATTGCAGCGGCCGTGATCGGGGGTGTGCAGAGTGGTGAAGGCAAAGTGGCAGGATGCTTCCTGGGGGCGGCTATCATACAGACGCTGACAAATCTGCTGATAGCGGCTAACCTGCCGGACAGCCTGCAGATTCTGTTTAATGGAATTGTTCTGATGCTGATACTGTCTTCTTTTGCAAGAAAACCAAGACTTCAGGATTAAACCGCAAGCAGGAGGATTACGTCTCGCAGCATTGAAATTAAGCAGAAGGAATAAACAAAAAGCAGCCGGGAAAACGATCCGGCTGCTTTTTAGCTTATACACGATATATTATTTTGGTTTCGCTGTAGTACTAAAGCAGCCGCATAACACTGGAACGCTCAATGAGGTTGGTGCCGATGTCGATCTTTAGTGACTGGGTACGCGGTATTTGAATCTTGGAAACTAGTAAATCAACCGCAGACGGCCCAAAGAGAGCCTGGGGGACTGCTACTGTAGTCAATGGCGGTTCAACCAATTTGCAGATGGGCCGGTCGTCGAAACCTATGATTGAGATGTTTTCGGGAACAGCGTATCCGTGCTGCTTGAACGCCTGCATGGCATAACATCCTAATAAATCGTTATCCGCAAAAAAAGCGGTTGGCATCACAGAACCTGTCAGATAATTTTCAACGGCATGATTGACCCCCTGTTCGGAATATCCGACTTCCAGTACATAACTGCTGTTGTATTCCAGCCCCAGAAGCTTCAGCTGGCGCTGGTATTCCGCAAAACGTTCATTAAAACTGGTAATGGCGATCTTGCTCTTGATGTATCCGATCTTCCGGTGTCCCATCTGGTAAAAATGCTGTATGGCCTTGCAGGTACCCTGTATATTGTTAATCGCAACACAGTCCACATCCCTGGTCTGGAAAGAATTGTCCAGCAGTACAAAGGGGAGCTCTGTGTGGGTAAATATATCCAGGTCATCTTCATACATCTCAACGGCATAGATAATCAGACCATCACAGTCGCTCTCGTTAAGCTGCCGTTCTTTTTCAGAAGAGGATGTGTTTTTACTGATATAGATAAATTTTAATCCATAGCCATATTTTTGCAGGCTCAGATTGATGCTCTCCAGTGCATAACTAAAAAACGGAGCCTCATCTATGATATCTCCAAATCGCTTATACACAACAAAACCGATGGTTCCTGTTTCTGCTGCTGTGGCGGGAATATTTTTTAAGAGGTAATCACAGTTCATCTCTTTGATTTTGTTTATGATTAATGAGCGTGTTTCGCTGCTTACCCCAGGTTTATTGTTCAATACGATGGATACAGTCGCAGTGGAAACATTCAGCATCTCAGCGATGTCTTTAGCTCTTATTGGCATTTGGCATACCTCCTTGTTAAGATATTTATATTCTACTAAAATTTAATAAATTTAGCAATAGAAGATTCTGAAAAACAGTAAAACATTATATGGTTGTTACTGTTCACATCCTGCGGGCGTGCACAGTAGCATATGGTTCACAAATAAAGAGTGCGTAAAATAGCGAATAACGCTATTTGTTTCAAGTTTATTTAAAAAATTAAATAGAATGCATAAATTAATATATAATAATACTAAATAAATTTATTGACATCACTAAATATAATTGATATAATTAAAATGAAAAGAAGGAAACAAGATATTTAATAAAAATGCGCGCAGAAGAAACTAAATTAATTTAAAAGGAGGATATGCATGGAAAACCTTAGTGCTCTGTCTTATGAGCTTAGAAAAAATGTTGTAGATATGATAGTGGAAGGAAAAGGAGGGCATATAGGGGGCGATATGAGTGTAATGGAGATACTGGTTGCCTTATATTTCAGCCAGATGAATATTGGTCCCGAGATTGCGGATGATCCGGACAGAGACCGCTTTGTACTGAGTAAGGGTCATTCCGTGGAGGCATATTACGCGGTCTTGGCGAAACGGGGATTTTTCGACATCCAAAAGGTTATAAAGGAATTTAGTAAATTCGGATCGGCATTTATCGGGCATCCCAATAATAAACTGCCCGGCATTGAGATGAATTCCGGTTCTCTGGGACATGGGCTTCCGGTTTGCACAGGAATGGCCCTTGCAGGAAAAAGAAATCATGCAGGATACCGGGTGTATACGGTAATGGGGGACGGCGAGCTGGCGGAGGGCTCTGTATGGGAAGGAGCTATGGCGGCCGGGCATTATCATCTGGATAATCTCTGTGCAGTGATCGACCGGAACAGGCTGCAGATTTCAGGAAGCACGGAAGAGGTTATGGGACAGGTGGATCTACATAAAAAGTTTGAGAGTTTTGGGTGGCATGTGATAGACGTAGAGGACGGGAATGATATCTCTTTACTGAATCGGGCGTTTGACGAAGCAAGGGAGATTAAGGGCTGTCCGACGGCGGTCATAGCTAATACGGTAAAAGGGAAAGGATCTCCGGTAATGGAAAATAAGGCGTCTTGGCACCACAAGGTCCCCACCCAAGAAGAATACGAACAGATTATGAAAGATCTGGATCAAAGGAAGGAGGCGTTATTACATGAATAAGATTCCGAATAGAAAAGCAATCTGTGATGTGTTAATAGACAGGGCGCGCGAAGATAAATCAATCACAGTGTTATGCAGCGATTCGCGTGGCTCAGCATCCCTGGTGCCCTTTGCGGAGCAATATCCGGATCAGTTTGTGGAAATGGGCATTGCAGAGCAGAATTTGATCAGCGTTGCAGCGGGAATGGCAAGCTGCGGAAAAAAGCCTTTTGCCGTTTCACCCGCATGCTTTTTATCAGCCAGAAGCTATGAACAGTGTAAGGTGGATGTGGCATATTCAAATACGAATGTAAAATTAATTGGAATTAGCGGGGGCGTAAGTTATGGTGCATTAGGGATGAGCCACCACTCCGCACAGGACATAGCCGCCATGGCTGCAATCCCTAATATGAGGGTATATCTGCCCAGCGACAGGTTCCAGACGGCAAAGCTGGTCAATCATTTGCTGGATGATGGGAAGCCTGCATATATTCGGGTAGGACGGAATCCGGTGGAGGATATCTATTCAGAGGAAGACTGCCCGTTTGAAATGGACCGCGCAGTCTGGCTCCGGGAAGGCGGCGATATAGCGCTGATTGCCTGTGGTGAGATGACAGCGGCAGCCTTCGAAGCTGCAAAGATTTTACGCGGAGAAGGGATAGAGGCGGCAGTATTAGATATGTACTGTGTAAAGCCTTTGGACTGCAGCGCGGTTATCAAAGCAGCCGGGAATGCAAAAGCAGTCCTGACAGTTGAGGAACACGCTCCGTTTGGCGGTTTGGGAGCCATGGTAAGCCAGGTCGTGGGGCGTGAATGTCCAAAACCAGTTATGAATATGGCCCTTCCGGATGCACCTGTTATCACAGGAACCTCAAAAGAGGTGTTTGATTATTATGGATTGAATCCACAAGGAATAGCTGAAAAAGCAAAACAGATTTTGATGGGGCTTACGGAGGAGTGACATGGCGGAGAAATATGTTCTTTCAATTGACCAGAGTACGCAGGGAACAAAGGCGCTTTTATTTGACGGCACTGGAAATTTAGTCTGCAGGGCGGACAGGAACCACCGTCAAATTGTGTCGGACGAAGGATGGGTATCCCATGATCTGGAAGAAATATATCTGAATACAATCATGGCAGTGAGAGATGTTATAGAAAAAGCAGGAATCAATAAAAATGATGTGCAGGGGCTTGGAATCAGCAATCAGCGGGAAACCGCCGCAGTGTGGGACAGGAATGGCAAACCTGCTGCAGATGCGGTTGTATGGCAGTGTGCAAGATCGGCAGGTATATGTTATGCAATTGAAAAATTAGGAAAAGCCGGTATTGTCCGGGAAAAAACAGGGATCCGCCTGTCTCCTTATTTTCCTGCCTCCAAGTTTGCATGGCTGCTGCAGAATGTGAGTAAGGCGGGAGAACTTAACAGGCAGGGCGAGCTGATGTTTGGAACCATTGATACGTGGCTGTTATACAAACTTACCGGAGGGAAGGCATATAAAACAGATTATTCCAATGCATCCAGAACACAGCTTTTTCATCTGCAGACACTGCAGTGGGATCCCGAAGTCTGCGATTTATTTGGAATTAGGACTGACCAGCTTGCCGAAGTCTGTGATTCCAATTCCGTTTTTGGAGAAACGGATTTTGAAGGGTATCTTCCTTCACCTATTCCCATCTGCGGGGTGCTGGGCGACTCCCACGGTGCGCTGTTCGGCCAGGGGTGTATCAGGCAGGGGATGATGAAAGCAACCTATGGCACGGGGTCCTCTGTGATGCTGAATATTGGTGAGAAGCCGGTTTTTAGCAGTCGGGGTGCTGTCACCTCGCTGGCATGGGGGATTGACGGAACGGTGAATTATGTTCTGGAAGGCAATATAAACTATACCGGTGCAGTGATCAGCTGGCTGCAAAGAGACCTGCAGCTTATCGGTTCGGCAAGGGAAACCGCAGAACTGGCCGAACGTGCAAACCCGGAGGATGCTACATATATAGTACCGGCATTTACCGGTCTGGGAGCACCTTACTGGTATAGTGACGCGAAGGCACTGATCACCGGTATGAGCAGGCTGACCGGGAAAAAGGAGATTGTAAAAGCTGCCTTGGAATGTATTGCCTATCAGATTGCAAATATAGTGGATGTAATGAAAGAAGAGGCGGGGATCGAAATAGAGGAACTGCGGGCTGACGGCGGGGCTGCGGGGAATGGATACCTGATGCAGTTTCAGAGTGACATTACTGAGATGCCTGTTCTGACTCCGGATGCAGAAGAACTTTCCGGAATAGGGGCGGCCTATATGGCAGGGCTTAAGCTGGAGCTGTATGATAAAACGATATTCGAAAAATTAAACAGGAAACAGTTTCTGCCGGTTATGGATCATGCAATCGTCAGGCAAAAGAAAAAAGGCTGGCACGAGGCTGTGGAATTAAGTGTTCATAAAAGTGAGGTATAGTGATGAAGGGAAAAATGAATGTATGCGTGTTAACAGGGAAACAGCAGTTAGAATGGGTGGAAAGGGAGATTCCACAGCCGGGGAAGGGCGAACTGCAGATCAAGCTTGAATATGTAGGAGTGTGCGGTTCCGATCTGCATTTTTACCAGGAAGGACGTCTGGCTAACTGGGAACTGGACGGTCCCCTTGCCCTGGGGCACGAGCCGGGCGGCGTTGTTTCTGCAGTAGGCGAAGGAGTGGAAGGTTTTGAAGTCGGTGACAGAGTCTCTCTTGAGCCGGGAGTGGGCTGCGGTAAATGCAAAGAATGCCTGGAGGGACATTACAATTTGTGCCAAAATGTAAAGTTTATGGCAATTCCCAATGAAAAAGACGGAGTATTTGCCGATTACTGTGTACATGACGCGAGTATGTGCTATAAATTACCGGACAATGTGAGCACTATGGAAGGCGGCTTGATGGAACCACTTTGTGTGGGGCTTCACGCTGCGGAATTGTCGGATGCAAAGCTAGGTGAAACAGCGATTGTGCTCGGAAGCGGATGTATTGGACTGTGTACGGTTATGGCTTTAAAAGCCCGGGGGGTGCATGAGATTTATGTATCGGACGTGCTGGAAAAACGGCTTGAGAAGGCCCTCGAGGTGGGAGCGACCCGTGTGTTTAATGCAGCAAAAGGGGAAGATATAGAGGATTTTGCAAAGACGCTGCCCGGCGGCGGAGCAGACCAGGTATACGAATGCGCCGGCAACCGTGTTACTACTCTGCAAAGCTGCCGTCTCATTCGCAGGGCTGGGAAAGTAACACTTGTGGGGGTATCGCCGGAACCTGTACTGGAGTTGGATATTGCCACCCTGAACGCGATGGAGGGGATTATCTATTCGGTATACCGCTACAGAAACCTTTATCCAAAAGCAATCGCAGCTGTAGCTTCCGGCGCAGTTCCTTTGAAAAAGATTGTATCTCATGTTTTCGACTTCAAGGATTGCATTGAGGCGGTCGAATACAGCCTGGAGCATAAAGATGAAGTGATTAAGTCAGTCGTGAAATTTTAACATAAGCAGGAAATGTTAAGGACCAGATATATACGCTGGTCCTTTCAGTTATGAGAGGGAGTGAATTATGAAATTATATCTTATACGTCACGGACAGACAGAGTGGAACAGAAGCAGAAAACTGCAGGGTCAGGCAGATATCCCCTTAAACTCCGCAGGGCGGGCGGAGGCGGAAAAGCTGGCTGTGGCTTTGCAGAAGCATACTTTCAGAAAAGCCTTTAGCAGTCCGCTGTGCAGAGCCATGCAAACAGCGGAAATCGTATTGAGGGGATGGGGCTGCCGGATACAGCCGGATGAACGTCTGAAGGAAATTGCTTATGGGACGGAGGAAGGAAGAGCTTTGGAGAGGATTGAAAAACACAAGAATCTTTATAACTACTTTCACGCGCCGACTCTATACCGGGCGCCGGAAGGAGGAGAGGATATCGGAGATTTACTGTTAAGATGCAGAGATTTTTTAAAGGATTTGGAAGGAGAGCCGGAAAACTGCAATATGATAGCTTTTTCGCATGGCGCTTTCATAAGAGGAATTATTTTAGCAGCCGAAAATAAGGGGATTGATAAGTTTTGGGATGGGAATGAGCAGGCAAACTGTGCAGTGACAGTATTAGAATATGCCAATGGCGGTTGGGAAGTTTTGGAGGATGCGAAGGTGTTTAGAAGCCCTGCTTTTGGGGATCTCTCCGGAAAATAAACTTCTATCCCGCATGTGGAAGTAACAGTAAATGACGAGGCGTGGACCGGCAGATGCCGGATCCGCCTCGTCATTTGCACTCCTGCTATGCTAACGTGTCTAAAGTTCGTTGGCTGTTTTGATTTTATGATTCAGATTTTTTTCTCTTCCATGCTCCGGCCGCCCCGGCTCCGGATAAGAGCACTGCCGCAAAGAGCAGTCCCGCACTTGCAGTATCTCCGGTTTTGGGGCTTTTTGCTGTTTTCTTAACTTCTTCTTTCTCTTTGGTCGTGGAAACAGGTTTATTTTCCGGCGTAGTCTCTGGTTTACTTTCCGGTGTCGGATCATTCGGTTTGGAATCCGCTGCCATGATTGTGAACGTTGTTTTCACAACGCCGTCTGTGTAAACAGCCTCCATAGTATGTGCCCCTACCCCTAAGCTTGTCAGAAATTCCGGAAACAGGATGAATTTGGCTGCTCCGGTTTCATCTACGCTGTACTGTGTGTAGAGCAGATCCTTCCCATCTACCCGTAAGGCAGTATATGCAAGCGGGTCACCGCTCAATTCAAATCTAAGGCCTTCTTTGGAACCCATATGCCATACCGAATTTGCACCATATGTAAAATCATAAGCTGGCTCAAGTGAAAAGTGTATCTGTGTCTTTACCTCTTCGCTGGCAGTCCCTTTTTGCAGGATCAGGGTTACCTTTTTTGTCTCCTCAAAGTCTGTGAGTACCGTCTCAGCCTGAGAAGGACTGACCTTCCAGCTCAGTGACACTCCTGTATGGTTAATCTGCTCCTGAAGAAATGTTAGGACATCAAGATCCAAAGCGTCTGTTTTATAGAAATTATGTGAGCCGATATATCTCTCCAAAATCTGTTTTGCTTTCTGGATGTCTTCTACATTTGAATTCTCAGTTGGATTGTTAACCTTAGGAATGATCGTTCCATCGGCTTTTGGATCAAGCTCCCACTTGAATTCTTCGTTTAAATTCTGATTTAATATAATCACAGTTCCTGTAATGCTTCCTTCAGAGGATGCAGTTGATTTATTAACGGCAAAGGCATTGCCATTTTCCCACTCTGCTGTATATCCACCAGGGATTGCTCTGCAAAATACAGCCATAAAATCATATAGCGTTGTAGCATTTGTAAACGTGGCCTTCTTAAGTTCAGAAATAATGTTTGATTTCAAGTTATTATAATTCGTATAAGTATGGCTGACCATACGTTTGCCGGTAGGGTCGTCAATATTTTCCCAATTATCTAAGGAAAGGCTGACATAGAAATCTCCAACCACGGCCTCTTCGGGAGCGGGATTCCAGCTCAGCTTAACATAAACCCCGGACTGTCCTGCATAACGGATTGCATCGTTCATTTTAGTTCTAATGGTATCCGCATTATTTATATCAGCAAAATCCTGCCACTGCATACTCTCTAAAACGCTGGATACAGCTCGCTCCGCCTTGGTTATCTTTTCTTCCTGCTCTTGTCTTTGACTTTCTAAGGATGGTAATGGAAACCTTCCTGATCCCTGGCAGCTGACTGATCCGTTTGATACAGTTACTCTAATAGTAATAGATCCATCTTGGTCTTCAGTGGCATCGCTCTTTTCGATAAATTCAATCGTTACGGTAATAAGCGGATTATTTATCTTCCTGTCAACAGCCTCTTTTATTTCCGCTTCTGTCACATTATTATCAAGTTTATAGTTTTGTACTATATTGGCTGCCTCATCAAAATAATCATCCAATGTCGGTTCTGTCTTTGCCTGGATTTTATTTGCAGAGTCTGTTTTCGGCGGTTCAGTTGTCTGAATTGTTGTCTGTGCTTTTTTCGCTAAAGCAACCGCCAAAGAGTTATTCTTCCCAGTTGTATCCGCTGATTTGCTTATTTTGTTTGGTATATCCTCTGACGTTTCTGCTGCTGAATCCTTGGTCTTTGAATCTGCATCATCTGACACTGCGGCATTATCTGCCTTTGAATCTGCATCATCAGGCACAGCGGAATTTTCCTCCTTTAAATCTGTATCATCCGCTACCGTGGATTCATCTGTATGAACTTCAATATCTGCCGGTACTGCATTGTCCTCGCCTAAAGCAACCGTCTCAGTGTTTACTTGTGTTGTGGTAATTTCCTCTGGTGTTTCTGCTTCAGGATTCTCCCCTCCTGTGATACTGTCGGGTGCTGGCTCTGGTGCCTCTGTAACAGTGGTTGGTTCTGCATCACAGGCATTTGCATTCAAGCTGAATGTACCTGTACAGAGGGTGGTTGACATAATCACGGCCAGCGCTATGCCTGTAAATCTTTTCCCATTTTTCATTCCCTTTTGTCTCCTTTCGCCTTTTCGGCAGTCCTGTGTGATTTTCTTCTTTCAATCCATTGGATTTGGGGTTTTGCCGAGGTTTTTTATTTTTGATAAGGTTATCATACAATAATTCAAATAAATTGGATTGATTTTGAAATTTTGTTGTTTTTTATTGTTATTCTCTAAAATTTTTATTGCTGGTCTGATAACTATTTATAAAAGAACTATTCATCTTTGCAGCAAACAATAGATGTGCAAAACAGGGCGAGCAAAGAGTAAAAGATGTTTCAAAAAGAAATACATAAAAGGTTGCTTTTCGAAACATGTTGCGTTATACTAAAGAAAAAGGAAAGGCGTGGCTCGAGATGAAAACAAAGTTTCATGAATATCTGGTCTTACACCGGAAGCTGAGAGGATATACGCAGGTACAGATGGCGGAGAAACTGGAGATTTCCCGTTCCACATACACCAATTATGAAATCGGGAATCGTTCTCCGGATTTGGAGACTTTGGAGAGAATCAGCGAAGTATTGGAATGCTCCCTGGATGAATTGTTCGGAAGAGCACCGGCACGCACAGCGGATACGGTCAGGGAAGCGCCGGGGCCTTATAGAGCGGCCTTAAAAAAAGCACAGAAGGTGAAGGAAAGAAAACTGGCAATTGGACTGCAGGATTTCCGCAGGTTACGTGAAAAGAATGGCTACTATGTAGACAAGACACAGTTGATAGAGAAGTTTTTGGAATCCGAATATCAGATTACGCTGCTAACCCGCCCAAGACGTTTTGGAAAGACGCTGAATATGTCTATGCTGTCAGAGTTTCTGGATTGCACAAAGCGCTCGGAAGATCTGTTTGCAGGCATGAAAGTCAGTGAGAGTTTTGTAATGGGAGAGATGAACAGGCACCCTGTCATTTTTGTTTCATTTCTCAACGTAAAAGGAGATACGGCAGACGGAATGCTGTACCAGTTAAAGTGTGTGCTCCGGGAAGAATACCAAAGACAACTTGCAGTACTCGATGCCGGAACACTTCCGGACGAACAGAGAAAAGAGCTGGATTATATTTACCAGGGATTGTGGCAGTCTCCGGATGCCAAAGAGGCGGACAACTGCATCAGCAGATCTGTGATCGTACTGTGCCAGGCATTGGAGCGGTATTACGGTAAGAAGGTATATCTCCTGATTGATGAGTATGATACGCCATTTATTGCTGCCAATGCCGGAGGATATTATGATGAGGTGAGAGGAATCCTGGCAGGCATGCTGAGCGCCTCTTTAAAAGGGAATCCGGCGCTGGAAAAGGCGATGCTTACGGGGATTCAGCGGGTGGCAAAGGAGAATATCTTCTCGGGACTGAATAACCTGGCAGTTTGTACTGTCTGTGACGAGGAATACTCGGACTGCTTTGGTTTCACCGGGGAGGAGACAGGAGAATTGCTGCAGTATTACGGCTTGGAACTGTCGGAAGATATCAGGTTAATGTATGATGGCTACAGGTTCGGATCAACAGAAGTTTACAATCCATGGTCTGTCACATTTTATGCAGTACGAAAAAAGCTGGAACCATATTGGGTGAATACAAGTGAAAATAGTATGATCAAGAACGCACTTAACCAGAGAGGGGAGAAGTTCGCCTCTGCCTACAAGAAACTGATCGAAGATGGCTCGGTCAGTGTCAGGGCAGAGCTGGCAACATCTTATTATGAGGAGCCGGATGATGCTTCCCTATGGGGCATGCTGATCAATGCAGGGATGGTAACGGTTGAGGAAGAATTAGAGGAAGGCTTTTGCCGGCTGAGGATACCAAACTATGAGGTGCGCAGGGCGTTCCAGGAATTGACTGCCTTCTATCTGAACTTAGAAGAAGGGCATATCGCAAGTATGCTGAGGTATCTGAGGTTGGGGGATATGGAAGAGTTTGCCGAGGAGTACCAGTGGATACTTTTGGAGCTCCCGTCCTGCCATGACCTGAAAAGCGAGAACAGCTATCATATGATGATGCTTGGCATGTGTGCGTTCCTGTACAGATATTATGATGTGCGAAGCAATCGGGAAAGCGGGTCGGGCAGAAGCGATATACTGCTCTATGCGAAGAAACCGGAACTGCCCCATATGATTCTGGAATTCAAATATACGAAGGAAGAATCACAGAATTTGAAGGAACTTGCGCAGCGTGCGGTCGAACAGATCAAAACAAAGAAATACGATGCAGGTATGACCGGGACGGTATACTACATCGGGCTCGCACATTTTGGGAAGAATGTAGAAATGGAGTGGGAGGAAGAGGTGATTGAATAAGGGAATCCCTCTATAGTATTTGAGTCAGAAAGGCGGTATATTCCGATGGTATGGCCGGTTAGCCAGGATTATGACGAAGGCTGCCATGTACAAAGGGATATCTTTGTACATGGCAGATATCCTCCATTGACATGAGGTCAATCTACGCATTTATAGTAAGATGTAATCGTATTCACAGAACTACTGAGGATGGATTGAAACAATCTATCCAATTGATAAACCGGCAAGTCCGTTAGGGGATTTGCCGGTACCTTTTATTTGAAGCTAATTTCCATCTCATCACCGTCATATGAAGCTGTTCTTTTGACACTGCATAAAACTAGTATAAATGTTCTTTTATTCTCCATACCGGGAAATTCACCGGATCTGTTATGGAGTGTTAAAAGTTGTTGTTTTTCATCCCATTCGATTGGAATCAGACTGAAAAGACCTTTTTCGAAATTATAAGAATCACCTTCATCTTCATATAAAACAAGGGAAGCATTTTTTCCCGGATAGATATGAATTACCATTGGATGTTCCGGTTTCTGGCATGCGTACTGCAGGCCTTCTACAGTAGGAACAATAGATCCCTCCCTAACAAATACAGGGATTCTGTCAATGGGGGCAGGGGAAGTTATCCAGTTTCCGCCCTCATAACATACTCCAGTCCAATAATCATACCAGTCATATCCTTTAGGCAGATAACATTTCCGTATTTGTGGTTTCTCAATTTTATTATTTCCACTATCATAATACATTGGCTCTGTTACTGGACAGATTAGAAAACTTTTTCCAAACATAAATTGATCGTGGATGGTTTTAACAGCAGGATCGTCTATAAAATCAAACAGCAGACTTCTCATGATTGTTTCCCCATGCCTGCAAACAGCATAAGCCATAGAATAAATATATGGCATCAGTTTATATCGAAGACAGATAAACTTGTCGATAGCATCATAAAAGATACTTCCCTTTTCTCCAAAATTCCATATTTCTCTGAGTATCTGTTCCATGGGAACGGAAGATCGGGAGAAATGTCCCCATCTCCAGCCAGCGGGTATATAACTCACGTAAAGTTAGTTCGAACCAGGGAGTATAATGGAATAACGGAATTAATATATGACTGCAGATAAACTATTGTCTGGTACTGAAGCTGAGTTGGAAATCCATGCCGAGCTGCCCCATAGTAAAAAGTACAGGAAAGAAATATTCAGGCTCCTGGGATGCAGAAACGGTGACATCCCAGGAGCCTGAACTTTTAAAACAACAGCCCAGTTAAAGAATCCAGAGAGAGAGGATTCTGGCGGGATTCTATATAATATTCGGTCAGAAGCGGGTTATCCGTAATAATTCCGTTCACCCGGTATCTCAGATTTTTGTCTATAGTATCATCTGAATTCGCAGTCCATCCATACACTTTTTTATCCTGCATTCTGATGGCATTCGTAATATCTATGGACAGTGAGGTCGTTTCCAGACTATATCCGTCAATATAGTCAATATCAAAGTCCCTCGAATAGAGCAGGGGTGTAATATATACGGTTTCTATTCTGGGCTCCAGTTCTTTTACTTTTTCCAGAACCTGAAGGTTCATAGAGGCGATCGTACACTGGTGAAGCATATCGTACCTCTTGATCATTTCCAGTGTCTGCTTCTCCAGGCTGCCTTCCTGTTCATGGCCTGTCAGCTTCAGTTCGATCATCAGATTAATCTTATTTTTTGCATGTTTTAGCATATCCTCCAGCATAGGTATCGGCTCGCCTGAAAATGAGGGGGAAAATGAAGAACCCGCGTCATAATTTTTCATTTCAGAAAATGTGGCGTCCCAAACATTCTTATCATTGCCCGTTGTACGCTTGAAATTACTGTCATGCATGATGACCAGTGTGCCGTCTTTCAGCTGCTGCACGTCTATCTCTGCAGCGTCGGCTTTGTCTTCTATAGCCTGGTTCAAAGCTGCAATTGTGTTTTCTGGCGCAAAGACGGCGCCTGCTCGATGGGCGATGATCTGGGTGTCAGAACGGCCCGGATAAATATAATTGCCGCCCAGTTCTGTTTCACTGTACATCACCAACAGTAACAATGTACCGACAATGATGACTCCGCGCTTGATAAAGTAGATAGGGTTTCTCTTTCTTTTTACACGGACAGGCCGGGATTCACCTCTGTAATCGTGGAACAAAACCGTAATCGAGGAGAAAAGCCAGATCGTGCCAATGGCGCCTGATGCGATAACAGCAGGTGTCTCCCAGTTTTTGTACAGGAAGCGGAATACGGCTTCTGCTTCCGACACAGGATAAAATAGTTTGCAATATGCAGCCAGGATAAACGTGAGTAATGCGGCAATCACAAAGATTCCTGCGAAAAAAATCACAAAAGATATGATGATTTTGCAGATTGTTCCAGCCTTTCGTTGATTTATGAGTGAAACAGCCTCTTTCCAGGAAATCCTGACATTCTTTTTAAACAACAGAATAGATGGCAGGGTGAAAAGATAAAGAAAAAATATGAAGTTTAAAATGATTATGGCAATTACGGACAGGATCAGGAAAAGTTTGTTTTGTGTAATAAAATCCGTGATAAATTCCGGTATCTTAACCCAGCCCAGGACATGCTGGGAAAAAGGAGACACTGCGATCAGGACGGTCAGCATGAAGCCCCAGAAAAACAGAAGCGTTTTCACATGCAGCAGTTCCCAGCAGCTTTGAGCAGAATATTTTATCAGATGACGCAGAGGCAGCTGTTCACGGCTCCACCCTTTTTCACAGTAAATATACAGGGCGGAAAGCTCAAAAAATGTGACTATGGTTATAAAGAACAGAAGAGCGAGCAGCAGAATAACAGAGAGGGGACTTGTTATCAGCTGTCTGGCATTTTCAAAACTCAAATAGGATATTCCGGCGGCTTTTAATGCGTAATTAAGGATATCCTGGCTTAGAGCGTAAACCAGGGAATAACAGACCACCTTATAGAGCAACTCAAATAGCAGCAAAGTTGTCCAGTTGCTCAGAGCAATTCCAAAAGAATGTTTAATCATTTGTTTCATATTACATACCTCTCTGTTTATTCGGGACGCTGTATGCGTAAGTATCTATACGATCTATATTATCATTCCCTTACTTATTTATCTTTAACTTCTCTGAAAAGATTTCCAAAAAATTTCTAAAGAAAAATCTTATTAAATTTTCATACCCCAGTTGACATTTAAGGCAGAGTGCCAGAGTTGCTATGACCTTTAAGGGACATAACTATCTAACACAGGAGGCGTGTTTTTGAATTCGGTTTTGAATTCTGCTGACAATAGACTGGTGCTTAAGTGATTATTATGCTAAGATATTTTAAAAGCATGAATATATTTCTAAAACTTCTTAACGGGCAACCCCGGATCTGGTATCATTTCTAATGACAGATATCAATGCAAGAAATCTCAATGCTTTGGATTCCAATTTAAACAGCAGAGGGGTTTCAGTGATAGCTATTTTGGATAGCAGGAGCCTCCTGCATAATTACGAAGGAGGCAGATATATGCAGAAAGACGTACAAAACAAAGAAACAGTACAACAGCAGGAATATGGGGCGGTAAATGAAAACGCCAGTGGGAAGTATGCAAAACGTACCTACAAATCCAGACTATTTGAAATGATATTCAGTGAGAAGAGAGCGTTACTTGACTTGTATAACGCAATGAATGGCACGGAGTATAATGATCCGGAACTACTGGAAATTAATACTCTGGAAAATGCAATTTACATGTCAATGAAGAATGACCTGTCGTTTATAATTGACTCCCGTCTGACATTATATGAGCATCAGTCTACATTCAGTCCGAACTTACCGCTGAGATGCCTGATTTATGTGTCAGATTTATATTCGGTCATGACAAAAGATGAAAACTTATATGGAACAAAGACCATACAGATCCCAACTCCAAGGTTTGTGATCTTTTATAACGGGACTGAAAAAATGGAGGATATTAAGGTATTAAGGCTGTCTGAGGCCTTTATGGTACCTGAACAGGAGTATGCTCTTGAGTTGACGGCAGTTATGTTTAATATAAATCCAGGACACAATACAAAATTGTTAGATACGTGCAAGATACTAAAAGATTATTCAGAGTATGTATCTAGGGTGAGGGAATATGCCGGCAGTATGGGCCTTGAGGCTGCAGTGGAACTGGCAATCACGGAATGTATCAGAGAAAATATTCTGTCGGAATTTCTAAGTAAGAACAGAGCGGAGGTGAAAAGCGTGAGTATCTATGAATATGATGAGGAAAAACATATGCGGCAGGTGAAAGAAGAAGGGTTCCAGGAGGGGCATCAGAAAGGGATAGAGGAAGGACACCAAAAAGGGTTACAGGAAGGTCATGAGGAAGGAATACAGGTATTGATAGAGCTTTGCCGCGAGGTGAAATTTTCCAGGGAAGACACGAAAGCGAAGGCGGCAGAGAAATTCAGCCTGGAGCCGGCAGAGGCTGAAAAGTATATGGAGAAGTTCTGGTAAAATTCTGACGATGATGGGGACGCAATAGGAAAGGGCCAGTATTGAAAGCGTGAAAAAGAGGGAACCAGTGGATAAGAGTAAGAAAAATATTTAGATATAGATTTAATGGTAAACGCTTTCTTTACCAATACTGCAATTTTATATATGTCTGCTATAATGGTTAATAAAAATTAACGAAAGAAGGTATTACTATGGCAGATCATATGATAAAAGTAAATTCCGAAAAATGTATTGGCTGCGGCATGTGTGTTAAAGACTGTGCTGCCAACAATATTGAGTTGAAGGGAAATAAAGCGGATATTTACACCAATGACTGTATCATGTGCGGGCACTGCGAAGCAGTATGTCCCAAAGAAGCAATCACAATCAGCGGATATGCTACAAAACCTGTGGAGAACAAGGGGACTCGGCTGAATCCGGAGGAAGTACTGGATGTTATTCGATTTCGGCGGACTGTCCGGCAGTTTCAGCATAAAGAAATCCCAAAAGCAGTAATCGGGCAGATCCTGGAAGCAGGAAGACTAACCCATACGGCCAAGAATTTGCAGGATGTCTCATTTATTGTATTAGATAAAAAGAAAGAAAAAATTGAGCAGATGGCAGTTCAGTTATTCAGAAAAGTAAAGCCGCTGGCTGATTTGTTCAGCCCAATGGCAAGAAGAAATAAAATTGACGATCATTTTTTCTTTTTCCATGCACCTATTGTAATTGTGATTGCGGCAAAGGATAAGGGCAACGGAGTATTGGCGGCGCAGAACATGGAGTTTGTCGCAGAAGCAAACGGCTTAGGCGTGTTGTTCAGCGGCTTTTTTACAATTGCTGCAAACAGTTCACGCAGAATCCGGAAAACACTGGGGATCCCAAAAGGAAAAAAAGCAGCCGCCACGTTAGTGCTGGGATATCCGAAGGTGAAGTATCAGCGTTCAGCGCAGCGCAATAAGCCGGACGTAAAATTTATGTGAGGATATTATCTATGGACAGAGAATGTACAGAACGCCTGGAAAAGATTACAAAGGGATTTCAGGAATGCAGAGAGGCATTTACAGCAATTGGGGATGAAACAAGACAGTTGATCATACTTGTGCTTTTACAGGGCAATCTATCCGGTATCCGTGTCGGAGAGATTGCGGAAAAGACCCACCTGACAAGGCCCTCCGTTTCCCACCATTTGCAGATACTTAAAGATGCGGGAATTGTTAATATGAGAAAAGAGGGGACAAAAAATTATTATTATGTCAGCGCGGATGAAACACGGTGGAAGGCTATTGCTGATTTAACTGCGCTTGTATATGAAGGAGTTTCCCATATAGAGTAATAGATTAGTCAGGTCTGCGCATTTACTGTGCAGACCGTATGAAAACATGATGGCTGCAGGCGTCCAGCCTTTCGCCGCAGGCGAATTTCAATAGGCGGAGCCTGCCATTGAGGTTTTCTTTTGCTTACCATGGTTGCAGGAGGGAGAATACTATGTTTAC
This sequence comes from Eubacterium sp. SB2, assembly GCF_001244405.1. Classification (NCBI taxonomy): domain Bacteria; kingdom Bacillati; phylum Bacillota; class Clostridia; order Eubacteriales; family Eubacteriaceae; genus Eubacterium; species Eubacterium sp. SB2. The sequence goes on along the minus strand of NZ_LN865153.1, from coordinate 267,880 downwards.
GGATGTTAGAAGTCAAAAAGTGGTTTTGATAGCACATTGCCTGTTGAATCAGAATTCTATATCAGATGGTACTGCAGTGTACCCTGCTGCTTTCAAAGATATGATACAAATGTTTCTTGATGCAGATGTGGGAATCGTTCAGATGCCCTGTCCGGAGCTCTGCTGTCTGGGGCTGGACAGGGGAAACATACGGGGAGCAGACAGCCCCGTTGTAGTAGAAAACACCCGGATCCGGAGAGAGATGCAGAAGACAGATACGTATGAAAAGCTGACGTCCCTTGCAGATTACGTGATGCTGCAGCTTCTGGAATACCGAAAATATGGATTTCAGATTCTTGGAATCATCGGAGCGAACCGTTCTCCAAACTGCGGCGTAGAGACGACTTCCGACTGTGATCAGGAAACGGACGGAATGGGATTGTTCATGGAGATACTTAACAGACGGCTAGCAGCAGAGAATCTGAGCATTCCTATGCTGGGGATAAAAGGCTCTGACAATGTGACGGAAAAGGTAAGACTACTTTTATAAAAAGACTCGTTTTGAACCAATAAGGCAAATATAAGACTACTAACCAATGCACGAAGAGTTAGTAGTTTTTTCGTACAGAAAAATACCTATATATTAGAAACGGACTGGTCATCACATGGACAATTGGCTTCATTTACCAGGATTGTTGCCAGTGTATCCCCAAGCTGCGAAAAGATGGCGGCCAGCAGTTCCAGTTCCTCCGTGGAGCAGTTTTTTGAGAGAAAACATGCAATGGATGATATATAAGTAACGAGTTCACAGGAATTCATATTAGTCACCTCCATCTATATACTATGCACGGACGTCATAATAAGTGATATCCCAAAATCAGATTAAATGCGGCAGCCGCTGCATTACTGTTAAAAAACGCCATATATAAGTAGAGTAAGAATATGAATTATAATGGCGTTAACCTGCTCTATGTAGTATAATTTTCATATCACATCTTAAATAAATCTCCCGGAACGTCAGACAACGGATTTCGGGTCCCTCTGCACATTGAGGCGTTCTGGTAGATGAGAAACGACCTGTTTGATGAGTTGGAAGAGCTGGGGAGAGTGACTCTCTGACTCCGGTATCGCAAAACATGGAAAGGAGGAATGGCGTATGCTTGAGCTGCCGGAGGTACTAACGACAGCATCGCAGTTAAAAGATTCGACTGCAGGAAGAACTGTCAGCGAAGTTCTGCCGCCTACCAAAGTACACAGATTTTGCTGGTATAACGGCGAACCTGCTGCATATAATACGGTTTTAAAAGGAAAGAAAATTATTTCCTCAGAGGGATTTGGGATTTTTGTCGAAATCATTTTTGAGGAGGGCTACAGGCTGTGTTTTAACGACGGTGTGAATGCCCGCCTGATCCCCCTGGAAAAAGTTCCTAAAAATTATCAGCTCTTAATCGTGTTGGACGACGGCATGGCACTGGTATTTACAGTGGCTATGTATGGGGGCATGATTGTCCACAGGGGAGACTATGCTGACGAATACTATGAGAAAAGCAGAAATGCTGTTTCTCCTTTTTCTGATGAATTTAAGATTTACTTTTATGACAGGATAAAAAGGTGTAAGCCGGTGAGCAGTGTAAAAGCATTGCTTGCAACGGATCAGCATTTTCCGGGAATTGGGAATGGAGTTCTGCAGGATATTCTGTTCGAGGCGGGGATACATCCTAAGAGAAAGCTGCAGGCACTGGGCGAAGAGGAGAAGCAGAGACTGCTTTCCTGCATGGTCAGCGTGCTGACGGCGATGGCAGAACAGGGCGGCCGTGATACAGAGAAAGATCTGTTTGGTAATCCGGGAGGATACCGGACAAAAATGTCAAAGAACACGTGGAAGGAACCATGCCCGGTCTGCGGCGGGACCATCAACAAAGAAACCTATATGGGAGGATCGGTCTACTACTGCCCGGTATGCCAGCCACCGGACTGAAAAAACATCGGAAAAGACTATTATTAAAAAAGAGGAAGGCAGATGACGAAATATAAAACAGCAGAAGTTGCAGCAATTATAGGCATCCATCCCAATACGGTGCGGCTGTACGAAGAACTGGAACTGATACCGAAGCCCAGGCGGCAGCCCAACGGGTACCGCATCTTTACTGATGTTCATATAGAGCAATTCAGGCTTGCCCGTCTTGCCTTTCAGATTGAGGTGCTGCAAAATGGCCTGCGGAAGAAAATCATCCAAATGGTAAAGGTATCGGCCGGTGGGGATTATGATACGGCCGCCGCACTTACCCAGGAATATTTAAAACAGGTGCGCCGGGAGAGGAAGAACGCAGAAGAGGCCGTAGAGATGGTCAAACAGATTCTATCGGGAAAGCCCGGTGAAAATAAGCACTTTTTAAAGCGGAAAGAAGTGTCCGGGTATCTGGACATTTCGATGGACACTCTGCGGAACTGGGAGATGAACGGCTTATTGAAGATCCGGCGCAGAGAAAATGGATATCGGGTTTATACGGACGAAGATATACGGCGGCTTAAAATAATCCGTTCCCTGCGGTGCGCAAACTACTCTTTGGAATCAATCCTGCATATGCTCAGCCTGTTATCAGAAAATCCGGATCTTGATATCGGAGGCGCTCTTAATACACCAAAGGAGGACACAGACATTATCGCAGTATGCGATAAGCTCATGACCTCTCTCTCAGAGGCAGAGCAGAATGCGCTGAAAATACTGGATATGCTGCAGAAAATGAAAAATAAATTTTCATAACCTTCCACTTTACCACCAATGTTTTGATTGGTGGTATTCTTTTGCAGTAAAAGCACTCTAAAAAAGAAATGGAGGTAATGACATGCAGGAAGTAATCAAAGTCAGGCAGCTTACAAAATCTTATCATAAGCTGCCTGCGGCAGACAACGTAAGCTTTTCCGTGAACAAGGGCATGGTATTCGGACTGCTCGGGGCCAACGGCGCAGGAAAGAGTACAACGATCGAATGTATCTTAGGTACGAAGAGAGCCGACAGGGGGGAAATCTCCGTTTTGGGAATGAATCCGCTGAAAGATCGGAAAAAGCTGTTTGAAAAAGTTGGCGTTCAGTTCCAGGAGACCAGCTGCCAGGAACAGATCACAGTGGCAGAGCTCTGTGAGGTGACTGCGTCTTTATACCACAATGCTGCGGATCCCGGGGAATTGCTCGAAAGATTTGGTATTTCGGACAAGAAAAAAAGTCTGGTAAAGGATTTATCAGGAGGACAAAGACAACGCCTGTTCATTGTCCTTGCGCTCATTCCGAATCCGGAGCTTGTATTTTTGGACGAACTGACAACCGGGCTGGATGCCAGGGCACGCCGGGAAGTTTGGAAAATTCTTTCCATATCAAAAGAAAAAGGCTTAACCATTCTATTGACGTCTCATTTTATGGATGAAGTGGAAGCGCTATGTGACCAGATCTGTATTTTAAAAAAGGGAAAAATCGTATTTTACGGAACCGTATCCGAAGCGGTTCAAACCAGTCCGTACGACAAGTTTGAGGACGCGTATCTTTGGTATTCAGACGAGGAGGGAGAGACAGATGAAGACGTTTAAGACAATGCTGAAAACAGAGTTGAAGTTATCATTACGGGGAATGGATATGTTCATATTTGCCATCTGTGTCCCTCTTGTTGTGTTGATCATTCTGGGCATTATTTACGGAAACAAGCCCGCCTTTGCCGGAGCAGAGTATTCCTTTTTGGAACAATCATTCGGCGCGCTGACGACAATCTCAATCTGCGCGGGGGGTGTGATGGGACTTCCGTTAGTTGTATCAGACTATCGCAGCCGGCATATCCTAAAGCGTTACAAAGTAACGCCCATCAGCCCCGCGCTGATCCTGCTGGTACAGGTAGCTGTCTATACGATATACGCAGTGCTTTCTCTTTTGCTGTTGTTTTTTACAGCTAAATGTTTCTTTGGATATCAGTTCCGTGGCTCAATTCCCGGCTTTCTGGGCGGATATATTTTAGTTATAATTTCTATCTTCAGTATAGGCATGATGGTGGGAGGCATAGCCCCCAATACTAAAATGGCCGGAGTCATTGCAAGCATACTCTATTTTCCAATGTTAATATTTTCAGGAGCGACGCTTCCCTACGAGGTCATGCCTCCGGCACTGCAGAAAGCAGCCGAACTCTTACCCATGACACAGGGGATCAAACTGCTCAAAGCAGCATCTCTAGGCAATAAAAGCGAAACAGTCTTCCTTTCGGTAATTGTAATGATATTTATCGCTGCCGTCTGCATCGGAATCTCATTAAAATTCTTCAAATGGGAATAGAGGCTGTAGAAAATAAGTTGATTAACACAACCATGAAAAAGCCGCCTATACAGCGAATCACCAGTTGGGCGGCTTTTTCATGCGAAACAGAGTATCTGTCATTCTGCAGCTTTACTGCAGACCGGCCGGTCATAGCGTGAGTTACGGGATGCTCTTGGGTTTTCAATCTTCAGCAGGCGCCGTAAGCTTTTCAAGAAGAGCAAGCAAAGTCATCTTTTCGTCCTCACTCAAATTATGAAACAGGAACTGCATCTGTTCAGCCTGTTCATCCTGAACCTCAAAAGCCCTGGCTTTTCCCTTTTCCGTCAGAAAAATAAGCGTGGCCCTCTTATCACTCTCATCCACCCGTCTCTCCAGATATCCGTCTGATTCCAGCTTATAAATCAATTCAGACATAGAAGAAGGATTAATTCCCAGCTCTTCTGCAATCTGCTTCTGCCGTATGCCATCCTCATGTTCCAGAATAATCCTCAAAACACGTTCCCTGCCAAGCGGCCCCCTTCGATCCGGCGGTCCCTCATGCAAAGGCCCCCGTCCAAACCCCCTCATCTCAGAATGAGGAGGCTCAGGAGGTCCCGGAGGCCCCGGATGCCTGAAATGCTCCCCATGAAAACCAGGCCCGCCAAATCCCGGCCCTCTGCCATCATGCCCCCGATGCCCGCCCGGCCCTTCCGGCCGCATATTCCTAAAAAACAGCGTCATCTTCTCAAACAACAACTCATCAATCGTTTTTTCCATAACTAAACATCTCCTTACAACATTTATTCCGGTACCGTAATATTATAATAGCACACACACTTCCATGTGTCAATATATTTCGGCACCGAAATAAAAAACGCAAAATTCCGCCCATTTCCACCACAGAATGTAAACACATATTACAAACATACAACAAACACATCTTCAGCCAAAGGCCAAACATGCCCCCAATCCAATCCGCCTCTCCCAAGGAAACCCCTCCCAGTAATGAGACCATCTAAAAATCCGGATGAACCAAGCCTGTCTGAGATGGGGAGCGGGACGCCGGCAGGGCATAGAGGGGGCTTTCTGGGAGTATAGAGCGCACGGTCTAGAAGTACTTACGCAAGAGGAGCCGTCTATGAGGGATGGAAAGTGATTTACCAAAATCACTTTCCATTCCGGTCTAAGGCGAGAAAGCATCAGGCTTTCTCGCTGCATGCCGGATGTGCCCTCATAGGCGGCTCCTCTTGCGTTAGTACTTCTCCGTAAGCGGGTTACTCCCAGAAAGCCCCCTCTATGCCCTGCCGGCGTCCCGCTCCCCATCTCAGACAGGCGTCCCTTTAGCCGATTTTCAGCCTACATTACAATTTTCCCCCTATTTTTATAAGTTGATTTGTGGTAAACTTACCCCAATGGCATAGTTCGCAGGAATCCAGCAGGGGAAGAGTTTCCCTGCTGATTTTAGATGAAAGGTGATATTTGAATGGAATACGATCAGTCTGAACTGGAATTTGAGAAACATAGATTAGAGGATACAAAGGCACTGGCACTGAAACAGCTGGAATGTGCCCGTAAGCGCAATGAGGAAAACAAATCGGATATTATAAAAGCAAAGAAGGAAATGCGTGATAACACGTCCCACTCGATACCGGACCTCTGGTCCTCGGATGGGTTCGAGGCGCTTGCCGAACTAAGTCAGGATATGAATTTTGTGACGGATAAGATTGTGGCCTATGAAGAAATGGAACATAAAATATGTTTACTGGAGAAGCTCATAAAGTCACCTTATTTTGCCCGGATTGATTTTAAATTCGAGGGGGAAGACGATTTCGAGAAAATCTATATAGGACGCGCTTCTCTAAAAGAAGAAACATCGCATGAAATGTATATTTATGACTGGAGATCACCCATTGCCAGTGTTTTCTACCGCTTCCTGACCGGTAAGGTTTTTTATGATGCGCCTGCCGGCCGGATTGCAGGCGAGGTAAACCTGAAGCGGCAGTATGAGATTCGTGACGGGAAGCTGGAATATTTTTTTGATGCGGATGTACAGATCGTCGATGAATTTCTGCGGCAGCTGCTGTCCAGAAACACTTCCTCCAAGATGAAAGCAATCGTTGAGACAATACAGCGGGAGCAGGATCTGGTTATCCGGGATATGGAAAATGATTTGATGATGGTGCAGGGTGTCGCGGGAAGCGGCAAAACTTCGATTGCGCTTCACCGGGCCGCATATCTGATGTATCAGGGCCTTTCGGGAAGGCTGGCGGCAAATAATATCCTGATTATCTCGCCCAATTCCCTGTTTGAACAGTACATCTCAGAGGTACTGCCGGAGCTGGGGGAAAGTAATGTTGTCTCCATCGTATTCGAAGATATTCTTGCCTCCGTCCTGAAGACAAAACGCATCCAGTCCAAAAATAAATTTCTGGAGAATCTGATTACAAGCAGGGGATACCATAAGATAATAAAAAGCAGCATTGAGTTCAAAACTTCACTTCAATTCCTGGATATTTTAAACCAGTTTATCAAAGATCTGCCACATAAGTGGATTGAGTTTGAAGATGTGTACTATGAAGATAAGTGCATTGTGAGAAAAGAGGCTCTGCGCAATAAAGTACTGGGCAGAGAGGAAACTCCCCTGGGAATTAAGCTTAAGCAGCTCGAAGATATTATTCTGGACTTAATCCGCGAATCAAATAAGGGAAGAATCAGGAAAGCAGAAAAGATAATGATCAGGCAGGAGATTCAAAAATTTACGGAGCCTGATCTTTTCAGCCTCTATCAGAAACTGTTCCGCGATAAAGCATACTTCCGCAGTCTGTCGGGAGATTCACCGGCCGGCAGCAGCCTGGACGAGATACTGGATTATACTCAGGAAAATCTGGATACCGGCTATTTATATTACGATGATGCCATTGCCCTGGCATATTTACATCTGAAAATGAACGGAGCAGGCAGGTATTCGCAGAGAGGCCCCCAGAACGCATATTCTGCGGCAGGGGGAGCAGAGGGCGGCAGGATCAGGTATCAGGACATCAAACAAGTGGTAATTGATGAAGCACAGGACTATTATCCCCTTCAATATGAGATCTTTCACCTGCTGTTTTCCAACTCCAAATTTACAATTCTGGGAGATATTAACCAGACGCTGGAAAAACAGGAGAATCTGTCTCTATATGAACAGATAAGGAATATCCTGAACATGAGAAGATCCTCTCTGATAACCATGGATAAGAGTTTCCGATGCACGAATGAGATACTGAACTACAGCCTCAAATTTATTGAACACAGGCCGGAAATTAAGAGCTTTAACCGAAAAGGGGATGAGCCTGAGATTCATATGGCCGGCAGTCAGAAGGAGCTGGACGCTCTGATTGCCGATGAGGTCGGTTTCTGCCTTGAGAACGGATACCGGTCCATTGGGCTGCTCTGTAAGAGTGAGAAAAATGCCCGTGTCTTGTTTGAGAGTCTGAGGGACAGGATGGAGATTCAGCTGATACAGGAGGGGAGCATGCCGAAGCTTGTGGGTGGATTTGTCATGCCTGTCTATATGTCAAAAGGGCTGGAGTTTGATGCGGTTCTTATCTGCGATGCCAACCTGGAAAACTACAGCAGCAAAGAAGATAAAAATCTCTTATATATCGCATGTACAAGAGCCCTTCACCGTCTCGGGGTATTCGGCATCGGAGAGGCGAGCCCATTACTATAAAGTTCCGGATATGGAGATCAGCTTCAAGATAATAGAGTGGTTAAGAGAAGAATAAATATATAGCACGCTATGTAAAAAACGCCCGGGCTTATTCTGCCCGGTTTCGCTTTCGGAATTCATTTGGCGTGCATCCATAGTTTTGCATAAAAATTTTCGAGTAATAGCTGAGGTGATTGAATCCACATGCCGTTGCGATCTGTGTGATCCTGAGTGCGGTGGTTTTCAGCAGGCTGCAGCTGACCTCGAGCCGGTAATGATTCAGGAAATCTATAGGGGACTGCTGCAGATAAAGTTTGAAGATGATACAGCATTTGCTGCGGCTGACGTTCCCCGCGGCGGCTATGTCGCCTAGTGTTAACTTTTCAGCGTAATTCTGATAAATGAACGATACCATGTCTTTTTGAATTGTAAGATCGGAGTCGGGACGCACCTCCGGTGCTTGGGAGGCCATCTGCGGGAGACTGAGAAGACGGCTCCACATGAGCAGCATAGAGCCGGCCACTTCCAGTTCATATCCAGGGAAAGCCTGTTCCTTCCGTTGCATGGTCTGGTCAAGGAGCGCGATCATTTCATGATGAAGTGCATCCTGCGGACGGAAGTGGAGATACTCCAGGCAGGAATTATCTAAAATAGGCGCAAAGTATTTCTGGTTCAGCAGTTGGTTTGCCGTAAGCAGACGCGGGTGAATCAGAATACATATAAATATACAATTCTGCTGGTTCTGAGAATACCCATAGTGCATCTGTTTTGCATTTACCATGAGGCAGTCATTTTCATTCAATAATATTTTTTTCCCATTGATGCTGTAATTCATCCTGCCTTTCAGAATTCGGATAAATTCGATATCCTCATGCCAGTGGCAGAGAGCGCGCTTATCCGGATAATGATCCAGATTGCCGGTCCTGATATATAAAGGGATACCTGCTGTATCATAGTGGACAATTTCAGAAGCATCATGCATAAGATCCAGAGTGACTTTAGCCATAAAACACCTCACAAATACGATTATTATAAAAAGTGAAGAAGATATTGATAGAAATCGGCGGGGTTCAATAATATTATTATAATATATCACAAAATAAAACTTGTGGAAGCTATTCTTATCATGTAACAGTTCAGGCAGGCCTGGACTATTACCTATCATATCATACTAGTGCAGAGATGATAACGATCAACTTAACTATTCGCTGGATTTGTGGGGGGAGGCAATGAAAATAAAGAAGAATGAATTTTATAGAAAGCTGTTTGTCCTTGTTTTGCCGATTACCATGCAGAATCTGATGACAGCTCTGGTCAGCGCGTCAGACGCCCTGATGCTGGGCCTTTTAAACCAGAGCGCCCTGGCGGCGGTATCCCTGGCCGCCCAGGTACAATTTATACTGAACCTGTTTTATGCGGCCCTGACTATCGGGACAACTGTCCTGGCGGCGCAGTACTGGGGAAAAGGCGATACGGAATCAGTGGAAAAGATTCTGGCGGTTGTCCTGCGGATATCCGGTGTGATCTCATGCTTGTTCTTTCTGGGCGCGGTACTGATTCCCGGAGCGCTGATGCGCATTTTTACAGATAATGGAGAACTGATTCTGCTGGGAATTCCGTATCTTAAAATTGTCAGTCCTTCCTATCTGTTTACAGGAGTTTCCCAGATCTATCTGTGCATTATGAAAAATAGCGGCAGGACGGTGAGAAGTACAGTATACGGCTCCACTTCCGTTGTCCTGAATATCATATTAAATGCAGCACTGATATTTGGACTTTTAGGCTTCCCCAATATGGGAATCGCAGGGGCGGCCCTTGCAACAACGATTTCAAGGGCCGTGGAACTGCTGCTGGTTCTTCTGGAAAACAGAAAGAAAGATGCGGTGCGCATCCGATGGAAATATATGACGATGGATCATGGAAGGCTGAAAAAAGATTTTTACCGCTATACGGTACCCGTGCTGGCAAATGAACTGGTATGGGGCTGTGGATTTGCCATGTTTTCCGTGATTATGGGACGCCTGGGAAGCGATGCGGTTGCGGCGAATTCCATTGCCAATATCGTGAAAAATATCATCGCATGTATGTGCCTTGGAATTGGAACCGGCAGTGGAATTCTGGTTGGAAATGAACTCGGCAGAGGAGAACTGGAACGGGCAAAGGAATATGGCGGCAGGCTCTGCAGGCTGTCGCTGACCGCGGGGGCGGCGTCAGGGATACTGCTTCTTGCATGCAGTCCGCTGGTCATCCGTTTCGCGGCCGGCCTCAGTGGGCAGGCACAGGAATACTTGAAAGCCATGCTGCTCATATGTGCCTATTACATGATAGGAAAGTCCTTGAATTCTACCACAATAGCCGGAATCTTTTGTGCCGGGGGTGATACCAGGTTTGGCCTTTTCTGTGATCTGGTAACAATGTGGGTGATTATTGTTCCCATTGGGATACTGGCGGCATTTGTATGGAAGCTTCCGGTTCTTGCAGTTTATTTCCTGCTGAATCTGGACGAATTCGTGAAGCTTCCCGCAGTATACCGGCATTATAAAAAATATGAATGGTTGAAAAATCTGACAACTGATACAATATAAACAATCAACAAAAGTGGAAGAAACAATAAGAATAGAGAAAAAGATCAGGAGGAAATGAATATGGATAACAGAAAACGAAGGGATCTGGGAATGGCATATATTTCGGATGATGCCGTAATGGAGGAACAGAAAAGATGCAGACGGCTGATGCAGAAGCTGAACGCTGTGGACCGCTCCGACTATGAGGAGATCAAAAAGATCATAAAAGAAATGCTGGGTAAATCGGAAGATGCTTTTATTAATCCACCGTTTTATTGTGATTATGGTTTTAACATTGAGACTGGAAAGAACTTCTTTGCTAATTATAACTGTACGATCATAGACGTGGCAAAAGTAACAATCGGTGACAATTGCCAGCTGGCCCCGAATGTCGCTATCTATACGGCCGGCCATCCGGTGCATCCGGTATCGAGAAACTCGAAATATGAATATGGCATAGAGGTTACCATAGGTGATAACGTGTGGATCGGCGGAAATACAGTGATTCTTCCTGGGGTACATATCGGGAGCAATACGGTCATCGGCGCGGGGAGCGTGGTGACAAAGGACATCCCGGAATGGGTAATTGCAGGGGGAAATCCATGTAAGGTGATCCGGAAGATTACGGAGGAAGACAAAAAGTATTATTACAAAGACAGGGAATTTGATACGGAGGCCTGGGAAGTGGTGCAGAACCTCTGAACTGGGAGAAAATGGTGATCATGAATGATAAATTTATGATATAATGTACGCAGAGCGTACCATTATATCATTGCGCATCAGGCAGTTTCTGCGGAACCGCAGAAAGCTGCTGTGCATCCGCCGGAGACATCGTGACCGCTTGCGGTCATGATATAATGTACGCAAAGTGGTTATGATATAAAAGAAAAAATTACATCAGTGCAGGAGGCGCGTCTATGATTTTTTATTTTTCCGGTACGGGAAACAGCGAATATGCAGCAAAACGAATAGCGGAGGTTCTGGGAGAACCGGCTGTGTTCTTGAATGACAAGATTAAGGAGAAAGAAGGGGCCGCAGTAAAACAGGAAGAAAGACTTGTTTTTGTCTTACCAACCTATGGATGGCGGATACCGAGACTGGTGGAGGCATGGATTCAACGGGCCAGATTTAAGGGACCGCACAAGGTATATTTTGTCATGACCTGCGGCGGCGGAGTCGGGAATGCAGAGAAGTATCTGAAGAGGCTTTGTGAGCAAAAGAATTTCATATATATGGGGTGTGCAGAGATTGTAATGCCTGAGAACTATATTGCCATGTATCCGGCGCCGGAGGAAATGGAAGCGAAAATGATTGTGAAAAAGGCCCTGCCGGAGATTCAGAAGGCAGCAGAGTATATTCGTGATGGAAAGAAACTTCCTGAAATGAGGATTACGACGAGAGATAAAATCAAGAGCAGTATTGTCAATGATCTTTATTACCCTTTATGTGTTCATGCAGATAAGTTTTATGCTAAGGATACTTGTGTTGGATGTGGAAAATGTGAGAAAGCCTGTCCGCTCAATAATATAAAGCTTGTGGATAACCGTCCGGTCTGGGGGAAGCGCTGTACACACTGTATGGCCTGTATCTGCGGCTGCCCGGTTAATGCAATCGAATATGGGAAAAAGAGCGTGGGACAGCCGCGCTATCAGTGCCCGCTTTAATGCATTGCTGTACTAGGCATCCAGTTTGGGTGCCTTTTCTTTCGCGCCTGACTATATGGCATCGAATTATAAAGTGAAAAGAGGGTGAGAGAACTATGATATTAGAAACAAAGCGATTATATTTACGCAAAATGAATCAGGGTGATTACGATGCACTCTGCAGAATTCTGCAAGATGCAGAGGTAATGTATGCATATGAACATGCATTTTCAGACGAAGAGGTGCAGGATTGGCTGGAACGGCAGATCCGGAGATATGAAACATATGGCTTTGGCCTTTGGGCGGTTATATTAAAAGCAAATGAAGAAATGATCGGCCAGTGTGGGCTGACAATACAGGACGCAGGCGGCCGGGAAGTTCTGGAGGCCGGTTACCTTTTCCAGAAGGCATACTGGCATAAAGGATATGCCACAGAGGCTGCCATTGCATGCAGGGATTATGCATTTGAAGAATTACATACAGAGGAAGTGTATTCCATCATCCGTGACAACAACATTCCTTCACAGAATGTGGCAATACGAAATGGCATGGCTGTCCGCGGCAGGTTTACAAAACATTATTACGGAATAGATATGCCCCACCTGGTATATTCAGTAAAACGGGAGGACCAGTCAATAAAAGTAGTAGGAGGCGAGTACCATCATGAATCTTCATTTTGAACCTATAACCAGTGAGAATCGGGCAACAGCACTGAATTTAAAAATTGCCGGCAGCCAGCATGGTTTTATCGAGTCTGTAGAGCAGTGCCTCTCTGAGGCAGACCGATGTAAGCGCTGGCATCCGGTAGGCATCTATGACGGTGATACAATGGTTGGCTTCGCCATGTATGGATTCTTCCTATGGCAGTACCTTCCCTTTGGCAGGCTGTGGATGGACCGTCTGCTGATTGATGAAAAATATCAGGGGAAGGGGTACGGAACCGCCGCTTTATCCGGGCTGCTTAAATTGCTGATCCAAAATTACCGCAGCAGAAAAATTTATCTGAGTGTGATTGAAGGGAATGAGGCGGCGGTCCACCTGTATGAAAAGTTCGGTTTTTCTTTTAACGGAAAACAGGATCTGCATGGAGAGCATATCATGGTATATCAGGTGAAGCCTGAATAGGAGGATGCAGTATGTGATATAGGCCGTCCTGCTAATCGTCCTCCTGCTCCATGAGCCGCAGTCCCGCAGTCTCTGTAACAGGCAGGGAAAACACAATCGCTTTTGCCTTGCTTCCCAGTCCGGCCTGATCCATGACAGCCCTCATAATGCTGCTTTTATCTTCGCTTTTAGCCACAATGAAGATCATTTCCTTTTCAGAAGCCAATGAAACCCCCAGGAAATGCTCGTATTTTTTCATCCCCGTTCCTTTTGCGTGAATGACTGTGCCGCCGCCCGCTTTTGCCCCTCTGGCGGCATCCATAATCAGTTCTGTGTATCCCTGGTTGGCTATCACAACGAGAAGCTCATGTTTCGTGTCCTTCAACGTACTTTCCTCCTCTTTCTCAAAATCACGTCCTTCGGTTATAAACTGCAGCTGTTTTTTTCCGCCGACGCTGCTTACCGGTACGATAAAGACGATTCCGGTGCCCGGAATATCAATTTTAATTTGTTTTTCCAGGCCGCTCTTTATTGCCTTCCACTCTTTGGTTGTAACCATGGCAAAAAGAACGGCCTTTTCTGATGCCTCGAAGCCGAAGGAATGCAGTACATCATCTTCAGCAGTTCCCCGCCCCATGGAGACTAATATGATATTAACGCTATATTCTTTATAAAATGCCAGAAACCTTCGGATCTGGTTCCGGTCACTGATCGTAACCATCAGATTTAATTCACTCATAAAATCCTCGATTCTTATTTGAACTATAAGTCTATAATTGCATCATCATCCAGCATCTCAAAATCACTTGCCGGCTGTGCAGGTATGGTATCCTGCCCGTTTCTGCTGTTTACAAGTTTTGCATAAAGCCCCATGACCTGAATCGTAATGAGCGGTGTCATGGCAACCATTGCTACTAATCCAAATGCATCCGTTACGATATTTCCGCCCAGGGCCACGCAGGCTCCCTGTGCCAGCGGCAGCAGGAAGGCGGCCGTCATGGGGCCGGAAGCCACGCCGCCGGAGTCAAAAGCGATGGCAGTATAGATCTTGGGCACAAAGAACGAGATACCCAGCGCAAGAGCATAACCAGGAATTAAAAACCAGAGAATAGAAATCCCTGTCATCACCCGGATCATTGCGATGCCAAGTGAGATCGCCACGCCCACGGAAAGCCCGATTCCCATAGCCTTTGCCGAAATAGCGCCGTCTGTAATCTCCTCTACCTGCTTATTCAGCACATATACGGCAGGCTCGGCTTTTACAATGTAATATCCCATCACCATTGCAATCGGAATCAGCGTCCAGTGATGTTCCAGGCCCGCGAGTACCTGGCCCAGATAATTTCCGGCGGGCATAAATCCCACATTAACCCCTGTCAAAAACAGAACCAGACCGATATATGTATAGATAAGGCCCACAAATATTTTCATAAGTGTACGTTTTGACAGCTTTAAAACTAAAAGCTGAAAAGCAAGGAAAAACAGCACAATAGGCAGCAGAGAAAGAGCAATTTCTTTCATGTAAGTCGGAAACTCAACAGCGAACAGATGCCATAGCTCTGTTGAATTTTCAATGTCCGGAATGACAGGGGGCACATATGCGCTTTCCTTGGGATTGTAGATCATTCCCAGAATCATAACCGCCAGTATCGGGCCAATCGAGCAGAGCGCAACAAGGCCGAAACTGTCATCCGCTGCATGCCGGTCACTTCGGATTGAGGAAATACCAATACCTAAAGCCATGATAAATGGAACTGTCATAGGACCCGTTGTCACGCCACCGGAGTCAAAGGCTACACCCAGAAAATCTTCAGGCACGAAAAATGCCAGTACAAAGATAATAAAATAGAAAATCAGAAGCAAAGGCGGCAGCGGTATTCCAAACAGCATACGCAAAAATGAAACGACCAGAAAAACACCCACACCACACGCTACAGATAAAATCAATACCATATTTGGAACGGACGGAACCTGTTGTGCAAGAACCTGCAGATCCGGCTCCGATATTGTGATAATAGCCCCAAGTAAAAAAGAAATTCCGACTACGAGCAACAGCTTTTTACTTTTGGTCAGACAGGTGCCGACCCGCTCGCCCATCGGCGTCATTGCAACTTCTGCACCGAGCGTAAAAAACATCATGCCCAGCAAAAGCAGTACGGCTCCGATCAAAAAGCAAAGTAAGATACTTGGGGAAATCGGCGCTACTCCAAAGCATAAAAAGAGTACGATACCGATAATCGGCAGAACAGCGCTTACCGCCTCCCGCCATTTCTCATTTAATTTTTTTGTAATACTCAAACTTTCACCATGACTCCTTTCTAGAACGTGTCTGAAAAAAATGTACAGTTACCGAGAATTGCTTTCATTATAAGTATTAGTATAACATAAATTCTTTGGCACCGAAATATTTTTTTGTGAAAAGTTCATAAAAAATGTATCGGTTCAGACCGTGCCGTGTATAGTAACATATCTTGTAACAGTTCAGACAGGTCTGCGCATTTACTGCGCAGACCGTACGAAAACATGGTGGTTGCAGGCATCCAGCTCTTCGCCGCAGGCGAATTTCAATGTGCTGGATGCGTAACAGTTCAGACTTGTCTGAACTGTTAACATATCTTGTAATACATGGGGATCAGCAGGAGGAGGCAGCTTGTATAACATTTTAGGGTATGTTAAAGTGAAATGGCATATAAAACGAGACATGGAGAGGAGATCATGTATGCTGACATTTAACAATATATACCGTCCGCTGACCGCCCGTCCTTTTTTAGCGGACGATACTTACAGAGAGTACAGTCCATGCGTTTCCCTGGCACCTTATGTGGCATGTTACTGGACGGAGGGAGATTATATACCTATGGACCGCAGACAGAATGGCAGTCACAATTATGAAGGAGACAGCAGGGAGGTGCTGGTGATACCGGATACCTGTATGGATATTATTGTGAATGTAAACCATACCAGCCAGAAGATTACCGGTTATTTGTGCGGGATACAGGACAAGCCGTTTCTGGCACAGTCACGGGAAGATACGGATATAGTCAGCAGTTTTGCCATCCGCTTTCACTTTTGGGCCGCCAGTTTTTTCTTTTCTATGAATCTGAAAGATGCGTGTAATCAAACGACGGAGCTGGAGGCTCTTGGAGAAGGCTGGGGCCGGCTCTTTGACCCGTTCTTTTATCTGACGGAGGTGGAAGAGCGGATAGCACATGTGGAGGCATTTTTGCTGCAGAAGCTGGATAAGACAGAGGAAAATCCAGATCTGCTCAATTCGATACAACGGATATTGTCTGCATCGGGCGCGGTGGCTGTCCGGGATATCTGTGAGTACAGCACGGTCAGCCAGAGACAGATCGAGCGCCTGTTTCTGCAGAAGATAGGCATGCCTCCGAAAAAGATTGCCAGCCTGGTGCGTTACCAGAATGTATGGCGGGAGATCGTGATGTCGGAGTCATTTAACGCGCAGAACGCAGTATACCGCTACGGATACACGGACCAGGCGCATCTATTGAAGGAATTCAGGCGTTTTCACGGTACCAACCCGGAGGGGGCTAAGAAAATTGCCATAAAAAACCAATGACCATGTCGTTTTTTTACAATACGGATAAGCCTGATTCTGATAACATTTCTGTAAAAGACTGATGGAGGAATAAGATAATGAAGACACTTACACAAAAAGAATATCAGGAAATACGTACATGGTTTCATAGAAATGCAAGACCACTGGAGATGGCCCTGTGGAATTATTTTCATGAAGATGGGACGCGGGAGGCGGTTGCAGAGGAGCTGGCATTTTATCAGAATGAGGACGGCGGATTTGGAAATGCGGTAGAACCGGACGGCTGGAACCCGGAGTCTTCTCCCTACGCTACAATGACGGCAGCCATTACGCTTAGAAAAATAGAGTTTATGGAGCATGCAGGCACAGATCACCCTATGGTTCAGGGTATCTTACGCTATCTGGACAGCGGGGTATACAGCGATGAAGAAGGATGGTTTTTCTCAATCCCATCCAGTGACAATTACCCTCATGCGCCATGGTGGACATTCAGTGAAAAAGAAAACAAACTGCAGAGTCTGGGAATTACTGCAGGCCTGTGCTCTTTCATTCTGCATTGTGCAGAACCGGAGACATCTGTATATAAAAAGGCACTGAAGTATACAGAACAGCTTCTTAAAAAAGCGGAATCCACGGAAGATTTCGGTGAAATGGGGGCCGGCGGCATGTGCGTGCTTCTGGCAGAAGTGTTGCAAAAAGGCCTGTTCCCGGACATGGAATGCGGGAAACTTCTGGAGAAAATGGGAGAGGCCTCGAATAGAAGAATCGAGAGAAACCCGGAAAAGTGGGCAATGTATACACCAAGGCCTTCGGAGTTTATCGAGTCACCAAACAGTCCAATGTATAAAGGAAACGAGGAAATTGTGGAGAAAGAGCTGGATTACCTGATAGATACGCGTAATCCAGGCGGAGTATGGGATATCACATGGAGCTGGTTTGATCTGGGAGAGAAATACGCAAAAGAATTCGCAATCAGCGCAAATTGGTGGATGGGGGTGAAGGCCATCGATAAGGTGGGATTTGTTAAAAGCTTTGGGAGAGTGGACGCTTTATAGAAGCCCATAACGGAAGACACCCCCCGGAACATGATATAGGGGTCTGGAAAAGCGGGGGTACGTTTGTAAGCCGGAGTAGAGTAAAAAAGCAGAAAAACCGGGGCGACCTGGACACATCACGTGAAGCCTGGATGGCTTCACGCGCTGGGTCCAGGGATTTTTGTGATTCGGTATCACAAAAATCACCCCGGTTTTTCTGCTTTTTTTCTCAACTCCGGCTAACAGACGTGCCTACGCTTTTCCAGACCCCTATATCATGTTCCGGGGGGTGTCTTCCGTTTGGGCTTCTATAACGCTGGTGCGTCCGGGCGGGAGGCGGAGCAGCGGAAAGTGGTGGTGGAGGCGGATTGAGTTGAGGGGGGAGATGCAATTGACCAGTCAGGAAATAGGTCGGTTTTCCAAATTTTCACTTTATGTTATACTTACTTTATTAGTACTTTAGGAGAATACATATGAGAATATCTTTTTATGATTATTGTAAGAGGCATGGTCGGGAAGAGGTGCTTGAACAGTGGGATTATGAGGCAAATGGGGTTTCTCCGGAGGAGGTGCCGAGTAGTTCCAGGGAGGCGGTTTCCTGGAGGTGTGGGCGGGGGCATACGTGGACAGCTCCTCCTGCATGGCGTAATAGGTGTAAGTATACGGACTGCCCTTATTGCTCTCACAGGCGGGTGTCTAAGGAGTATAATCTGGAACGGATTTATCCGGAGCTGGCAAAGTGCTGGGATTATGAGAAGAATGAGAGGACTCCGGATCAGGTGCTTCCCGGTTCAGGTAAGAAATTCTGGTGGAAATGTGATCGCGGGCACAGCTGGTATAAGAGCCCGAATGAGCAGGGGGATTTTAAGGGATGCTGCTACTGCCGTGGAGAACTGGTGAGTGAAGAGTATAATTTGCAAGCGCTGTTTCCGGGGATTGCACGGGAATGGGATTATGAAAAAAATGACCTGAAACCGGAAGAGATACATCCGTTCAGCGGGAAGAAGGTATACTGGCAGTGCAGCTTTAACCCCACGCATAAGTGGCGGGCGTTTGTGTCAAACAGGACGATGCATTCACAGGGCTGTCCGGTTTGTAAAAAGCAGGGGAAAACTTCTTTTCCGGAACAGGTGATTTATTATTATATGAAGAAAATTTTCCCGGATTGCACCAACAGAGCCGTGATCGATTGTTTTGAAGTGGATGTCTTTATACCGGAGATTCAGCTGGGGATTGAGTATAATGGAGTGTTCCATGAGATATATGACCGGGCGGAATACGATAATCGTAAGGCGGACTATCTGCAAAGCGTCGGGGTCGGGGTGCTGACGGTCAGAGAGCAGACAGAGAAACGGGACAGGGAAGCAGAAAGAACAAAAGAGCAGAAACAAGAGACCAAACGAGAGATTGTCTGCCGTGTTGACCATTCGTACAAGTATATGAATGAGGTTGTGTCCTCGATTGTGAGATACATAAACAGCCATTATGGGATGAACATAAAGATGGATGTGGATGTCGTCCGCGATGCCCAGTATATCCGTGCGCTTCTGGTGGAAGGTAAAAAGAAAAACAGCCTGGCGTCCAGATATCCGGAGCTCGCAGAGGAATGGCATAAGGAGGCGAACTGGCCGATCACTCCCGAGATGGTGGAATACGGAGCAGGAACTGATTATACCTGGCAGTGCAAAAAAGGGCATGTCTGGAAAATGTCCCCAAATAAACGGACCAACCGCGGCTATGGCTGCCCTTTTTGTTCCAGGCACAGAGTGAGTAATGAGAACCGGCTGTCAGTGCAGAATCCGGGGATTGCGAAGATGTGGGATACGAAAGGAAATGATGGGCTTACGCCGGATGACGTATCGGTAGGCTCCCATGCAATGGTGAGCTGGCGCTGCGAGAAGGGCCATACGTGGAGGCGCAATGTCAGAGAGATGGTGAAAAGCGGAAGGTGCCCCTACTGCAGCGGCAGCAGGCTCACAAGGGAGAACAGCCTGGCTGCAAGAAAACCGGAGCTTTTGGAACAATGGGATTGGGAGAAAAATGAGGACTCTCCGTGGGAGTTATCCTGTGCGAACAACGGCTTTGCCTATTGGATCTGTGAAAAAGGCCATTCCTGGAAGGCTAAGATATCCAATCGCAGTGTTCTGGGGCGGGGATGCCCCTACTGCTCCGGCCGCAGGCCGACAGAAGGGGAGAATCTGGAGGCTGTATATCCGAAAGTTGCGGCTGAATGGAATTATGAGAAAAACGATCCGCTTACTCCAAAGGATGTGCGGCCGAAATCCAATAAAAAAGTCTGGTGGATCTGTTCTGCCGGGCATGAATGGGAAAAGGAGATTCAGGCCAGAACTGCAGGCAGCAGGTGTCCTGTATGCCGCAGCCGATATGTGCGCGGCGGTAACAGTCTGGATAAGACCCATCCGGAGGTGGCGGCCCGCTGGCATTACGGAAAAAATAAAATGCTGCATCCCAAAAATGTTTCGGCCGGATCCGGAGAAAAAGTCTGGTGGCAGTGTACGAAGTATCCGCATCATGAATGGTGCAGGAGGATCTCCCATGAAGTGGGCAGCAAAAAGGGCTGCCCCTACTGTGCCGGATTCCGGGCATGCAGGGAAAATTCGCTGGCAGCCCGTTTTCCGGCCCTGGTAAGGGAGTGGGATTACAGGAAAAACGGTTCGCTGCAGCCCCATGACCTGACCTGTACAAGCAGGAAACCGGTCTTTTGGATCTGCGAAAAAGGGCACTCCTGGCAGGCAGACGCCGCAAGCAGGACGCAGAAGAACAAAACGTGTCCATACTGTGAGAAAGCTGGCCGCCGGTGAACCGCGATTTTCGTTGTGTTTTAATGGGGGATTCAGTATAATTAAGAAACAAGCGAATTACCTGCCAGATGCGAAAGAAATACCGCATGTGAGATTGGTTAAAATAAGAAGAAAGCGGGTTTAGACGGCGTGAGAACAAAAACAGACAGAGAGTACAATCAACATTTGGAGGATGTGAAAAACCTGGCCAGCAGTATGATGCACATGCATTATTGCGATCATGATATGGAGGGGATTACGGCATTGTTTTCTCCTCAGTTTTCCTGGCTCGGCACCGGAGAAGAGGAGTGCCTCTCAGGCCGGGAAGCCTGTACGGAGCAGTTTCTGAATTACGGCGGGATCATACCGAAATGTATGATATGGGATGAAGAATATGATGTCATTGTTCCGGTGAAAGGCGTATACGTGGTGATGGGGCGTATGTGGATAGCTACGGACCCCAATACCGAGATGTACCTCAAAGTACACCAAAGGGTGACGTTTGTATTCCAGGATACGGACGAGGGACTGCGCTGCTCCCATATCCATTGTTCCAATCCCTACCAGGAACTGCTGGAGGGGGAACTGTTTCCGGATAAGATCGGCAGACAGTCCTATGAATATGTGCAGGAGCGCCTTCAGGCTCTGGAGGCGGAGAAGAAGCAGCAGAACCGGCAGATGGAAGTGATCATGTCCTCAATTGCGGGGGGACTTAAAATCAGCAATGACGATGATACCTATTCCTTTGCATTTGTGAGCAGGGAGGCGGCCGGCCTGTTTGGCTATACGGTGGAGGAGTTCATGGAGGCCACGGGCGGCACTGCGGTGGGGACAGTATACCCTCCGGACCTGGAACAGGCGCTGTCCGACTGCGCGGAAGCCTTCAAAGACGGCGGTCTGGAGTATTCCACAAAATACCGGGTCCGGTGTAAGGACGGAAGCCTGAAGTGGATTATTGACAGTGGAAAAAAGGCGCAGGACGCGGACGGAAACTGGATGGTCAACAGCCTGTATCTGGATATAACGGGGTCTGAGGAGGATGCGCAGCGTCTTCGTGAGCAGACCGAATTGCTGACAAGTATCTACGATACCGTACCTTGTGGGATTATCCGCTTCGTTCAATGCAGTGACGGCAGCTACCGCCTGATATCTCTTAACGAGGCCGTTGTTTTATTGATGGGATATCATAGTGTAGAAGAGGGGATGGGGGACTGGCAGGAAGGCATGCTTGGGGCAGTGAACGCGGAAGACAGAGAAATTCTGCATGAGATATATTACGGGCTGGAAAAAGTTGGAGATTATAAGGATAATGAATACCGCGTTATCTGGAAAGACGGTTCTGTCCACTGGATGCAGGGAACCACTATGATTGTGGGAACCACGTCGGAAGGTGAAAATATCCTGCAGCGAACTGTTGTAGATATCACGCAGAGAAAGGTTCTTCAGGAGCAGCTGAACCGGGAGCAGGAAATGTACCGTGTGGCCATGGAGGTCAGCTCAGCCGTTATGTTTGAATACGATATGGATACAGACCGTTTTATCAGCTATGAGCCGATTACGGGCGAAGGGGTTCTGCGCAACGAAATAGAACATTATTCTAAAGCATTACTGGAACAGAAGATCGTGCATCCAGATGATGTCCCGATGGTAGTGGATAACATATGCAAAGGACGGACCGAAGTGTTTGAGGTGCGGTGTTCAACTCCGCGGACAGGTCTTGGCAGCTATTTATGGTACAGAGTGAACGGACGGCTTGTTATGGAAAATGGTAAACCAGCCCGTGTGGTAGGCGCACTCTATAATATCCATAGGATGAAGTCGGAACTCTCGGAAAACAGCGAGCGCCTCTACATGAACCAGTCTGCGCTGCAGGCAATCAATGGAGTATATGTGAGTATTTTCTATGTGAATCTGGAGGAAGACACTTACTATGCGGTTCGTCTGCCTGAGGTGGGGAGTGCAATGGCGCCTCCCAGGAACGGCTCCTTTTCCGGTCAGCTCCGCAGTTATATTTTGCGGGAAATTAACATCGCTGACTGGAATAAAGTATCCGATGCCTGCAGAAAAGAAAACCTTCTGAGAGAGTTAAAGAGTGAAAACCGGCATATGGAGGTAGAATTCCGGAACAGGCAGTCTGAACTGTGGCTGCGTATGGAAGTGCATCTCAGAAAGGCGGAAAACGAAAAACCAAATACTGCAATTATAGCGTTTCGGAATATCAGCGCAGAAAAGCAGAAGGAACTTGAATATTATGAGGAAGAAAAACGGGCAAAGCACGCACTGGAAGAAGCTTATGATTCCCTGAATAAGGCAAATCGGGCGAAGTCTGATTTCCTTTCAAAAATGAGCCATGATATCAGGACTCCGATGAATGCGATTCTGGGAATGACGACCATTGCGAAGAACCATCTGGATGATAAGGAAAAGATGGAAGACTGCCTGAATAAGATTGACCTGTCGGGAGGGCATCTTCTCGAATTGATCAATAAGGTGCTGGATATGTCTAAGATTGAGGCGGGGAGTGTAGCATTAAGTGAGGATAAGTTTCGGATCGATGGTGTACTGGAGGAGGTGTCGGAGATCATTCGTACGGATGCGGACAGCCATAAGCTGTCTTACACAGCCTGTGTAAAGAAGCCAAAGCACTGCTGGGTATATGGGGATGCCGTGCGTGTGAAGCAGATTCTGCTTAATCTGCTTTCTAATGCTGTAAAGTATACCAATGAAAACGGGCATATCAATGTCCGGCTGGAAGAAAAGCTTTCAGGGCGGTATGGGATCGGATGCTACGAATTCGTGGTGGAAGACGACGGAATAGGTATGTCGGAAGAGTTTAAAAGTAAGATGTTTCTGCCCTTCGAACGAGCAGAAGATTCCCGCGTGAGCAGAATTCAGGGAACTGGATTGGGACTGGCCATTACCAGCAATTTGGTTCAGATGATGAATGGCAATATCCAAGTGGAGAGTGAGCTGAATAAGGGATCCCGTTTTACTGTTACGATATTTCTGAAACTTGCGCAGGAGGAAGAGGGAACTGCATATCCCGATTTTTCGGTACATCCGGGATCCGAAGCGGGTTTCCCCGGGCATACGAGGATACTGCTGGTGGAGGACAATGCACTGAACCGGGATATCGCAGAGGAACTGCTGACTGCTTATGGGCTGGATGTTACATGTGCGTCTAACGGGCAGGAGGCAGTGGATATCTTCTGCTCCAGACTGCCGGGAGAGTTTGCACTCATTCTTATGGATATCCAGATGCCGGTGCTGGACGGCTATGGCGCCGCAAAGGCGATCCGGAAACTTGCAGTGAACGGGCAGCGTCCGGATGCAGAGAAGATTCCAATTATTGCTCTGACTGCCAACGCATTTGCAGATGATGTTTATAGAGCAAAACAGGCGGGAATGAACGAGCATGTGGCAAAACCACTGGAGATCGGACGGCTGCTGGAAGTTATGCATCGCTGGATCTGACAAGATTCCAGCGCATTGAGCCGGATGAACCGTGATTGTTATGGTCTTCCTCCGCATTTTGTATGAGTTTTTCTTCCTGCAGATGGGTCAGGATGACCAGTGTATAGTATAGTTGAGAATCCGGCTTTTTGGTGTGCTTAATTTTGTCCAGCAGTTCCAAATTGGACTGATATTTCTTCCACAGTGCGCGGGTCGCTCTGTCACGGCTGTAAGGGAACATCATACAGTTCAGAACATATGCCGCAGCTGCACCAACCACTATATACGAGAAGCGGACGAGGAACATCTCGGTTACTGCCTGGAAGCCAAATACGTTCATGAAGACTGCTCCTCCGAGCGCTCCGATGGTAGAGCAGGCATAAGTTTCCGTATAATCTGTAAAATAGAAAGACAGGTATCCCGACAGCATCATTGCGGCGGTCCGCCCGGCGGGCGAGGGAATAAGGGAGTAGATGACAACGGAGATCAGACCGCCTGCAATTGTGGCTATGATACGCTTTCTCATCTTCTGGGGGACATCGTCTGCGTAGGGCAGCGATACGGATGCCAGAGTAAAGAGAAGCCATTTTCCGTGGGGCAGTGCCAAATACTGTACGAGCGCTGTAGCACAGGTCAGGATTATTGCAACCCGCAGTGCATAGATTCCCCGTACAGGACTCCAGTCCAGCGCCATCTGAAGCTGTATTTTCAGAGAAAGAGCCGTCTTACGGTAGTGCATCTTTTTCTCCGGGTCCGACATATGCAGCAGTTTTTGATAAATAAAGGTTAAATGTTCATCTGTGCGTCCGGCTGTTTCAGTTGCATGCATGCCGGATAAGGCAGGGGAGGCTGGCGGCTGCAAATCTGCAGTCTCCGCATTTATATAAGCACGGTACATCTTTAACTGGGATTGAATATACTGGAGCAGTTTTTTTTCGGAATGTACTGTTTTCCGCGGAATCTCCTGAAGATAAGCCAGCAGATGTTCCAGGCCGCGTCCAGCCTCAACCATACAGAAACCGGCGTCCGAGATACAGAGCGCTTTTTTTCTTCTGTCATAGACGATCTGGCTCAGGCTGCACAGCTTGCGCCGTATATCGGAGAGATCCGGTTTATCAGGCGATTCCAGCAGCAGCCAGGCAATATAACCTGAGATATCGTCAATCATTTCAGTGAGTACATCCTGTGCAGTCTCTGCGACACGCTTTCTTCCCATGACCCATTGGTACAGAATAATGGACAGAGCGCCCACCAGCATGCCAACAAGTCTTTTTGGCAGATGAGCGGCATCCACCGGCGTGATGAAGATGAGAAACAGGTAGGAAAGAATATAAGGAAAGTACATATGGGTGGAATATTCGTAAGTAAAAGCATACAAAATCATACATAGTGTGATAAAATTAATGACAAGCGACAGCGGCATCGGCAGATATACAACCCAGCATGCCGCCAGTGCGATCCAGACCAGCACGGCGGACTGGAGGATCAGATGCCTTACCGGGGTAGCAGTCAGATCCCGTACCATAGAAGCGGACATCATAATGGTAAAGATAACGCCCACAATGGTATTTTCAGGGCCAAAGATATGTTGAAAGATATTAACGTAGGCGATAATAAAAATAAAACTCAGCGTACCGAAACGAAATTTAGCTTTTACTTTATCGACGAAATTTTGTATGTAGTTTTTCATAAACAGCGGCATCTCCTTTATTTGTTTAGTTTAATTATGGATAGTATTTGAATTTAGAAATTGGCGATGGTACAATAATGATTAAACAATGATGATAGTCATATTTTATTTACTAATTTAAGAGCATAACACGATTACGTTCATTTGTCAATGGAGAGTAAAGATGAAAAAAGAAAGATATTCTGAACAATTTGTAAAAAATCTACTTCTGGTAATGCCTGACTGGCATTCAAAATTAGTACGCCCGTTTAAAGAGACGCTGCACAAGGAGATGAGCCTGGAGACATACTACTGCCTGGAAACACTTAGAAAATGCGAGACAGTGACTATGACGGAGCTGGCTCAGCAGCTGAAGGTTCCAAAACAGCAGGCCACAAAGCTTGTGGATAAGCTCTATCAGTATGGATTTATAGAACGGCAGTATCATGAAAATGACAGGCGGATGATCTGGCTGCGGCTTACGCAGAAGGCCGTTGACTATTTAGATGAATATTATCTGAAAAATAAGGATTTTCTTCGTTCTCTGGAAGAAAAATTGAGTCAGGAAGAACTGAGGAGATTGAATGAGGCGGTTGAAATACTGGGGGAGATTCTGCCTAGATTGGAATAGCACAGGCTGAGAAATAGAAAAATATTTGGAATATATACCGCATCTGCAGGAGACATATGATATAATCAGATGTGACAAAACCATTATGAAAAAGGAGCTCAGGGATATGGCGATATTATGGAAGGGGAGATTAAAAAACTGTATCATGATGTTGGCGGCGACGGCAGCGGCATTGCTTTGTTCATCGGCACCTGTGCAGGCAGAAGAGCAGACGGAACAGCTTGTCCTTCGGGTTGCTTTCCCGGAATTGGAAGGATATACGGAAACAGATGAGGACGGAACCCGTCATGGTATCGTGGTCGATTATCTTAATGAGATTGCTAAATATACAGGATGGAAATATGAATTTATTGACACAACAGTGGAGACCATTATTGATGAGTTCATGGCTGGTGATTATGATTTAATGGGCGGAGCTTATTATTTGGACGGAATGGAAGAATACTTTGCTTATCCGGATTACAATACCGGTTACAGCAAATCTATTCTGCTGGCCAGAAAGCAGGATGATAGCATTAGAGCCTTTGACTGGAAAAGCATGACCGGAAAGAAGATAGGCGTTTATAAAAACGCTGCGGAAAATATCCACCGTCTCAAGGTGTTTTTGGACAGTAATAATATAGAAGCCGAACTGATTGAATTAACGCGGGAGCAGCAGGTGGATGGAAACTTCTATCATTATCTGGAAGATGGAAGGGTGGATATGCTTCTGGGAAATAACACAGAAGATTCCGGTCTGTTCCGTGTGGTGGCAAAGTTTGATTCACAGCCCCACTACATTGTTACAACGGGGCATAACCAGGAAGTTTTGGACGGATTGAATATGGCGATGGCGAAAATTATGGACTCTAACCCTAATTTTGCCGAGGAGCGCTACGAGGCTAATTTTCCTGATTCGGGAATGGCAAGTATACATTTGAACGAGTCTGAGAAGGCGTACATCAGCAAAAAGAAGTTGGTAAAGGTTGCCGTTATTAAAAAATGGCACCCGCTGTATTGCATAGAAAACGATGACGGACAGCATGACGGTATAATTCCCGATGTGTTGAAAAAGGTGGAAGAATTTTCAGGGCTGAAATTTGAATTTGTTTATGCGGATAGTTACAGTGATTCGCTGGATTTGGTGAAAAAGGGAAAAGCGGATATGCTCGGCTCTTTTCTTGGCACTGATAACGAAGGCGCCCGGATGAATCTGGCAGTAACAAAGCCGTATGCAGTTCTGAATGACATTATAGCACGTAATAAGTCTGTGACATTTCCCTCAGAAGGACTTATCGGGGCAGTGACCGAGGGCCGGGTGATGCCTGGCGGTATCCAGGTATCTAAGGTAAAGTACTATGAAACCGTGAACGAAGCGCTGCGTGCAGTTAACAGAGGAGAAGTCGATTTCTATTATGGTCTTTCCTCAAGAATTGAGCAGGAAATACAGGCGAATCAGTTTAAAAATGTGATCCCGAATACTGTGGTCAATGAAAAAAATGAAATGAGTTTTGCAATGCCCAGTCCGGTTGAGGGAGAGCTGCTGACGATCATGAACAAAGCCATTAACACCATGACCAGTGACGAGAAAGAGACGATAGAGAGCCAGAATATGATATCCATAGGCACGGGACATCTTTCAGCAATCCAGATGATTTATGCGAATCCCCTGCTGTTTATAGCCATATTGGCAGGGATATCCCTTCTGGTAGTTGTTTTTGTTCTGATTATGGCGCGCTATCGTATTCATGCGGCAAAAATGCAGGCAAACCTGGAGAGGGCCGAGGCTGAAAGCCGTGCGAAAGGGGAATTTTTGTCCAGGATGAGCCATGAGATCAGAACCCCAATGAATGCAATTGTCGGCATAAGCGACCTTACCTGTATGATGGACAGCGTTCCGGATAATGTAAGGGAGAATCTTTCCAAGATACGTGCCTCTTCCCGTTATCTGCTGAGCCTGATCAGTGACATCCTGGATATGAGCAGAATTGAAAGCGGTATGATGACAGTGACCAGCGAGCCATTCGCTATGGAGCAGATTCTGGATGAGTTGGAAAGCATGATGACGGCGGAAGCAAAAAGGCGGGGCTTGGACTTTCGGTTGGAGACGGAGATTCAGGA
Source organism: Eubacterium sp. SB2 (assembly GCF_001244405.1). Lineage (NCBI taxonomy): Bacteria > Bacillati > Bacillota > Clostridia > Eubacteriales > Eubacteriaceae > Eubacterium > Eubacterium sp. SB2. Next base: position 239,380 of record NZ_LN865153.1, on the reverse strand, counting down.
TGATGTGGTTGTCGGGGATTCGGTACGCCTGAAACAGGTGCTTACAAACCTGATTTCTAATGCTTTTAAGTTTACTCCTAAGGGAGGAAGGGTCAGAGTATGTGTAACGCAGATGCAGAGTTCTGAAAAGAAAGCGGCATACAGATTCCAGGTTATTGATAATGGCATGGGGATATCCGAGGAGAATCAGAATCGTATTTTTGAAGCATTTGAGCAGGTTGGCACCAGCTTTTCTAAAAGCCAGGGAACCGGACTGGGACTGGCCATCAGCAGGACGCTCATCAGGCTGATGGGGGGCGAACTGAAGCTTGCCAGCCAGGAAGGAAAGGGCAGTGAATTTTATTTCACCGTTGAATTTCCAATTGGGGTGCTGGAGCCAAAACAGGAGAAGACGGAGACCGATCATTTCCTGGCGCACATGAATTTTATCCTTGCCGAGGATAATGACCTAAATGCAGAGATCGCCGTTGAACTGCTGAAGATGCAGGGTGCATCGGTGAAGCGGGCAGAGAACGGAAAACAAGCGCTCGAGTTATTCCGGGAAAGCAGCCCGGGCGAATATCAGGCGGTTCTGATGGATATTCAGATGCCCGTCATGGACGGGCTGGAAGCGTGCAGGGCCATTCGCAGCCTGGATCGGGCCGATGCGGCAGAGATCCCTGTGATAGCAATGACTGCGAATACGTTTAAAGAGGATGCCGACGCTGCGGCTGATGCCGGAATGAATGGTTTTGTGACCAAACCGGTGGATGTTGAGTACCTTTACCAGGTTCTGGCAAGCCTTATAAAACGATAAGGAATGAAGGCTGATACTCATTGCACAGATTAACCAGTTACTTAATCTGTGGTGTACCAGCCATCTTCCAGGCAGGTATCGTACATAGCGAGTACATTCTCAAGCGGAGTCTCTTCCAGAAGGTAGTCATGGCTTGGGGAAAGAATGTAGCCGCCTCCGGGCTTCATGCATTTGATGGTTTCACGGGTTACCCTGACTGCGTCTTCGATGCTTCCATTGATCAGTACGCTGATAGAATCGATACATCCATTGAGGATAAGCCTTTCACCGAAGTGCTTTTTCAGGTAAGCCGGCTGCATTTCCCTGGTGATCGGCTGCAGACTCTGCACGGCGGAGATGCCGCTCTCAATTAGCGCAGGCATAAGCTGGGTGTAGCTGCCGCAGCAATGCATCATCGTAGGAAGTCCGTATTCCCTTCCAAGATCCGCCAGCTGCTTCAGGTAAGGATATAGGAATTCGCGGAACAATTCTTCGCCCAGCAGAGGTCCGGTCTGGCTGCCCAGATCATTTCCAATGAAGAAAATATCGATTGCCCCTTGGGCCGCCTCAAATACTCTTGCGGACAGCTCATAGTAGAAATCTGTGACGTGGGAAAGTACGGCGTGTACGATATCCGGGTTTTCATACATTAGGATCATCATATTTTCCATGCCGAGCAGGTCGATGGCATCATGAAAAATAGGGCACCATTCCCCGCCCAGGACAGCATATTGATTCTCCCATGCCAGTGCGTCTTCTCTGATATATGAGACATCAAACCAGTCGGGAGACGGCCAGGCATAGGCATGGATTTCCTCGACGGCAGCATTGGCAAGGGGGTGGAACGCTGCCTGTCCGTAGCCAATCCCGTCTCTTTCAATGCCAAATATGGATTTTGTCTTTCCATTCATGGGACCACAGTCCGGATTAAATTGGTCCGGTCCGGCATAACGTGAATAAACCCGGCGGAAATCGTCATGGAAACGCCGCAGAACCTCTTCGTCATTCTTAACATTCAGAAAGCTGCGCGCCTTTGCCATAAAATCGGGAGACGCACCGCACCACATGGGAATACGGTCCGGAATCTGATGGGAAAAAACTGCCATTACACGTTCTTTTGAAGTCATATTGGATCCTCCTTTTATCCTTTTTCTTTTATTTTATAGGTTTGTGACAGGAATAACAATGCACCGGATTCCTTTAAAATAGTACGAAAATCGTTTCTGCCAGAGATACAGACAGACACCAGGGCGGCATCAGGTATCTTTCGCAGAAATATGGTGAAGATATTTATTTTTTCGGGGTTAAAAATGCACAAGGTAGTATTAACAACTATATAAAATAGTTGACATAACTGTGATATACGAGTAAGATAAAATTATAAATGCAGCAGAAAAGGGGGAGAGAATTGTGGAAAATTATGCATTAAGCTGTTGCTCAACTGCGGATTTATCGCCGGAGCATTTTAAAGAACGGGATATCTCATTCATATGCTTTCATTATTATTTGGACGGTGTGGAATATACGGATGATTTGGGGCAGAGTATGCCTTTTGATGTTTTTTATGCTAGAATGAAAGAAGGGGCGGATACCAAGACTTCTCAGGTAAATGCGGGGGAATTTATGGAGTATTTCCGCAGCATACTTATCCAGGGAAAGGACATTCTGCATGTATGCCTGTCATCCGGGCTGTCCGGAGTGGTTAATTCTGCGGAGACGGCGAAAGAGGCACTGTTGGAGGAGTTTCCGGACAGGAAGATTTTTATCGTAGATTCACTGGGGGCTTCTTCCGGTTACGGGCTGCTTATGGATCGTCTGGCCGACCTGCGGGACGAAGGCAAGAGTCTGGAGGAAGTGTACCAATGGGCAGAGGCTCACAAACTGAATCTGCACCACTGGTTTTTTTCAACAGATCTCACCTTTTATGTAAAAGGGGGCCGTATATCCAGGGTTTCCGGTTGGTTTGGAACAGCGCTGGAGATCTGTCCGCTGCTCAACATGGATCACACCGGGCACTTGATTCCCCGCTTCAAGATCAGGGGAAAGAAGAAGGTAATCCGGGAGATCGTAAAGAAAATGGAACTGTTTGCAGAGAACAGGCTGGATTACTCCGGAAAGTGTTTTATATCCCACTCGGACTGCTACAATGATGCCAGAAAAGTGGCGGATATGATAGAAGAACGTTTCCCAAAGCTTAACGGAAAAGTTGTGATCAACAGTGTTGGGACAACGATCGGAAGCCATACAGGCCCGGGAACGGTTGCCCTGTTCTTCTGGGGGGACGCAAGGAAAGACTGACATACAGCGAATATAATTCTGATACATGGTTCGTCTGCGCCCGGTGCCGTTACGGCATCCGGGCGTTTTGGATGTGCATAAAAACGGAACGCTCCGCCCATAATAACTGGTAATATCAGTTAGAAATGGGAGAAATTAAAATGAAAACATTTGAAGAGCTGTACCGGGAGATTCTGAACCGGAAAATATCACTAAAAGCGCCTCTGCCGCCCGAGTACCACCCTTATCATCTGGATTGTCTTCTCCATCCCCAGAGCCATGCACCGGTCGTCTTTAATGAGCCGTGCGAGGAGTGCGAATATGAGCGTGCGTGCCAGAACAGCTGTATCTTTGACGCAATTGAGGTTGGAGAGGATGGAAAATTATTCATCAATCCGGATTTGTGTACCGGGTGTGAGGCGTGTATTGAGGCGTGCAAGACGGATAAAATCACAGCAGGCAGGGACGTGCTTCCGGCAATGAAGGCCGTAAGGGAGTCAAAAGGGCCTGTATACATGATGGTTGCCCCGGCCTTTCTGGGACAGTTTTCGGAGAAAGTCACTCCGGGAAAGCTGCGGACCGCTTTTCAGGCCCTGGGTTTCACGGGAATGGTGGAAGTTGCTCTCTTTGCGGATATCCTGACCTTAAAAGAAGCGCTGGAGTTTGATAAACATGTCAACGAAGCGGGAGATTACCAGCTTACAAGCTGCTGCTGTCCAATCTGGATCTCTATGATCCGCAAGATGTATCATGAATTGATGCCCCATGTGCCGGGGGCCGTATCTCCCATGGTTGCCTGCGGGCGAATGATAAAACAGCTGCATCCGGATGCACTCACCGTATTTGCAGGCCCCTGTCTGGCAAAGAAGAGCGAAGCAAAAGAGCCGGATATTGCCGGGGCTGTGGATTACGTGCTGACATTTCAGGAAATACAGGATATCTTTGAGGCCGCGGACATCCACCCGGAGGAACTGGCCGATAAAGAAAAGGAGCATTCTTCCAGGGCGGGCCGGATCTACGCCAGAACCGGCGGCGTGAGCGAGGCCGTGCAGGAGACCGAGAAGCAGCTGAGACCGGATCGGAAGATAAAGGTGAGGGCAGAACAGGCAGACGGTATACCGGCCTGCCGTGAATTAATTAAACGGATTCAGAACAAAGAGACGGATGCCAATTTCTTCGAAGGAATGGGATGCCAGGGCGGATGCGTGGGAGGTCCCAAAGCCATCCTGGACCGAAAAGAAGGGCGCAGGCAGGTAAATGCATATGGAGACAGCGCCCCCTTTGCCACCCCGCTGGAAAATCCTTATGTTATGAAAATGCTTGAAGAGTCCGGGTTTGATACAATCGAGGACTTTATAGAAAAAAGCGATCTCCTAGTCCGGAACTTCTCCTGACTCTCATATCGGGATTTAGCGACGAGCTTTAGCCTCGGCGCGGATGGGGACGCTCCATGAAGGGATAGCCGAAAGCCTCCCGGAGAACATCCATGTCCTTTCAAAAACGCGGCCGCGGACCTAAGAAATTCTAGGCGGGAAACAGCCCTGAAAATGGAGCACCACTGACACATCACGAGAAATCCGATGATTTCTCGCGCTGGGTCAGCTGATTTTTGGATTCGGAATCCAAAAATCTCTCCATTTTCAGGGCTGTTTCCCACCAAGAATTTCTAAGGCCCGCTTTGAGCATTTTTGAAAGGACATGGATGTTCTCCGGGAGGTTTTCGGCTATCCCGTCCTTTCGCTGGGTTCATCCAATCGGCAGTAAAGCTCGTCTACTGGGGAGGGTCCGTAACGGGGGCAGTGTATTGATTCGACCGGTGGAACATGAAGTCCCCATTCATTTATCAACGATACGGTTGTAACTTTATAGAAATATAAATTGTTGTGCTGAAAGCGCATGAAAATTATTTTTGGAATGGGTCCTGCATTTAGTATTCAACATTTTCGAACATCCTGTACAGTGAAAGTATATCCAAAGGCACCCTGTAATTCATACCTGGGGAAGAGTCAGCAGCAGAATAAAGCTCAATTTACTCTTTCTATGTACCGGGGCTATGCTGTGCCATCAAACGACTCAATACGCTGCCCCCGTTACGGACCTCCCTAGTTGACAAGTTTATCTGCCGATTGGATGAACCCAGCGAAATAAAGGGAAGGCTGGCGGCGTTCCCTTTATTTCGCGTCCCCATCCGTCGACAAGTCTAAAGCTTGCCGACTATACTCCAGGTAACTGAAAATGTAAAATAATTTAACATTTCCAGGAAAATATTTTACAGAATTCCAACCAACAGATGATAAGAATTCAATAATCAGCCGATATAATTGCCTTGTGAAATGAAGATAAATAATAANTTGCTGAACCCAGCGCGGGAAATCATCAGATTTCCCGTGATGTGTTCAGCGTACCCGCCTATCCGGCATCGGGTGTTCTAGAATCACTTAGCAGCATGGGTGCATATCGCAACGGCATATACAGCCCCAGCACCTCCCCGGCCTCCCTGTCATGAAGCGTCCCCGTCCGTCGACAAGTCTAAAGCTTGCCGACTAAATCCCGATAAGTACTTGACTCTCACATTATGGTATACTGTATGTTATAAATGAGCTCAGAAATACACACATGTGAGAGGTGGTACCAATGTTAAAAATAGGAGATTTTTCGAAGTTGTCAAGAATCAGTATCCGTATGCTGCGCCATTATGATGAGATCGGCCTTTTGAAGCCGGAGGTCGTGGATGACCTCTCCGGTTACCGCTACTATGGCGTATCCCAGCTGCCGCTGGCTGAAAGAATCCAGGTATTGAAAAGCATGGGCTTTGGCCTTGCAGTGATTGGGGAGATCTTAGAAAAGTATGATGATCCCCGGGCTATAGAAGAGTTCCTGCTGGTTAAGCGCAGGGAGCTTGAGGAGCAGGAACGGCTGACAAGGGAACGGTTACAGGTTCTGGACAATACGATCAGATGGTTGAGAAAGGATGGTAATCTTATGAATTATGAAGTAACGTTAAAGACGCTCCCCCAGAGGTATGTAGCCAGTGTGCGCCAGGTAATCCCGGCATATGACGCGGAGGGGATGCTGTGGCAGCTGTTAAATGAGGAGACTGCTTCCCAGAATTTGAAACAGGCCGTGCCGTGCTACGGACTTGCAATATTCCACGATGAGGGATTCAAAGACGGTGATGTAGATGTTGAAATACAGGCCTGTGTGGAGGGATCTTATAAAGATACAGAACATGTAAGATTCAAGACCGTGGCGCCGGTTCAGATGGCTTCGGCAACATACAGCGGAAGCTATGACCAGATCACAAAGGTGAACGAATCTGTTGCCAGATGGATTCAGGAAAACGGCTATGAATTCGACGGCCCGTCGTTCTGTATTTACCACGTAAGCCCCTATGAGGCGAAAAGCCCGGACGATTTGGTAACAGAAGTATGTTATCCGGTTAAAAAGAAATAAAGACGACACACAGCTGTCCTGATTATTGTGGTATGATAGAGGAAAATGTAACGGTTCAGGCAAACCCGGACTGTTACATGAAAATACAAACTAACGGAGGAAATATCATGGGATGGATTGAAGCATATACAAGAGAAGACAAACCTGAATTTGAGGACATCAGCGCTTATGTGGACTGTCCGTTTTGGGATGGGCTGTGTGAATTTATTGAAGAAACGTATTCCATAAAGCCGGCCATAGAATACAGCAGATGTTCCGGGGCGCCGGGATGGAATGTGAAATATAAGAAAAGCAGCAGGGCATTGTGCACCTTATATCCGAATAACGGTTATTTCACCTGCCTCATATCGATCGGGAGAAAAGAAGCGCCGGAGACGGAACTGATGCTGGGATCCTTCAGCTCATATCTGCAGGAGCTTTATAAGAATACGAATGTATTTAACGGCTCCAGATGGCTGATGATCGATGTGACTACGGAAAAGATTTTTGAGGAAGTAAAAGAACTGCTCTGTATCCGGATACGTCCTCCAAAGAAAAAAGCTGGGGATGGAACCGGCAGGTAAATAAGTGCGATTCGTATTTAACGAGAAAAGTGAAAATCTCCCGCTTCTATAGGGGGGAGATTTTCACTAAAAACAAGAATACGTATAATAAGAGGTCATTTTCTTGATTTTATACAGGAAAATGACCTTTTGTGTTAGAATTATTTTGCAAATAGAACTAGTACAGCAGTGCACTAATAATTCAGCAATAAGCACCTGCTCTCTACGCCATAGCTGCACCTGCTTTCGCTAGACGTAGGAACCACTACGCCGTCGCGAAAGCAGGCACACCTCTGACGCAGATATCAGGCACTTATTACTGAAAGATTAATGCACTGCTGTACTAGGCATATCTCATATTTTAGAGTCCGGTCTTACTTCTTTACTGCTTTAATCCTTTTTTTCTGCCGGTGTATAAGCAATCAGTACAATTTCCTGGTTGGTTTTTTCTTTCAGAGTTTTCTGCAGTTTGTCAATCTCATGGACACATTGACCGGATATGTCGGCTATCTGATAGTTTTGATCCATTTGGACACCTCCTCATAAATAAAATTATGGCTTTATTATTATGACTAAAATAAAGGCTGATTATGCGGGATGTTATACATTGCAGTAAGAACCTGCAGGCAGAAGTTAAATCAATGAGATTCACATGGAAAATAATTCCGTATAATTTTTTCAATATACTGAAACTTTTCAATCTATTTATTTATCTAATTAGTATCAATCGATTGAATAAAAATTATGAATACAATTATCCAAGACAGAGCAGGTGTGATAACCGCTAGTCCCGCCGGACAGAATGTTTGGGCGTGACAATGAAATATCAGACATAAGCTGCTATACAAAGGGGGAGTGTGAAGTTGAGAAATCTGGTAAAAAGGGCACAGGCGGGTAATAAGGAAGCTTTTATACTATTAATGGAAGAGCATAAGCAGGCTTTGTATAAAATTGCAGTCAGCATGCTGAAAAATGATGCAGACGCTGCAGACGCCATGCAGGACACGGTTCTGAGCAGCTTTGAAAATCTGCAGGGCCTGCGGCAGCCGGAGTTCTTTAAGACATGGCTGACCAGAATACTAATTAATCACTGTAACCGCATATTAAAGGAGCGTGGGAAAATGGTGCCAATATATGAACATCCGGAATTGGAGGAAATACAGGTGGATACGTCCGGCAGGGAGTTCTTAGGCCTGTTGAATCAGCTGGAGGACCAGTACCGGATTGTTTTGCTGCTTTACTATGTGGAAGGCTTTAGTATCAAAGAAATCGGCTCCATACTGGAGATGAACGAGAATACCGTAAAAACGAGGCTGTCGCGGGGGCGGAACTCCTTCAAAAAAATATATCTGAAGGAAAACCCGACGTCAGCATATGGAATGGAGGTGCAGGGATGAAGAGACAGGATCATGATATCGAACTGAAAGAAGCATTGCAGAATGATATAAAGATACCGGAAATCGTAGATGACCGTATGGGGGAAATGTATGACAAAATCCGAAGCGGTGAGGTGCGTATGAAACAACTTAAGGGCAGCAGTAAAAAGAAAAGGATGTACAGAGGGCTTGGGATTGCAGCAGCCGCCGCGTGCATGGTCATTGTATTGTCGGGCGTGTTTTATGTAAACCCGGCGCTGGCAAAGGATATCCCGCTATTGGGAGATGTATTCGGCCGCCTGCAGAAGATGCGGGAGGATACCCCTTACCCCGAGAAAGACAAGACCGCATACAGCAATATCGAGAAGCATTCCAAGCCGGTAGTAACAGAGCCCGAAGAGGAGATCACAAACGTAGCGGAAGACCAGGGAATCACCATCAGCGTGACAGATGCATATTGTGACGGACTGGATTTATACTTTACCCTTTCCATGCGCACAGAGGATCCGGAGCTGAACACCGCCGACAGACTCGATTTGCTCACCTACAAGGAAGGGGATCCGGTTTCCTTCTGGGCCTGGCTTACCGTAGATGGAAAAGAGGCATACACCACAGAAACATTAACCGGAAAAAAATCGGAGGACGGAGTCTATGTCTCCCTCATGAGGATACCTGCATCCTACGTAGAAAATGGTGAATTCACCGAAAACACAACAATAGAAATCCACGCAGACGCCATAGGCGCCCACAGATTCGGCGAAGAGGAAGACACAACCCTGGAAAACTACGGCAAAGCAGACTTCAGCAGACTCGGATTCAAAAGCATAAAAGGCAGCTGGACTCTGAAATTCAAGCCAACCATGGACACAACCCAGAACAAAGAGGCAGAGCCAAATGCAGAAAACAACGGATTCATTGTACAGAAAGTAACACAAACACCAAGTAATATGCACATCGAACTCTTCATGCCCGAAGAATATATAGAAAGAAACCCGGCAGTCATCCTGACAGACACCAACGGAAACCGCGTATATGAAGAATTCGGCAGCAGCACAACAGACACAGAAAACGGAGGCCAGGTACAGGGAATGGTATTCGACCACTCCGACGCCACACAATTCATACTACAAGTAATAGATAAAAACGGCGACATGAGCGTACTGGCAGAGATTCCCTTCGGAATGGAGTAGCATCGAACGCTCCCGTCCGAGATACCCCCCAAGTCGGAGAGCCCTGCCGCCCGGATGTACAAAAAGAGAGTCCGTCCGGTACGGGCGAAAAAGAAAAGGCCCCTTTGCAGGAGCATAGAATACGCCTGCAAAGGGGCCTTTTCTTTTTCGCCCGTACCGGACGGACTCTCTTTTTGTGCAGGCGTACTTCTTCCACGCACCTCCCGTCTAGATATCCACCTTCCAGAACCCATGCAGGTTACAGTATGCGTATGCCGCCAGCGCCCTGTCCCCATCACACACTACAAATGTTGCGACCGGTTCTTCGTCCGGATCCAGATGGATTCTCTGGCCGCCCTTTTCTGTCTGCAGGTAGATCCACTCAATACTGTGTTCCTCAGACATAGGATGAAAGATACTCCCCACCTTAACGGTGATAGTGTTTCCGTTTTGTTCCACAACCGGCATATGCTTTTCGTGGGCGCCTTCAGAAGTGTTCGGGGTAAGTTTTTCCATCTGGATTCCACAGCAGGAAAACCCCTCTTTTGTACCGTTGATTTCTTCAATTATGATATGACAATTGTCACAGGCGTAAAAAATTGGTTCATGTTTTGACATTTTTAATTCCTCCGTTTGAATGATACTTTTCATGGCCTGCCCAAAATGGTGCAGTTTGTTTTAGAGAACGAGTGAAGGGGCAGCATAGACTCTTGCCGCAAACTCTTTGTTGAGTTCGTAGAGTCCTTTCGAGTCATTACCGAACAGATTCATTTTGGCCACGAGGTCGCTGGCTGCCTTTTCTTCCTCGCCCTGTTCCATAATGAACCATTCAAGCAGCTGTGTGGTACGGAAATCTTTTTTCTTAAAAGCCGTCTCATAAATCTGGTTAAACCGCACGGTTACCTGCTTCTCATGCTCATAAGCGACTTTCAGCGGCTGGGCATGGGAGGTCAGTTTCAGATCGGGTTTACGGATCTGCTCCAGTTCGACTTTTTCGTCATTATTATGAAGATACTGGATCAGCAGCATGGCGTGATCAAGTTCCTCCTGCGCCTGAATGCGGAACCAGTTCTCAAAACCGTCCAGATCGGCTTCCGCGTAATAATTTGCAAAACCAAGGTAAAGATAAGAAGAAAAGAATTCAAAATTAATCTGTACGTTAATCAACTGCAGTATTTGTGTGTCCATACGTGCCTCCTTAAATAGTTTCTCAGAATAGTATTTTCATGTTTGGAAAAAATATACGGATGATAAATCGCCTATGAGGCAGTGCTTTTAAAGATCTGGGAGACAGAGGGATCAGAGGAGGCGGTCTATAAGATGGACGGTAAACAATCATAGAAATCTTTCCATACTCTTTCCACATGGAGATGCTATACTGAGACTGGAGGTGATTTTTATGGCCACGTTATTGATTGTGGAAGACGATTTTAAAACGAATGAAGCTATATGTGAGTATATGAAATCCGCCGGGCATAAGGCCATTCCGGCCTACGATGGAGCACAGGCGGTAAGGCACTTTCGGGAGGAGAAGCCTGACCTGGTGGTTTTGGACATCATGCTTCCCAAAATGACCGGGCTGGCTGTACTGCATGAAATCCGGCGCACCAGCTTTGCGCCAGTCCTTATGCTCACCGCGATTGAGGATGAATACACGCAGGTAAAGAGCTTTGACGAGCAGGCGGACGATTATATTACCAAGCCCTTCTCCATGGTTTTATTGGGGAAGCGGATCATGGCGCTGCTGCGGCGGAGCGGGCAGAGCGCAATACCGGAAACGATGGCGTTTGGTGATGTTACCGTAGATTTTTCCGGCTATACGGCAAGGGACGAGGAAGGAATAATTGAGTTGACACCCAAGGAAATCGACCTGCTGCGTCTATTTGTGGAACACAAGGGTCTCGTTCTGACCCGGAATCAAATCCTGGACGAGCTGTGGGGCGACGACAATCCAATCATCGACCGAACCGTTGACACATACATTAAAAATCTTCGAAAGAAACTGCGTCTCGGCTGCCTGGTTACGGTAAAAGGGATTGGATATAAATTAGAGGTGGATCAATGAAACGGTTGAAAATCTATCCAAAGATATTTTTCTACACATTGGGGCTCATGCTTTTTATCGTGCTGGTGGCCCACGCCCTACTGTATTTCCTCACCCCTCAGGTTTCTTTTGATTTATCCCCTGGACCCGGCAGCGGTGACCTGATCATTACCGGCAAATTCAATTTGACACCGTATATTATGCAGATGATTCAAAAAGTTCTGCCAATTTCTCTTATCTGCTGCGTTGTGGTCTCCATCCTGTGCTCCCTCCTGTTCTCCCGGCAGATCACGGTTCCCGTTAAGCAGCTCTCTGTCGTGACCGAGCGGATGGCAAAAATGGATAAGTCCGCGGTTTGCCAGATCCGGACTGAAGACGAGATCGGCGTGCTGGCTGATAATATCAACGGCTTATACCAAAACCTGCTTTCAGCCATTGAAACCCTTGAAATCGAAAAGCAGCGTATAAGGGAATTGGAGCAGGCTAAGGTGGATTTTATGCGGGCGGCATCGCACGAACTGAAAACCCCTCTGACCGCCCTGAACGCCACGCTGGAGAACATGATCCTAGGCATCGGGAAGTACCGGGATGTTGAGGCCTGTCTGCCGGAGTGCAAGGAAATGGCGGAGCAGCTGTCAGGAATGATCCAGGAGATCCTGGAAGCGTCCGGCGCGGGCGGCCCGCTGAAAAATGAGATCCCGGTCCAGACTGACCTGTCCGGGCTGCTGACCGTGTTATGCGAGCCGTATGATCAGATCGCCAAAGCACGCGGCATCGTTTTTCATATAGATTTGTCAGGCGGCTTCTCCGCCGTGCTGCCGCCCAAATTGTTTAGTAAAGCGGTGTCTAACATTCTCGCCAATGCTGTTGCTTATACAGATCCAGGGAAGACGGTTTCCGTCTATTTTGAGGGGCCTGCTTTTGTCATAGAGAACGAATGCACACCGATCCCAGCCAAAGACTTACAGAATCTTTTTGAGCCGTTTTATCGGCCCGATTATGCCAGGAACCGTAATGACGGGGGAAACGGGCTGGGGCTGTATATTGTTGATATGCTCCTGGGAGATCTGGGACTGTCCTATGCCTTCCGTCCGATGAAGCAGCCGCCTGGAATGCGTTTTGTTATTCAGCTATAAAGAATAGAGGAAGCTCTCTGCACTCTCATCTGCTTCCTTGCCGATTCCATATTCCTTTCATACTGCCTCCATATTGGCATGCTATTCTATCTCTGCAAAGAAAATGGAGGTGCATAGTATGGGATTTATCAGGCGGGCATTTTTATACGTCACAAAAAAAAGAGGCAAAAGCGTCCTGCTTTTTGTCATTCTGCTGGTAATGGCAACCTTTGTACTGACGGGGCTTAGTATCTGGAAAGCGTCAGAGGATACGCAGCTTGCCCTGCGGGAAAGTTTGGGAGGCAGGTTTGATATTCGGGTAGATTGGGAAAACAGTCCGTATGTGGTCAGGGAAACCATCCAAGATAATGAGGCTGATGAGGAAACCGGAAAAACGTCTACCAGTTTTCTACAGTATTCAACTTTACAGTTTACGCCGGACAACATCGCTGCAATAAAGGCCATATCAGGCGTAAAATACTGCAGTGCAAGGCAGGACATTCTTGCTCCATTTGAGGAATTTTCTCTGTTTCCCGGAACGGTAGCTATCGATGAAAAGTATAAGAGACATACAAAGGTGCTGGGTGTCTGTATGAGTGAAGACGATGAATATTTTACCACCGGGACGCTGGCGCTGACGAAAGGGCGGCACATTTCCGTGAATGATCGTCATGTGGCACTGATCAGCAGGGATTTAGCAGAAAAGAGCGGCCTGCAGGCCGGGGACTATATTACCGCGCACAGTTACAGCATCGAAGACCAGGGCTTTACCGGACAGGAGATGCGGGTGCAGGTCATCGGACTGTTTACCCCTGATAAGGTGGAGCAGTTTGGAGAAACAGTTACAACCTACGACAAAATCCAGAACCAGGTGTTCGTAGATTTGCAAACGGCAGTCGAAATTGACGGCGGTGCAATCAACTACGGATTTTCAGCAGTCAATGTCACCGTAGAAGACCCGCAGGATTTGGCGCGGGTGGTGTCTGACGTAAAAGATCTGCAGGGGATTGACTGGAAAGCTTTTACTGTTGAAACGGACAACAAAGTTTATGAAAACGCAACGGCGCCGCTGACTGCGTTGAATGAACTTGTGGTTACTCTGCTGGTAGTGATTATTGTTGTCAGCGCCATCATTCTGGCACTGATCCTGACCCTCTGGACAAAGACCCGCATCCATGAAACAGGAGTATTTTTGTCCATGGGCATCAGGAAGCCGGCCATTATCGGCCAGTATTTGATAGAGGTGCTCTTGATTGCTGTTCTCGCCTTTGGCTTTTCCTATTTCACCGGCAATGCCATGGCAGGGCAGATTGGGAATCAACTATTGGAGCAGAGTATGCAGACAAAACCGGAGGCCGGTGATGATGTTACTGCCTCTGCCGCTGCTGTTGATGTGGGCGCAGACAATCTTATACAGAAACCATTGCCTGAAAAGAATCGCATAGAGGTGTCCGTGGGGGCTGCTAACCTTGTCCAGCTGTATTTGATCGGATTTGCCATCATCATTGTGGCCGTGAGTGTATCGTCTATCACCGTCATGCGTCTAAAGCCGCGGGAAATTCTGTCGAAAATGAGTTGAAGGAGGGACTGTTATGTGTATTTTAGAATTGAAAAATGTTTGCTATGCCTACGAAAAGGGGAAGGAGATTTTATCAAATGTCAATGCGGAACTGGAAGCAGGGAGAATGTATGCCGTCCTTGGTCCGTCCGGATCCGGCAAGACCACGCTGCTGTCCCTGTTGGGCGGACTTGATACGCCGACACAAGGAAACATCCTGTTCGACGGTGAGGACGTCAGGACCAAGAGCCTGGAATATCACCGCAGGAATCATATCTCCCTGATCTTCCAAAGCTACAACCTGATCGATTACATGACGCCAATGGAAAATGTGCGGCTTACCGCCAAGCTTGACGCCGGGCCTATCCTGGAGCGGCTGGGACTTACCAGGGCCGAGAGCACCCGGAATGTGCTGAAGCTGTCCGGCGGCCAACAGCAGCGTGTAGCGATTGCGCGGGCGCTGGCCTCCGATGCTCCGGTCATTTTGGCGGACGAACCGACTGGGAACCTGGACGCAGATAGTGCAAGGGACATTACAGTGGTTTTGAAAGAGAGCGCCCATGCGTTCGGAAAATGCGTTGTTGTGGTGACGCACTCCGCTGAAGCAGCAAAGCAGGCGGATGTAGTGCTGGAAATCAAACGCGGGTATTTGCAAGAGAGAGAAATGAAGAAAATCACGATTACCTTGGCTTAAATAATGGTCTATCTAGTAAGGTGAAAAGTAGGAAACAGTCTATTTCTGTTTCCTACTTTTTATCATCCTTTCTTCTCAAAAATTCAACAAAGGCAAATAAAATAGAGATGACACTAAGAACAGAAACAACAAGTTCAGCCATATTATTCGCATAATCCGCCTGCCCCGGAACAAAGATCCCCAGTATAAGAAAATAACTACACCAAATCAATCCCAAAATCAGGAGCATAAATGTAATATATTTTAATATAGATGCCAATCGATTGACTAACCGCCGGTTAGACTGCACCTTTTTTTCAGAATATGTTTTCCGGCTGCACACCGACTTTATCACGCCCGCAATACCACCAGACAACAGGCCTAATGACAGGCCTATGCATATATTATAAAGTGTTTTCATAGTAATTCTTTCTTTATAGTTAATTTATTTAGTCCAGTACCATTCTATCATACTTGTAGAAGTATGTCACTTCTGTTTTCTGCTGACAATAGACTAGCGCTTATGTATTTAATATGTTAAGATATTTTAAAAGCATGAACATATTTCTAAAACTTCTAAACGGGCAAGCCCGGATCTGGTCTCATTTCTAAAGACAGATATCAATACAAGAAATCTCAATGCTTTGGATTCCAATTTAAACAGCAGAGAGGTTTCAGCAGAATATACTTTGGATAGTAGGGAGCCTCCTGCATCATTACGAAGGAGGCAGATATATGCAGAAAGATGCCAATTACAAAGAATCAGCACAGCGGCAGGAACACGAGGCGGTAAATGAAAACGCCGGTGGGATGCACGTAAAACGTACCTACAAATCCAGACTGTTTGAAATGATATTCAGTGAGAAGAGGGCATTACTGGAATTGTATAATGCAATGAATGGAACGGATTATAATGATCCGGAATTATTGGAAATTAATACCTTGGAAAATGCAATTTATATGTCTATGAGGAATGACCTGTCCTTTATCATTGATTCCCGTCTGACATTATACGAGCATCAGTCTACGTACAGTCCGAATCTTCCGCTGCGCTGTTTGATGTATGTGTCGGATTTATACTCTGTTATGACAAAAGATGAAAACTTATATGGAAAGAAGCCAATACGGATTCCAACTCCGAGATTTGTAATCTTTTATAACGGGACTGAAAAATTGGAAGATATGAAGGTTTTAAGGCTATCTGACGCCTTTACCGTACCTGAACGAGAGTATGCGCTTGAATTGACGGCAGTTTTGTTTAATATAAATCCGGGACACAATACAAAACTGTTAGATACATGCAAGACACTGAAAGATTATTCTGAGTATGTCGCGAGGGTGAGGGAATATGCTTGCAGCATGAACCTCGAGGCTGCGGTGGAACTGGCGATTACGGAATGTATCAGGGAGGATATTCTGGCGGGATTTCTTAGAAAGAACAGAGCGGAGGCGAAAAGTGTGAGCATCTACGAATATGATGAGGAAAAGCATATGCGGCAGGTAAAAGAAGAGGGGTTCCAAGAAGGGCATCTGAGGGGAATACAGGAAGGAATACAGATATTGATAAATTTTTGTCGTAAGATGGGATTTTCCAAGGACGATTCCAAAGCTAAGGTAGCAGAAGAATTCGGTTTGGAGCTGGCGGAGGTTGAAAAGTACATGGAGAAGTATTGGAATTAGTAGAAATAAATAGCTAGAGGACAATTCTTTCATTTCGCGTATATGTGCCCTCGGGCAAATGTTACTGTTCACACCCTTCGGGCATGTACAGTAACTGCATCTGCCCATTAAAAGTCGCCTTTGGCGAGGGGTGCTATGCGCCAGCGGTGCATGTTAAGCACGGACCGAAACGGAGCGGAGACCAGATGCCCCGCATCACTACGTTGGCTCCGATGCCGTGCAGCGGAGTGCACGGCACGGTCTGAACAGTAACGAGTAAATCCCGGCAAGAAAACTTTGTTAAAAAATAGTTGTATTAAATACCCGGAAAGGATAAAATAGAGTTAATTCAGGAGTTCTGTAAAATAGCATGAGAAGAAGGCCTGGAAGTAAGGAGACAATTCTGAATAAGTAGGAAAGGGTGTTTAATAAGCATGGAAGCAAAAGAAATCATTACTGCGGGAAAGACCGCTCTGGGAATTGAATTTGGCTCTACAAGGATTAAAGCCGTACTGGTGGATGAGGCCGGTAAGGTTCTTGCATCAGGCAGTCACGATTGGGAGAATCAGTACGTGAACGACATCTGGACATACAGCCTGGATGCTGTATGGAAGGGGCTGCAGGATTGCTATCAGGATCTGGCAGGCAGTGTAAAGGCTACATATGGGCTGGCACTGGAAACAATTGGTTCCATCGGGTTCAGCGGCATGATGCACGGCTACCTCCCTTTTGATAAAGCCGGAGAGCTGCTGACACCGTTCCGTACATGGCGCAATAATATCACCGGACAGGCTTCAGAGAAGCTGACAGAGGTATTTCATTATAATATTCCGCAGAGATGGAGTATCGCGCATCTTTACCAGGCGATTCTGAATGGGGAAGAACATGTGAAAGATGTTGATTTCTTTACAACGCTGGCCGGGTATGTGCATTGGCAGCTGACGGGCAGAAAGGTGCTTGGTATCGGCGAGGCTTCCGGCATGTTCCCGATCGATGTAGAGAAGAAGGATTTCAACCGCTACATGATCGGACAGTTCGACGAACTTGTAAAAGAGTGCGGATTCCCATGGAACCTGGGAGCGCTGCTTCCGGAAGTACTGGTGGCAGGGGAAGATGCAGGCGTGCTCAGCGAAGAGGGGGCCAAACTGCTGGATGTGACAGGTACTTTAAAAGCAGGAATTCCGCTGTGCCCGCCGGAGAGTGACGCAGGTACGGGTATGGCTGCGACAAACAGTGTCGCAAAGCGTACAGCAAATGTATCAGCCGGAACCTCTGTTTTTGCTATGGTTGTTCTTGAAAGAGAACTTTCCAAAGTATATCCGGAGATCGATATGGTAACGACACCCGCAGGAGATCTTGTGGCTATGGTACACTCCAATAACTGTACATCAGATTTAAATGCATGGGTGAATCTGTTTAAAGAATTTTCAGAAGCGATGGGCATGGATGTGGACATGAATAAGCTGTATGGAACCCTGTATAATAAGGCGCTGGAAGGCGATGCGGACTGCGGCGGACTGCTTTCCTACTGCTATTTTTCAGGTGAGCACATTACCGGTTTTGAGAAGGGAAGCCCGCTGTTTGCGAGAACATCCGAAAGTAAGTTTACGCTGGCTAACTTTATGCGTTCCCATCTGTTCACCTGCCTGGGCGCTCTGAAGCTGGGGATGGACATCCTCTACAACGACGGTGTGGAGCTTGACCAGATTCTGGGTCACGGCGGGTTGTTCAAGACAGCCGGTGTAGGACAGAGAATCATGGCAGCAGCGACAAAGGTGCCGGTATCTGTCATGGAGACGGCAGGAGAGGGAGGCGCCTGGGGCATTGCACTGCTGGCTTCCTATATGAAGAACAAAGAGGCGGGCGAGACACTGGATGCCTATCTGGCGCAGAAGATATTTGCAGACGAGGAGTCTGTGACACTCGAGCCGGATCCGAAGGATGTGGAAGGCTTTGAGAAGTTTATGGAGAGGTATGTGGCAGGTCTGCCGATCGAACGGGCAGCTGTAGAGATATTGGATTAACTGCAGGCCTTATCTGGTGAAGAAACATGAATCGGGATTTTACAGAGGGCAGTATCAGAAAGTCTCTGATCTGGTTTGCCCTGCCTATGATGGCGGGAAATCTGCTTCAGCAGCTATATAATATTGTTGATACTTTAATCGTAGGACAATTTTTAGGGAAGGAGGCACTGGCGGCAGTCGGTGCTTCCTACACGTTGATGACATTTCTGACATCGATTTTGTTAGGACTGTGTATGGGCAGCGGCGTGGAGTTTTCCCTTTGTTTTGGCAAAAAAGACATGGATGGCCTGAAAAACGGGGTGTTTATGTCTTTTGTCCTGATCGGAGGCGTGACAGCCTTTGTGGTTGGGATTGTATTCGGAGGAATCGACCTGATTCTCAGGCTCATGCAGGTACCCGTGGAGATTTACGGAATGATGCGTCAGTACTTATGGGTTATCTTCTGGGGGATACCGGCGACCTTCCTCTATAACTTTTTCGCCTCATGGCTGAGGGCCCTCGGCAACTCCACTGTGCCGTTGGTATTTCTGGGGATATCGGCGGTTCTGAATATTGGGCTGGATCTGTATTTTGTGCTGGCCTTAAAGATGGGGGTTGCGGGAGCAGCTGCGGCTACGGTGATTTCACAGTATGTATCCGCGGCAGGGATCAGTCTGTATGTCGTGCTGAAGTTTTGGGATATGATGCCCGGCAGAAAGCATTTCAGATGGAATATGCCGGTTTTAAAGGAAATCTTTCAATTATCTTTTCTGACCTGTATCCAGCAGTCGGTTATGAACTTCGGGATATTAATGGTACAGGGGCTTGTGAACAGTTTTGGTACGATCGTGATGGCGGCTTTTTCTGCTGCGGTAAAGATCGACTCTTTTGCCTATATGCCTGTGCAGGATTTCGGAAATGCATTTTCCACATTCGTAGCGCAGAATTATGGGGCAGGGAAGAAGGAGCGCATACGGGAAGGAATCAGAGATGCCGTGCTGCTCGTATTAATTTTTTGTCTGGTGATCTCTGCAGGTGTGTGTATCTTTGCGAAACCACTGCTTCTGCTGTTTGTAAAACCACAGGAGACAGAGATACTTGCAGTGGGTATGAACTATCTGAGAATTGAGGGAAGCTTTTACTGCCTGATCGGATTTTTATTCCTGTTCTATGGATTCTACAGGGCGGTCAAGATGCCGGGTATGTCCGTGATCCTGACCGTGGCATCACTGGGGAGCAGGGTGGCGCTGGCTTACGTTTTGTCTGCAGTCCCTCAGATCGGGGTAACGGGGATATGGGCCGCGGTTCCTATCGGATGGTTGCTTGCGGATGGAATCGGATATATGTATTTGAGGAAAAAGTTTCTTGTGCGTTTTTTTCAAGAAGGAGATTAGAGCTGAAAGAAAGAGAGAGGAGGGGTGGTTATGGCACTGGATGATTTGGTAAAAATTAATTATGGAAAGTTAAATGAAAATGACCTGCATATCTGGAACTATATCGATAGCCACCGGCTGGAGTGCAGCCAGTGTACGATTGAGGAGCTGGCGAGGAAATGCAGCGTTTCACGGACAACGATCTTACGATTTGCCAAAAAGCTATCTATGGATGGGTTCAGTGAGCTGAAGATTCATTTGAAGATGGAGATTGCAGATTCAAAGAAGCCTACCCGGGATATTGTCAAGGAGGTCTGCAGTGATTACCGAAAGAGGATTGACGAGATGGAAAAAAATGACTATGCGGAAGTCTGTCGTCTGATTTACGAGGCAAAAAGAATCTTTGTCTATGGGTCAGGCGCGGTGCAGTCCTTTGTAGCGAAGGAGTTTGCAAGGGCATTTTTGTCTGCGCAGATCTGTATGAACCAGATTGAAGGAGGCAGAGGGGAGCGGGAGCTGATCAGCGATATTCTGCGGGAAGGGGATCTGGTCATTATCGTTTCGCTTTCCGGGGAGTCGGCGCATGTCCTCGAGTTTGCAAAAATGCTTAATATGAAGGGAATCCCCATTGTTTCTATGACCAAGCTGAGAAACAATACACTGGCGCAGATGAGCACGGAAAGCCTTTACATCAGTACATCCAGGGTCAGTACTTCCTACATCCGCAATTATGAAACGACAACGCTTTACTTTATGACGGTGGAGATGATTTTGCTGAAGTATCTGATTTACGAAGAAAAACGCCGTGAAGAATCATTATGACAGTAAAAATATAGACAATGCCGCTGGGAAACCGGCGGTATTTTTTTGTGCAGACAGCCTGGAAAAGCCGTGAAATTTCACGGGCGGATGTGAAGTGGCACTAGATAGGAATGAATTCCCTAAAGGCGGTAAAAGTATTGATTTTCGGGGTGGCAATGGCTATGATTGACCTATCGATAAGGAAGTCTGATCAGAGAAAAAGGAAGATTTAGGAGGGAAAAATTATGATGCAGAAGATACAGAGGTTCGGAGGCGCCATGTTTACGCCGGTTCTTCTCTTTGCTTTTGCCGGGATCATGGCAGGCATTTCTACGCTGTGCATGAATGAACAGATACTTGGAAGCCTGGCTAGCCCGTCGGGCATGTGGTATCAGATCTGGAACATTATCAACCAGGGGGCATGGACTGTATTCAACAACATGCCTTTAGTATTTGTGATCGGACTGCCGGTTGGGCTTGCTAAAAAACAGAATGCGAGGGCCTGTTTGGAGGCGCTGGTGATCTATCTTACCTTTAACTATTTTGTCAATACTATTCTGACACAGTGGGGAACGGTTTTCGGTGTGGATTTTACTGTGGACGCGGGCAGCGGCACAGGACTTGCCAGCGTGGCTGGTATTAAGACCCTGGATATGGGAATGCTGGGCGCGATCATGATCGCGGCAATTGTAGTCTGGCTCCATAACCGGTATTTTGACACAAAACTCCCGGAATTTTTGGGAATATTTAAAGGCTCCACATTTATTTATATATTGGGATTCTTTGTCATGATTCCGGTTGCATTTCTGGCGGTGCTGATCTGGCCCCAGATACAGCATGGAATAGGTGCTCTGCAGACATTTCTTGCAGGGGCAGGGCCGGCGGGAGTCGGTATCTATGCCTTCCTGAACCGGATTCTTATTCCCACAGGGCTGCATCACTTTGTCTATTCTCCGTTTTTGTACGACAATGTGGCGGTACAGGGCGGCGTAGTTGCATACTGGACACAGCATCTGGCGGAGTTTGCAGCTTCAGGACAGCCTCTAAAGGCGTTGTTTCCGCAGGGAGGATTCGCTCTTTACGGGATGGAAAAGATTTTTGGCTCCATAGGTATTGCACTGGCATTTTATGCGACTGCCAAAAAAGACAGGAAAAAGCAGGTGGCAGGCCTGTTGATACCAATTACCCTGACCGCAGTTGTAGCAGGTGTAACGGAGCCGCTTGAATTCACATTTTTATTTATCTGCCCGCCGTTGTTTGCAGTGCACGCGGTACTCTCCGGGATATTGGATATGATAACCTATATGGCCGGAGTAGTGGGGAACTTTGCAGGCGGACTGATCGAGTTTGCGGCAATCAACTGGATTCCCATGGGCGGGATCTACTATATGACTTACATAAAACAGGTCTTAATCGGGATTTTATTTATCGGCGTGTATTTCTTCGTGTTTAAGACGCTGATCCTGAATTTTGATATCAAAACTCCGGGACGCGAAGAGGCGGAAGAAGTGAAGTTTTTCAGCAAGGCGGATTATAAAGAAAAAAAGAAATCCGGTGAGAAAAACGGCAATACATACGGCCAGCGCGCGGCTGATTTTCTATCTTCGCTGGGCGGCGGAGAGAACATAGGTGATGTGACGAACTGTGCAACCCGCCTCCGGCTTACGGTGAAGGACATTTCCCTCGTGCAGGACGCTGCGGTATTCAAGGCCGCAGGGGCTCATGGGCTGGTAGTGAAGGGGAATGCCGTCCAGGTAATCGTAGGAATGGATGTAGCGAATGTACGGGATGAATTCGAAAATATGATGGCCCGGGATAAGGGAAATAACGAAGCGGCAGGAATACCGGCGAAAGAATAGAGACAAAACAGCCGGAAAGAAGAGGCGTTAACAGCCGGAAAGGATGATAATATGAAAAAATATTCTATTACAGTAGCAGGCGGGGGAAGCACATTTACACCAGGAATTGTCCTGATGCTGCTCGAAAACCAGAAGCGGTTCCCAATCCGTCAGATCAAATTCTATGACAATGATAAAGAAAGACAGGAGATCGTAGCGAAGGCCTGCGGGATTTATCTGAAGGAGCACGCGCCGGAGATTTCATTTTCCTACTCCACGGAGCCGGAAAATGCATTCACGGATATAGACTTTGTGCTTGCACACATACGTGTCGGAAAATATGCGATGCGGGAGAAGGACGAAAAGATTCCGATGAAATACGGCGTAGTGGGACAGGAGACATGCGGCCCGGGAGGACTTGCATATGGAATGCGCTCCATAGGGGGAGTCATCGAGATACTGGATTATATGGAGAAATATTCACCAAATGCGTGGATGCTGAACTACTCCAACCCGGCGGCAATCGTGGCGGAGGCCACAAGAAGGCTGCGCCCCAATTCCAGGATACTGAATATTTGTGACATGCCAATCGACCTGGAGGAAAAGATGGCGGCAATGTGCGGCATTAGCTCACGGAAGGAAATGACGGTATCTTATTATGGGTTAAATCATTTTGGCTGGTGGTCCGCTATTTACGATAAGGACGGCAATGACCTTATGCCGAAGATCCGTGCCCATGTAAAAGAAAATGGATTTGCCGATGCGCTGTCGGAAACGAACCAGCATGTGGATGAGAGCTGGAGGGAGACATTTACAAAGGCAAAAGATGTCTATGCATTGGATCCGGATACGATACCGAACACTTATCTGAAGTATTATCTATATCCTGATTACGTCGTATCCCACAGCAATCCGGACTATACCCGTGCCAATGAGGTTATGGACGGCCGGGAGAAACAGGTGTTCGGAGCATGCCGCAGCATTATCGAAAGAGGAACAAGTGCAGGCGGAGGGTTCGAAGCAGATGTACATGCGTCCTACATTGTGGATCTGGCATGCGCCATCGCAGAGAATACGAGAGAGCGGTTCCTGCTGATCGTGCCAAACGAAGGGGCAATAGAAAACTTCGACCGAACCGCTATGGTAGAGATCCCTTGTATAGTTGGCAGCAATGGTTACGAAAAAATCTGCCAGGGAGCCATCCCCCAATTTCAGAGAGGCTTAATGGAGCAGCAGGTCAGCGTTGAAAAGCTTACGGTAGAGGCTTGGATAGAAGGCAGTTATCAGAAAATGTGGCAGGCCATAACACTGTCAAAAACAGTGCCAAGCGCCGCAGTAGCGAAAAAGATCCTCGATGAGATGATTAAGGCCAACCAGGGGTTCTGGCCGGAATTGAAGTGATGAGCAGAGATACGTAGCAGGGGAACCGGCATTTTTTGCATGCCGGTTCCCCTTTTTGTCCCGTATAAGTTTTAATCGCAGCTTTTATAGAAAACAGCCGTTCCCATTGGCTGTATATCACAGAATCCCAAGTATTTGTTGAGATTTGCGGAGTGCGCGTCTGTATACTGCATAGAGTACACCCCAGATCAACAGCATCAGCAGTCCTAAATAACCCAGATTCATAAGCTCACTGTTTGATAGACTTCTATCATTGAAGATGGACATGAATAAGGCATAGAGCCAGGCGATGGCACATCCAATAATTGCGGGGTACTGGAAGATTTTCCGCAGCTGCTTTTTCAAAATGTTTTTATTATAGGCCGGACTGGCTCCGAGCTTTGTCAGGCTTTCGAAAAGCGCCTTATTATCTGTGGCCACCGTAATGCTCCGTACATAGCTCATAATCGTGATGGTTGCGAGCATGATGATGAAAATATACAGGCAGAGCATGACGTAAACGGATATTTGCTGCATATGCTCCTGACGCATCTGGACGGTTAAACGGGGCGCATATTTCCAATCGGAAGGAGCGCGTTCCATATCAGGGGAAAGCCCGATACTTCCGGCATATCCATAAGTCTCTCCGTTTTCCTGCGCGGTCCGGTCCTCCCATGCATCATAATTTCCCATGAAATCAGACAGGCTGCTGGTGTGGCGTACATATTCCATCTGCAGTGCTTTCGCAAAATTATAGGAATGTTCTGTATCTTTTACATCGAAGCAGATGATCTTTTCCATGTACTGGCTTCCGAGAGAGGCCGATGCAGCCTGATAATCTGCATCATTCAGAACATAGGCAAAGGGCGAACTCATATCGCTCAGAGCGTCGAATTCTAAGGTGCCGCCAAAGGAAAGCTGAAGAGTTTTACCGGTATCCGGATTGTAGACAGCGTACAGCCCGTCTGTGAATTCCCATATCTTTTCCTTGTAATCTTTATAGGTAATAGTCTGATACGTATTCGGTTCTACGGAGATATCCTGACCGCTGATCTCCTCATAGGCGCTCTCCGGGAAAAACAGCGCTAGTTTGCCATTCTTAGCATCCAGGGTAACATATTTGTTGTCAATCATATCCCGGTAGCGATAGGAGACCACAAGATTCGCGGCATCGTTTTCCGCATAGGATGCCAGGGTTATCTGATATTCATCGGCTAAATTCTCAATATCATTTTTGGTAATCTGTTCTTCCTCTGCCGGAAAATGAAAAGAATATGCTTTTTCATTCCCATCCATGGAAATTCCGGTAGTGTCGCTGTACAACATGCCGAAAAATGCAGCAAACAAACAGCAGAACAGTAAGAGTACGATAACGCACATGTTTTTGGTTGTTACTTTTGCAGTAAAACGCATCATACTGATAGATACCAGATTGCTATAGTATTTATCTTTACGTTTTCCCGCCGAATTCTGAGACACGCAGCTTAGTATGATCAGATAGATTCCGGCAAGGGCAACGAAATAAATAAGGTTAAAGATAGAAGGTATATGGATATAAAATAATTTTGCGCAGATGGACGGTACACCCAGTCCGAGCACGATTCCTGAGACCGTTAGGATGATGCCAAGCTTCCTGGTCCAGGAAGGGATTTCTTTTACCGTCTCGGTCTTCTGGCCTGAACGTAGAATATCCATGATATCGGTTCTGTGTAAAAAGCGTCTGCCCGCAAGAAAGAGCAGCAGAGTCAGGACAATGCAAAATGCAATTCCTACCATAAATCCCGTCCATCCGAAGCGGTATGCCATATCCTCGGTGGGGAGAAGGAAGGACTCGAAGAGCTTCCAGATACCAAACGATACCGGAACAGACAGGATCAGGCCAATCAGCGCACTAAAGCCTGTGACAAAGGCAAGTTCTGAAAACAGCAGCGGCCGCAGCGCTTTTTTTGGAGAACCGAGCGCCAGCAGAATGCCGTATTCCCGGCTCTTATACCGGAAGAACAAGCTGGATGCATAGAGGGTGAATATAGTGCAGCCCACGGCTGTAACAGCCAGCAGAAGAGAAGCGAGCTTCCGCGTGTCCCCGCCCTGCGGCAGAAAATCCTGTACAGTAGGTCCCAGGTACATCAAGGCATAAGAGGTAATCAGCAGGACAGAGAGGGAGATGCAGAATCCCAGGATCAGGTACTGCCCTTTATTTTGTTTTCTGAGTTTTGAAAAAATGCTATGCAGCGTCATTAGAATCGTCACCTCCAAGTATTCTGAGTACATCCAGCAGCTGGTCCATAAATTCCCTGCGGCTTCCGGTGCGCACCAGTTCCTGGTTCACCTCACCGTCTTTCAGCACAATTACCCGGTCGCAGAAGGATGCGGCGTAGCTGTCATGGGTTACCATAAATACGGTTGCATGCATTTCTTCTTTTGCCTGAAGAAATGCGTCGATAACAGCACGGCAGGACTTGCTGTCCAGGTTGCCTGTAGGTTCATCCGCCAGCAGCATGTAAGGCTGGTTCATCAGAGCCCTGGCAACCGCCGTCCGCTGTTTTTCTCCGCCCGATATTTCAGCAGGATATTTAGCTGCGATCGGGTCGATGCCGAATATCTCACAAAGCCGTTTCGCCTTGGCTTCCATCTGAGCGGCCGGCTTTTTTGCAATGATCTGCGGGAGGCAGATATTTTCGAATACAGTCAGACCGTCCAGGAGCATGAAATCCTGGAAGACAAACCCCATATGCTGATTCCGCACAGCTGCAAGCCTGGCTTCATTGAGGCCGGAGAGATCTTTTTGATTCAGCAGTATTTCGCCGCTGTCGTGGGGGATAAAACAGGAGATGCAATTTAGCAGTGTCGTCTTGCCGCTTCCTGAGGGCCCCATAACTGCAACGAATTCCCCTTTCTTAATTTCAAATGAAATATCTTTAAGCACCGGATAAACGGCGGCTCCTGTCTGATAACTTTTACTTAAATGATTGACCTTTAACATCTTGTGATTCCTCCTTGTATTCTCTGTACTTGATGACTCTATTTTAGTGGATCAGGGGAAAAATAAATATCTGCCGTACTGTCAAGTTTGGCATAGATTCTGTCATATTTGGAAAGTGCATGTAACAGAATTCAGGGAAAGGGATTGCAATTATGGCGGTGGGTATGATAGCCTATGGAGGAGAACGGAATCTGGGGGATATACGAGATGAGAATTGCAATCTGTGATGACGAGAAAAAACTGAGAAACAGCCTGCGCAGGGTGCTGGAGACGCAGCTGCAGCTGGATGGCGTGGACTATGAGATTCAGGAATATGAGTGCGGGGAGGATCTGCTTGCCCGGATAGAACAAAATGTGCCGGATATATTGTTCCTGGATATAGAGATGAATGGAATGGACGGAATGGAGACGGCCAGGGAGCTTCGCAGGAAATATCAGGATACGGTGCTGATCTTTGTGACAGCCTATCCGGATTTTGTGTTTCAGGGATATGAGGTGCATGCCTTCCATTATATATTGAAGCCTTATAAAGAGGAGAAGATACGGGAAGTACTCGGGAAAGCCGTGGAAGAGACCGGGCTGAACCAGGAAAAGTATTATCTGGTAGAGCAGAAAGCGGGGACGCTGCGCCTGCCGTTTGGAAGGGTACTGTATTTTAAAAGTGAAGGACGGACCGTGGAGGCATTGCTTGACAACGGAGATATGGAAGGCAGCGCTGCTTATGAAATCGTAAAATTTTATGGAAAGCTTGGTGAGATTGAGGAAGAGATGCCGTCGTTTTTTATCCGGATACATAACCGGTATCTTGTGAATCTGAAATACGTGGATAAGCTGGAGGGAAGCAGTCTGGATTGCGGCGGGCAGAGCCTGCCGGTCAGCAGGGCATATAAGCAGGCGGCGGCAGTAGCATTTGCGAAGCTGATGTTGAAGTAGCATTTTGCACAGGAAGGGACAACATGTATATAACAGGGTTTTTTGACATATTGGGGACAGGCTTATATTTTATAGGGAGTTACTTTTTTTACCGTACTCTTACCTGCTTTTTGGAACCGCGCAGACAGTTTATCCGGCGGGCAGTGAGTTATCTTATTGGGTTGTGCGTATGTTCCGTGGTGATATTTCCAAGGGATGTGGTAAATATTACGGTTACGATTCCTCTTTTTTTCGCAATGCTGCTGATTGGATTCAGGCAGAAGATACTGGTAAAGGCTTCTGTTGTGCTTATGTTTTTTCCGATCGTCATCTCTTTTAATTTTTTGATACAGCAGATTGGGACATGGATCTGGATAAATATGCTGGCAAGAAACGAAATTGCCAATGCGGTATTATCGAATCTGTCCTACATTTTAAATACCTTGTTCTGGTATTGGTTTTGGAAGATTTCGGAAAATAAAACCAGGGAGATGGTGGATACTCTGGATGAGCAGTCGTGGCTTCTTCTGGATGCGGTCTGTCTGGCATCGCTGACCGCTGTGATGAGCTGTGTTTACTATACGCCGAAGGAATCCTATAAAGTATGGCTCTGTATGCTGGCGTGTCTGATTACCAATTTTGCAAGTATCAGGCTGGTATTCTATCTGGCGGAGAATATCCGCGGCCGCCTGGAACAGAAAAATGAAAAACTGCAGCAGGATTATTACAGAGAATTAGAGGCCGGGCAGCAGGAACTGCGGAAGTTCAGGCATGATATGAATAATCATTTCAGTGTGGTGGCGGGCTTGATGGACGATGGAAAAGAGGAGGAAGCAAAGATATATTTTCGGAAACTGTCAGGACAGCTTAGCGCAAAAGGGCGTTCGCTCTGCAGAAACAGTATTGTCAATGCGGTTCTGAATGCAAAGTACAACCGGGCATTGGAACAGGGAATTGACTGCTTTTTTAATATTGAGATTGACGAGTTGTTTTTCATTGATCCTTTGGATATCTGTACCATCTTTTCAAATACATTGGATAATGCCATAGAGGCATGTATGAAGACAGACCCGGAGAAACGCAGAATATCTATGAAGGCGCGATGTACGGAAAAAGGGTATTTCAGTTTTGAGATTGAGAACTCCAAAAACGAGGAGGTTCTGATGGAAAACGGAAGATTCAGGACATGGAAAAAGGAGAAGCAGCAGCATGGGATCGGCATAGAGAATGTCAAAGATGTGGTGAGACGCTATCAGGGAACGGTGGATATTACCTATGATGCAGAGACATTTTGTGTTGTGATTCTGATCGCAGAGGGCAGCAGGCTGGCCTGACGATTTCTTTCAATTAAACGGATACCTGCCATTAAACATGATTCTGCAGCTCTGCTGAAGACCCGCCCGAAGGGCATGAGTTACGGGGTGCCCTTTGGATATGCTTCAACAGATCTGATGGGTTCTGCTATTATTTAGCGGCGAACAGGAATGATTCGCTCAATTTTTCATATACTTATTTTACAGAATGTGGTAAATGAAGGATGGGTTTATGCAGGAGATTATTATTCAGATTATGAATCAATTCGGATATCTGGGGGTCTGTTTCCTGATAGCTGTGGAGAATATTTTTCCGCCGATTCCTTCAGAAGTCATCTTGACTTTTGGCGGATTTATGACGACCTATACAAGGCTGACAGTACCGGGGGTCATTATTTTTTCTACTCTCGGCTCCACGATAGGAGCGCTTGTCTTGTACTGGGCGGGAACGGCGCTGAATCCGGAGCGGCTGGAGACACTGACCAAAGGGAAAGCATTCCGGCTGCTTGGGTTTGAAAAAGAGGATGTGGAAAAAACACTCTGCTGGTTCGATAAACACGGAAAAAAGGCGATCTTGTTTGGCAGGTGTATTCCGATTATACGAAGCCTTGTTTCGGTGCCTGCGGGGATGGCGGGAATTAATATGCCGGTTTTCCTCCTTTACACGATTGTGGGGAGTACCATCTGGAATATCGTACTCGTGTCGCTGGGAGCCATTCTGGGAGCTTCCTGGGAAGTTGTTCTGGTGTACATACAAAAATATTCGGCTATCATAAAAGCAGCACTGATTGTGGTCTGCCTGTATCTGGTAATACGGTTTATGTGGAAAAAAATAAAAGCTGCAAAATAAAAGCGCCGGCATTTCAGGAGAGAAATGCCGGTAATTTTATTCTGGCGAGAAAGCCGCCGTATTTGCTGTGTCCCAGTTCCAGTGAGCCGCCGTGGGCCATGGCGATCTGTTTTACGATCATGAGTCCCAGTCCATGCCGCTGTCCGTCTGTCCTGCTGTCACAGATCATATAGTGCGGAACCGTGTTTAACGCCTCCAGCTGTTCGTCCGTGACTCCCACACCGTTATCCGCAACCGTGATACTGCATGTTTCGTTCTCATAGGATACACTTACATATAGTGTACAGCCCTGGGGATTGTGCGTCTGGGCATTGACAAGCAGGTTAGATACGGCACGGCGGATGAGATCTTTATCTGTAATGGACATGCACATACTAAGTGATTCGTCTGTCTCCCAGTCTATGGGGTATCTGTTTTCCAGATCCATATTCAGCGCATCAACCACAGTCTGACGGATTATGGGAGTGATATCGTTTAGTTCCGTGTGCAGAGGCTGCATATTGTATTCCAGCTTCGATGCAAGGTTCAGGTCATTGATCAAATGTTTCATGCGGATACTCTGCTCTCGTATGACAGAAACCTTACCGCGCATACTCTCAGGCACCAAAGGAGACTCTTCCAGTTGTCCCGCATATCCCATAATCATAGAAAGCGGCGTGCGGATGTCGTGGGAAACACCCGCGATCCAGTTTGCCCTTGCCTGCTCCTGTCTGCGCAGTGCTGTTTCCTGAAGCTTCAGTTTTTCCGAGGTGCGGTTGACCGCCCGGGCTATTTCGGAAAACAGACCGGATTCTCTGACAGACACATGCTGACCGCCGGGGAGATTTTTGATGCCCTCAATGATCGGTTTTACTGTGCCCAGCAGGCGGGTAGTCACTGCCATGTAGATCAGAAAAATTAAAAGAAAATTCATGCAGATAAAAAGCAGTGCTGTTTTGGGAAAATCGGCAATCAGCTGATAGTCATAGGTATTGTGTACCAGTTTCCAAAAGCGGTCTTTGGGGAAGCCTACAACCAGAAGGCCGTCGGGATGGCTGCTAGTTGTAGTGGGATAATCCCTGAGATAAGCCCTGGACAGATAAGCAATGTCGGCAACGCTGTAGGAAGAAGGAATTTCCTTCGGGAGGAAATCACTGTGCCAGGTAACCTGAAGGGTCTGTCCATCGATAAGGACTGCCCAGGCGTTATCTGTCTTCAGCTGTGCAGCCGCACTGGCGTCCAGGACATATGGACCGTCTGCCTGTTTCGTTAAAGCCGCGGATATCGTGTCGGCTGTCGTCCATCCTCCCTGGCTTTTTAACTGGCGTCCGGCTGCGAGAACCAAGAGGGCCAGGTTCAAAAATAGAAGAAGAAAGACGGACAGAATTAAGATTCCAATAAACCGCCGGATCAGTTTTGGGATACTTTTCATGCCTGTTCCTCCTCAACGATCAGTTTGTAGCCTAACCCCTTTACTGTGAGCAGGGACTCGGGGGAGGACGGTGCCTTTTCTATCTTTTCGCGAAGCCTTCGGATGTGGGCCATCAGAGAATTTTCATAACCATAGGGGTTGTCGCCCCAGAGGGCTTCACAGAGGAGATCAGTAGTGACAATCCTGCCGGCATTGCGTGAGAGTGCGGCCAAGAGTTCGAATTCTTTCGCTGTCAGCGACAAAGTGCCGTCTTCGCGTATGACTTCCGCCCGTTCAAAATCAACGGTACAGTGGGCAAGCCGCAGAAGAGGCGTTTCATGCTTATAGCTTCTGCGCAGGATGGCTCCCAGCCGCAGGGTCAGTTCCCAGGGCAGAAATGGTTTTACAATATAATCGTCGGCGCCCAGCCCCAGCCCGCGGAATTTATCTTCATCTTCTCCGCGCGCGGTCAGGAACAGGACAGGAAAATCCGAGATCCGGCGTATCTCTTTGAAGAGTGTATATCCGTCTCCATCCGGCAGCATGAC
Organism: Eubacterium sp. SB2; assembly: GCF_001244405.1. NCBI lineage: Bacteria > Bacillati > Bacillota > Clostridia > Eubacteriales > Eubacteriaceae > Eubacterium > Eubacterium sp. SB2. Next base: position 207,348 of record NZ_LN865153.1, on the reverse strand, counting down.
ATCCAATACGGCCAGCTCCGGTTTCCAGGTGCGGCAGAGCTCCAGGGCGTCTTTTTGCGTGGAAGCGGTACGGATCCTCCGGTAGCCGTCGTCCTGCAGAATGGAGAGGAGCATTTCCAGCAGATCGTCCTCGTCATCGACCAGAAGGATTTTTTTCCCTTTTAAATAATCCAGTGACATGAACAGTCCCCCTTTTCCTATTTCTGTTATTATTATAGCATGGAGAATTTCTGAATTCCCTTTTCTGTCATAAATGTAAGGTAAATGTAAGTTTTAAAGATATAGATGAAATAAGAACAGGGGATCAGCAAATCCAGATTGCTGATCCCCTGATGCTTTATTTTTTTTAGTGCATTCCTGTTAATCAATGCCGGAAATACTTCTAATCTCTGAATTCATCTTCCTGTTCATCGTAAAAGAATTCATAATCTGAACTGTTGAATTCTGATTCATCAAATTGTCCGGAACGGTACATAGAATCTTCCGTCTCATAAGTGTCCCCGCTTATCGGGTAATTATTGCTTTGAAATCTGCCTTCCTGACGTGGGACCGCTGCATTCTGCCTGGACGGGCAGAGCCTTGGTGAACACGGACGGCAGGATCTCGGAGTACATGACCGGCAGTTATTTGGCTGACACGGCTGGCAGGATCCTGGCTGATAGGGCTTGCAGGATCCTGGCGGGCAAGGCCTCGGAGGTTTCGGCGGGCAAGGCCTCGGGGGCTCAGGCGGGCAAGGCCTCGGAGGTTTCGGCGGGCAAGGCCAGGGAGGCTCAGGCGGGCAAGGCCTCGGAGGCTTCGGCGGGCATGGGCTCGGAGGTTCAGGCGGGCAAGGCCTGGGAGGTTCAGGCGGGCATGGTATTGGTGGTACCGGCGGGCAGGGTTTTGGCGGGATTGGGGGAGTCGGTTCCGGTTTCAGGCCGTGGATGAGATCAATCAGCCATTTAAATGCCTCGTAAAATCCCCGTGCATAGAGAGAATGCAGGAAGAATTCATATACTTCCGGCATTGCCGTTTTTAGATATTCCAGTTTATCCAATGTGAATTTATACTTATGCGTTGCAAGTTCATATAGTGCACAATTATTTTTATTCGTCAGTTGTACGGCGGTTTCCTGTGCCGCGTTCCTGGTAAGCGACTGCGGAGTATGCGGTTTGTCATAATGAACCAGAACCGTCAGTCTTTTCACGGAGTACTCTTTTTTCGTATACCCGATCTTTTGGAGGGCGCTTACAAAGTTATCGCGCATTTCTGCATCCGGGAAGGTGATTTTTGCGTCCATTGTCAGTGTGTCTGTCTCGGAAAATTCGCCCAGCTTAAACCCTGTCAGCCACCAGTGAACCGCGCTTCGTTTGATTAGAACTTTTCGGTTTTTCTTAAGTACAAAGGACAGCGGTATCAATTCCGCGTCGCTGACAGCCTCATAGAAGGTTCCTTTGAATTTTTCGTGGTCAATGTCTTCTCTTATTGTATTGTAGACTCCGATTTCTCCTCCGGTGGTAATGCCGTACTGACCTTTCCAAAGTTCAATCAGCCAGCGTTTCCCGCCATAAGAAAATGTGACAGGCTCGCAGTCCATGATCATGTTAAAAAGCGGGGAACCCTCATCATAAGCCTCACAATACCCCATCTCTCTCTGCCAGCAGTTCATCAGGGAGTAAAAGTAATCCCCCTTCATATCATAGGCAAACCCGGTTTCCTTTAAATCCGCGTTTACATTAGCTGCCAGCAAAGCCTTATCCGAAGTAGGACTAAACTTGTGTGTACGCACCTTCCAGACGATGACAAATATCACAGCCAGAAGGAGCAGAACAGCGCCAATTATAATTAATATGGTCAACATGGATAGAATCCTTTCAATATAGTTACTTTATTTTATTCTGTAAAAAGTAAACAGTACCGGATTTTAAGTGAAAGTTGTGAAATTAAAAGCAAAGCGGCAGTAAAGATTAGATTTTTCATAGCAGCCGGATAAAGTTAGAGTCTGATAATTACCTGCGTTTCATATTGTTTAAAGAACCTTTGAAATATTCATTTATATCGGTCAGAAGCTTCTCTTTAGGATAAGAAATTCTATTGACAAAACAGAATTTCGAAGGTATCATAAATAAAACAAAAGGGAGGAATTTTTTATGAAAAAAGGAAAAGCAATTTTAAGCATTCTCTTGGCAGGCATGATGGTGCTTGGAGCAGCAGGATGCGGAGGCAAAGAAAAGAGTGCCGATGACAGTGCCAAAGACAGTACCTCAAAGAGCACTGCAGAGAGCACTGATTCAGGTTCTTCTGACGGCGATACCTTCAAGATTGGAGGCATCGGACCAACCACAGGCGGAGTGGCTGTTTATGGACAGGCAGTGAAAAATGCAGCAGAGCTGGCAGTCGCTGAGATTAATGAGGCAGGCGGCATCAATGGCAAGCAGATTGAACTGAATTTCCAGGATGATGAGCACGATGCGGAAAAGGCTGTTAATGCTTATAACACACTGAAAGACTGGGGGATGCAGGCGCTGCTTGGGACTGTAACATCTACGCCTTGTGTTGCCGTAGCCAATGAGGCATATGCAGACAACATGTTCTTACTAACACCATCCGGTTCAGCAGTAGAATGCGTACAGTACGACAACGCATTCCGCGTATGCTTTTCAGATCCCAACCAGGGGCTGGCATCCGCTAAATATATCGGAGAGAATAAGCTGGCATCAAAGGTAGCTGTAATCTATGACAGCTCTGATGTATATTCATCCGGTATCTATGAAAAGTTTGCAGAAGAAGCAAAGAACCAGGATTTTGAGATTGTTGCAGCAGAAGCATTTACCGCTGACAACAACAAAGACTTCTCAACACAGATTCAGAAAGCAAAGGATGCGGGTGCGGAACTGGTATTCCTGCCAATCTACTATACCGAAGCATCTTTGATCCTTGACCAGGCTAAAAAAGCTGGTTTTGATACGAAATTTTTCGGCTGCGATGGCCTGGATGGAATTCTTGCGGTTGAGAACTTTGATACATCACTCGCGGAAGGCGTAATGCTTCTTACACCATTTGCAGCAGACGCAGATGATGAGGCAACACAGAAATTTGTTTCTGCATACAAAGAAAAATACGGTGATATCCCGAATCAGTTTGCAGCAGATGCTTACGATGGAATGTATGCGCTGAAGGCTGCATTTGAAGCGGAGAATGTGACTCCGGACATGAGCGTTTCCGACATCTGCGAGGCAGCTAAAAAAGGCATGACAGCCATCAAGATAGAAGGTTTGACCGGCGGAGAAGAAGGAATTACATGGACAGCTGACGGAGAACCGAACAAGTCTCCAAAAGCAGTTGTCATCAAAGACGGTGCATATAAAGCAATGTAATAGCGGAGCGAAAGAAAGTAAAAACAGAAAAAATGCAAAAGAGAGCGGAGAACTGCCGGCATGTGGTTCTTCGTTCTTTTGTTACTGTGCACACCCCTACGGGCGTGCACAGTAACGTTCTTTTTTACAGAGAAAACAGGATTGCATAAAATTATTGTCGGAATCGCCCGTATATGCTATACTTTTGTGAGAAAAAAGAATGAGAAAGAGGTGCCTTATGAGTTTTTTGTCGTATTTAATTAATGGCATAAGCCTTGGCAGTGTCTATGCGATCATAGCGCTGGGATATACCATGGTTTATGGTATTGCCAAGATGTTGAACTTCGCTCATGGTGATGTCATTATGATTGGCAGTTTTGTTGTGTTCATAACTACGAGCGCAACAGGGATGAATCCGCTGCTGGCAGTTTTACTGTCTGTTGTAATCTGTACCGTACTTGGTATCGTGATTGAAAGACTGGCATACAAGCCGCTTAGGGGAGCTTCGCCGCTGGCCGTACTGATTACCGCGATCGGTGTCAGTTACTTTTTACAGAACATTGCACTCCTTTTATTTGGTGCAAATCCGAAATCCTTTACATCCGTGGTGAAGGTTCCGGCGCTGAATCTGGCGGGTGGTAAGCTGATTATCTCAGGAGAGACGATTGTGACGATTGTAACCTGTCTTGTAATCATGATTATCCTGACGATGTTTATGAAAACAAAACCAGGGCAGGCCATGCTGGCTGTATCCGAGGATAAAGGTGCAGCGCAGCTGATGGGGGTAAATGTCAACAAGACGATTTCCCTTACATTTGCGATCGGTTCCGGTCTGGCAGCAATTGCAGGCGTGCTCCTGTGTTCTGCATACCCATCCCTGACGCCTTATACGGGCTCCATGCCGGGCATTAAGGCGTTTGTAGCAGCGGTGTTTGGAGGAATCGGTTCTATCCCGGGCGCACTTCTCGGCGGTGTGATTCTTGGGGTGATCGAGATTCTTTCCAAGGCATATATTTCCTCACAGCTTTCGGATGCAATTGTTTTTGGCGTCCTGATTATTGTGCTGCTTGTGAAGCCTACCGGTATTCTGGGCAAGAAGATCAATGAGAAAGTGTAGGTGGGACAGATGAAAAAGAAGATGCTAAAGACTACAAAAAATAATTTTATTACATATGGCATGGTGATTCTGGCCTATATTATTGTGCAGATATTCCTATTATCCGGCAGCTTGTCCAATCTGATGCAGGGGCTTTTAGTGCCGCTGTGCACTTACGTCATTCTTGCGCTCTCCCTGAATCTAACGGTGGGTGTGCTGGGGGAACTGAGTCTTGGACATGCAGGCTTCATGTGTATCGGTGCGTTTACCGGAGCCTTTTTCTCAAAATGCACCTTCGGAACTATGCCGGACGGACTTCGTTTTTTCCTGGCCATTCTGATCGGTGCGCTGGTGGCAGCGGTTTTCGGTATTCTAATCGGAATTCCGGTTCTTCGTCTGCGCGGAGATTATCTGGCGATTGTGACGCTGGCATTTGGAGAAATTATTAAAAATGTGATGAATGTTCTATACGTTGGAAAAGATTCATCCGGATTTCATTTATCGTTGAAGGACCAGATGTCGCTCAACCTTGAAGAGGGCGGCGAAGTTATCATAAAAGGTGCGCAGGGAATCTCAGGAACACCGAAGAATTCTACTTTTACAATCGGTGTAATACTGGTTTTGATTACCTTGTTTATCATTCTTAATCTGATGAATTCCAGAGATGGACGTGCAGTTATGGCTATCCGCGATAACCGTATTGCTGCAGAATCTATCGGAATCAATATTACAAAATATAAATTAATGGCATTCGCAATCTCTGCCAGTCTTGCAGGTGTGGCGGGCGTCCTCTATGCACATAATCTTGCAACGCTGACAGCGCTTCCGAAAAATTTTGGATACAATATGTCCATCATGATTCTGGTATTTGTGGTGCTCGGCGGAATCGGAAATATGCGCGGATCTATTATTGCGGCAGTAATTCTTACCCTTCTTCCGGAAGTGCTCCGCGGGCTCAATGATTACCGTATGCTGATCTATGCGGTCGTATTGATTGTTATGATGCTCTTTAACTGGAGCCCGAAGGCTCAGGACTGGAAGGCGCGCCATTCCCTGAAGAAGTTATTTGGCAGAAAAGACCATGCAGCGAAGGGAGGGAACTAAGATGGCTCTATTAGAAGTAAAGAATCTGGGAATCTCATTCGGAGGTCTCCGTGCGGTAGACTCTTTTGATGTCACTGTCGAACCCGGCCAGCTCTATGGATTAATTGGGCCGAACGGAGCGGGAAAGACAACCATTTTTAATTTGCTGACAGGTGTCTACCAGCCCACGGAAGGCAAGATCCTCCTCGACGGCAAAGATATAACAGGGAAAAAAACCATCGACATTAACAGAGCCGGTGTGGCCCGAACCTTTCAGAATATCCGTCTGTTTTCAGCATTGACTGTCCGGGATAATGTAAAGGCAGGCCTTCACAATGGATATCGTTACAGTACCGTGGAGGGGATCCTGAGACTTCCACGCTATCACAGGGTGGAAAAAGAGATGGATAGAAGAGCGATGGAATTATTAAAGGTCTTTGATCTTGATAAAGAGTCGGAATATCTTGCATCCAATCTTCCCTATGGAAAACAGCGGAAGCTGGAGATCGCAAGAGCTCTTGCAACGAATCCGAAGCTCCTGCTGCTGGACGAACCTGCGGCTGGAATGAACCCGAACGAGACGAATGAACTGATGGATACAATCAAGTTTGTGCAAAAAGAATTCAAGATGACGATCCTTCTGATTGAGCATGATATGAAGCTGGTCAGCGGAATCTGCGAGAAGCTGACGGTACTGAACTTCGGCCAGGTACTTGCCCAGGGAGATACAAAAGAAGTGCTCAGTAATCCGGAAGTAATTACGGCTTACTTAGGCGAATAGGAGGGGATATAGTTGTCAATGTTGAAAATTACAGATTTGGAAGTATATTACGGGGTAATCCAGGCAATCAAAGGGATATCCTTCGAAGTAAAAGAAGGAGAGGTCATCGCGCTGATTGGGGCAAACGGTGCGGGGAAGACGACGATTCTCCACACGGTTACAGGATTGATTGCGCCGAAAGCCGGAAAAATAGAATTCGAGGGAACCGATATTACGAAGACACCTGCCCATAAGATTGTATCCATGGGAATGGCGCACGTACCGGAAGGAAGACGTGTGTTTGCGCAGCTTTCAGTATATGAGAACCTGAAGCTTGGCGCCTATACAAGATCGGATAAAACGGAGATAGAACAGACACTCGAAATGGTATATAAGCGTTTCCCGAGGCTGAAGGAGCGCAGGAACCAGGCGGCAGGAACCTTAAGCGGCGGCGAGCAGCAGATGCTTGCCATGGGAAGGGCGCTGATGAGCCATCCGAAGATTATTCTGATGGATGAACCGTCCATGGGACTTTCCCCCATCTTTGTAAATGAGATATTTGATATCATCAAAGAGGTAAGCGCCGGAGGAACAACCGTACTGCTCGTGGAACAAAATGCAAAAAAGGCATTGGGTATTGCAGACAGAGCATACGTTCTGGAAACCGGGAATATAGTGCTTACAGGAGAAGCGAAAGCACTGATGAACGATGAGTCAATTAAGAAAGCTTATCTGGGTGAATAAGAGGGGGTGTACTTGTGGACAACATTATTATTACAATTCAGAGGCAGTTTGGAAGCGGCGGAAAGACGATAGGTGAAGATCTTGCCAGAGAACTCGGCATTCCGTGCTATGGAAGAAACATCCTGCGCATGGCATCGGACGACAGCGGAATTAACGAAGCATTATTTAACGAGGCAGATGAAAAGATCCAGTCGGGCAAGCTGTTCGGGATATCCAAGCATATCTATGACGGGCAGTTAATTCCTCCGGGCCGGGACAACTTTGTATCCACCGAGAACCTGTTTTACTATCAGGCCAAGATTATGAAGGAACTGGCGGAAAAAGAATCCTGTGTGATTATCGGGCGCTGCGCCGGATTTGTGCTCCGTGATAATCCCAATGCAATCAGCGTTTTTGTACATGCGAACAAGCAGTTCTGCCTGGACAGAGCAGGAGAGCGCGTTGCGCTTACCGGAAAAGAGCTGGAGCGGTATGTGGAAGAAATTGATAAATACCGGGGGAATTTTCACAGATACTATACAGGCCTGGAATGGGATGATGCGAAGAATTATGACTTGAGTATCGACAGCGGTAAAGTCGGATTTGAAAAGACCGGGGAGATCATAAAAGAATATGTGAAGATCCGGTTTGGAAGACTGCCTTATGCGGGGGGACGGTAACGAGATAATTTGTTGGCGGAGGGGGACGCTCGAGGAAGGGAGAGCCGTGAGCCTCCAGAAGAATATACCTGTTCTCTCTATACGCGGACACGGACCTAAGAAATACCAGGCGTGGTACAGCCCTGAAAATGGAGCACAGCTGACACATCGAGAGAAATCTGATGATTTCTCGCGCTGGGTCAGCTGATTTTTTGATTCGGGATCAAAAAATCTCTCCATTTTCACGGCTGTACCACGCCTGGTATTTCTAAGATCCGCTTTAGCGTATAGAGAGAACAGGTATATTCTTCTGGAGGCTCACGGCTCTCCCTTCCTCGAGCTGGTGCATCCAACGGGAAGTGAAACTCGTTTCCATGGAGGTTCCTTAGACGGGAGCAGCGTATGGGTAGTGAATTGGTGGAACTTTTTATTGTCAGTAAGTTTTTAAACATCTTCGATTCAATTGGACTAATATACCACCGGGGAATGTTTCAATTCCTTCAGGACAGAAGGACGTCGATTTGCAGCCAGTTCACATCCGCTGCAACCGTCGAAGTCCCTCCGGATAATCAGCTCTTAACTACCGTCCGGATGCGTCAGCTTAATGACAGGGATGCAGGGAAGGGGACGGGGCTATATATGCCGGCAGCGGTTGTCCTAGAAGCAGTTGGCAGCACGGGTGCATTTCGAACCGGCATATATAGCCCCGTCCCCTTCCCTGCATCCCTGTCATTAAGCGTCCCCCATCAATACGAGTAATCCCACAGTTGCTATTATCCCCCATGTCCCCTATAATAGACTTCAGTATAGTAGTTGAAACTAAGCGGGAGGTGATTCTGATGAAAAATATTATGATTATAGATGACGATGTAAGTATTGGGAATATGCTTGAGGAGGTTCTGACCAGGGAGGGGTGCAGGGTTTCCCGTGCGTATTCCGGGACAGAGGCTCTTCTTTATCTGGAGGCGAACAGACCGGACCTGATCCTGCTGGATCTGATGCTGCCGGGGTTAAGCGGGGAGGAAGTGCTTCCTGAGATAAAGGGGATTCCTGTGATTGTGATCAGTGCAAAAGCGGAAGTCAGTGATAAGGTGGAACTGCTGCTGGGCGGAGCAGCGGATTATGTTACAAAACCGTTTGATATACAGGAGCTGCTTGCACGGATTGAGGTCCAATTTCGGAACAGATCCTGTACAGAGGCTTCTTCTGTTCTTAAATGGGAGGAATTGTCCATGGATCTGTCCGCACACTCTGTCAGCGTGAAGGAGTGCGGAGTCCGTCTGACGAAAACGGAGTTTGCGATTTTAAAACTTCTTATGAAAAATCCGTCTCAGGTGATACCAAAGTCTGTGATACTGGACAGAATCAGTGAGGATACCCCCGACTGTGTGGAAAGCTCTCTAAAGGTTCATATCAGCAATCTGAGAAGGAAACTGCGGGAAGCCGGGGGCAGGGATTACATTGAAGCTGTCTGGGGAATTGGTTTTAAACTGAAAGAAGAATAAAATCTTTACGATTTCTTTACTGCCTTCTTTACTGCTGTCTTAACCTTTATCAGTTAGAATGCCAGTATCAAACAAAAGGAGGCAAAATAAATGGAATATGTTCTGACAACCGATGCCTTAAGCAAACAATACGGACATTTTAAAGCGTTGAATAATTTTTCCATACATGTCCCGAAAGGGGCAATCTATGGTTTTGTGGGTAAAAACGGCGCCGGCAAGACGACACTGATCCGGCTCATATGCGGCCTGCAGGAACCGACATCGGGGCAGTATACGCTCTATGGGGCCGGCAGCGGAGGTGCGAAGATTGCACAATCCCGACGCAGAATGGGGGCAGTAGTGGAAACGCCCTCTATCTATCTGGATATGACCGCACAGGAAAATCTGAAGGAGCAGTACCGTATCCTGGGTCTGCCGTCTTTTGATACGATACCGGAGCTTCTCAGGCTGGTGGGACTGGAAGATACCGGAAAGAAAAAGGCAAAGAACTTTTCCCTGGGGATGCGGCAGCGACTGGGAATCGCAATTGCACTGGCGGGGGATCCGGATTTTCTGGTATTGGATGAACCGGCTAATGGTCTGGACCCGCAGGGGATCATCGAGATGCGGGAGCTGATTCTAAAGCTGAACAGGGAGCGGCAGATTACCGTTTTGATTTCCAGCCATATTCTGGATGAACTGTCCCGTCTTGCCACGCATTATGGTTTTATTGACAGGGGACATATGATTAAGGAGATCAGTGCACCGGAACTGGAGGCTGCCTGCCGTAAGTGTGTGCGTGTGGAAGTGACAGACACTGGGGCGTTGTCAAAGGTGCTGGACCGGATGGAACTGGAGTATGAGATCCTGTCTGACAGCCAGGCGGACATCTTTGCCAGTGTAAATGTAACCGCTTTGGTACTGGAGCTTGCAGAAATGAACTGTGAAGTGCTGTCCATGAATATCCGGGATGAAAGCCTGGAAAGCTATTACGTCAGTCTTGTAGGAGGTGGCAGCTATGAGTAAACTTTTGTCTGCAGACTTTGCGAGACTCAAAAAAGACAAGGTATTCTGGATCGGTATGATATTTATGTTGGCAGTGGGAATTCTAAGTCCTGTCATGAACTATATCAATATGAATCAGGGAGGATACAAAATTCCCCTGGAGAGTTCATTTTTTGTATATGCTGTCTACATTGGAATTCTGTTGTCAGCATTCTGCAGCCTGTTTGTGGGCACGGAATATAGTGACGGAACGATACGGAATAAGATTGTAATCGGTCATGGCAGAATTCAGGTTTATCTCTCGCACTTTCTGGTATGTTCAGCGGCAGGGCTGCTGATGTGTGCGGCCTATTTTCTGCCGGCAGGAATGATTGGAACTTGTCTGCTGGGATTTTTCCAGACGGATATTCAGGTGATTCTGGGATTGATTTTGTGCAGCGTTATCATGTCGCTGGCCTTTACTGCCGTTTTTACAATGGTTTCAATGCTGAACCAGAACAAAGCACTTGTGGCGGTGATCAATATGCTGGGTGTATTTATTCTGCTCTTTGGGGCCATTTATATCCGGACAAAGCTCTATGAGCCAAAAGTATATGAGGGTTACGTGTATAAGGATGAAAGCGGGAAAATCGTGGAGGTCGAAGAGGAACCTAATCCCAATTACCTCAGCGGCACAAAGCGGGAAGTGTATACATTTCTCTATGATGTTATACCTACATGCCAATCCCTCCAGATAACGTCGATGGAGGCGGTAAGCCCATGGAGGCTGGCCGGGTATTCTGCGGCAATCACCATTGTGGCAACAGGGGCCGGCCTGTTTTTCTTCCGGAAAAAGGATATCAAGTGAGTACTCCCGGCAATTCAGCCGCAAAAGAATGTCCGGGAATGCTCAAAGGAAAGGAGGACGTGTCATGCTCTGGCTCGGTATTTTATGTGCAGTTCTTGGAATCACAGTCGTCATATTGCTTGTCAAAATCGTTCTGCTTCACCGGGCGGCCGATGAAATACACTCTCAATTTGTCGAGAAGCTGGAGAATGACACGAATACCCTGATCCTCCTTTCTACCCGTGACCGCTATATGTGCAGGCTTGCCGAAGAGATCAACGTGCAGCTCAGGGAACTTCGTGCACAGCGCCGCCGTTTTCAGCAGGGAGATTATGAACTGAAAGAGGCGGTTACGAATATCTCTCACGATCTTCGCACCCCTCTGACCGCAATCTGCGGCTACCTGGATCTGCTGGAACAGGAAGAAATATCAGAGACAGCCGGCAGATACCTGGCGGTCATAAAAGAGCGTTCCGAAACATTAAAACAGCTCACGGAGGAACTTTTCCGCTACTCTGTGATCACATCAGTACACAGGGACGCCAATGAGGAAGATATCATATTAAATCACGTTCTGGAAGAAAGTATATCTGCATATTATGCCGCCCTGAAAAACAGCCGTATTGAACCGCAGATCTCCATACCGGAAGAAAAAATCAGGCGCAGGCTGGACAAAAAATCAGTATCCCGGATTTTCAGCAATATTATAAACAATGCGGTAAAATACAGCGATGGCGACCTCCATATCATGCTGCGGGAAGATGGTGAGATAATCTTTTCCAATCATGCATCCCGGCTCAACGAGATCCAGGTCGGAAGACTGTTCGACCGCTTCTACACGGTCGAGGCAGCAGATAAGTCAACGGGGCTGGGCCTTTCCATTGCAAAAATATTGACGGAACAGATGCATGGGAAAATCAGCGCACGCTACAACGACGGCGTGCTAAGTATCCATGTCCGCTTCTAAGAATTGCTAATTAGCTACGAGAATTAGCGGCGAGCTTTAGCCTCGGCGCGGATGGGGCCTCTAATAACCAAAATGCCGGGAAGTGTGCCCTAATAAAACTTTCCGGGGACAAAAAATTTCCCCCTGATCCAATACCATAAGCTGCCCCCGTCTAAGGCTCCATCTGAGGAACGAGTCTTTTCCTGCCGGCCGGATGCGCCAGCTCCATGAAGGGAGAGCCGAAGGCCCCCGGAAGAACATACCTGTTATGAAAAATCGCTTAAGCGGATCTTAGTAATTCTTGGCGGGAACCGGTCATGAAAATGGAGAGCTTCATTGATTCCGAATCAATGAAGCTGCTGACCCAGCGCGTGAAATCATCAGATTTCACGTGATGTGTCAGCAGTGCTCCATTTCCATGGCCGGTTCCCGCCTAGAATTACTTAGGTCCGTGTCCGCGATTTTTCATAACAGGTATGTTCTTCCGGGGGCCTTCGGCTCTCCCTTCATGGAGCGTCCCCCACCCCGAAAAAAACTACGTCCCTAATCTCAGAAAAATATCTTTGCAATGAGAAATTTTGATGTTATAATAGCATACATATGCAGCAAAAAGGAGAAAATGTATCAGGGATACATTACTTGTGCGGACTATGTTTGGTTATGTAACGATATGTGAGCCTGAGCTCAAAGTAAAGGATTTAAGGAAATACAGAGCATATTACTGTGGACTGTGCCGGACGCTGAAGGAGCGCTTTGGGGGCCTGGGACAGCTGACCCTGACCTATGACATGACGTTCGCGGTTATTTTGCTGACCTCATTATATGAGAGCGAAACCAGATTCTCCAGCCATCGCTGCAAGGTTCATCCAGTGAAAAAGCAGAATATGCTCCAGAATGAAATTACGGAATATGCGGCGGATATGAACGTGCTCCTGGCCTATTATCATCAGAAGGACGATTGGGAGGATGAGAAGAAGATCAGCGGTTTCGCGGGGTATCATGCCCTTAAGGGCAGGGCGCAGAAGGTCGTGGAGAAGTATCCGAGGCAGAGCCGTGTGATAGAGGAAGAACTGAAAAATCTTGCAGACTTTGAAAAAGAAGCAACGCAGGATATCGACAAGACAGCCGGGTGTTTCGGCAGGCTGATGGCAGAGATGTTTGTGTTCCGGGAAGACCTGTGGGAGGGAAGGCTCCGCAAGATGGCTTTTTACCTTGGAAAATTTATCTATATCATGGACGCATACGAAGACCTGGAGAAGGACAAGAAGGCCGGATGCTACAACCCTCTGAAGGAACTGAGCCGGAGGGAGGACTATGAGGAGCGGTGCAAGGAACTTCTCTGTATGATGATCGCAGAATGCAGTGCGCAGTTTGAACTGCTTCCCTGTTTATTAGATGTAGACATTTTGCGGAATATATTATATGATGGTGTGTGGACCCGTTATCGTAAGATGCAGGAACAAAAGAAGAAAAGTGAGGATAATCAGAATGACAAAGAATCCATATGATGTGCTGGGAGTTTCTCAGAATGCATCGGATGATGACATAAAAAAAGCATACAGGGATCTGACCAGAAAATATCATCCGGATGCCAACGTGAATAATCCGCTGGCTGACCTGGCGGAGGAGAAGTTCAAGGAAGTACAGGAAGCCTATGATGTAATCATGAAAGAGCGGGAGCAGGGCGGCGGTTATGCAGGCTATGGTTCAGGAAGCAGTTCCGGCGGTTATGGCTACGGTTATGGCGGTTCTGCAGGCGGTTACCAGCAGAGTAGCGGGCCGCAGAATGCAGAGATGCAGGCTGCCGTCAATTATATCAATTCAAGGCGCTATCAGGAAGCAGTCAATCTTCTGAACCGTATGCCGCAGCGGGATGCACAATGGTATTATCTGAGTGCGGCGGCTAACATGGGCATGGGCAACAACGTGCTGGCAAAGGATCATGCGGGCCAGGCCGTGAATCTGGATCCCGGTAATCCGCAGTACCGCCAGCTGTTAAACCAGCTCGAGTGGAACAGCCAGCGGTATCAGAATAATCCATATGGCGGCGGATACGGCGGCAACAACCAATCTTGCGGTACGGGAAACCTGTGCTGTGACCTGTGGTGTGCGGACAGCTTATGTGAATGTATGGGAGGAGATCTTTGTTCATGCATGTAAAGGCTAAGAAAATGGCTTTTGGAGGACTGCTGCTGGCTTTGACAATTGTCTGTATGGTGCTGGGCAGCGTGATAGAATCTAATACCTTATTTCTTCTGGCGGCGGCGTCCTATTTCGTGGGTATTATTATCCGTGAGACGGGAATGCGGACAGGTGCGGCCTTCTATATCGCGGCTGTGCTGCTCGGATTTATCGTGGCGCCGAATAAGATTTATGTCGTATCTTTTGCGGCCATGGGCTTTTATATACTTGCGGCGGAACAAGCGTTTGTGATGCTGGGCCGGACTGAGGCCAGGGTAAACAGAAAGGCGTTGTTCTGGGCGATTAAGTATATTATTTTTAATATTTTATATATTCCTGCGCTGATCGTGTTCCAGCAGCTTTTGTTCGGCAGGAATCTTTCCCCGGCATGGATGGCAGGGCTGATTGCTGCGGGGCAGGCAGGGCTTTGGATTTATGACAGGGCATATGATTATGTGCAGAGGCACATATGGAGTAAGCTGCGAAAACGGCTTTTTTAGGTGGCTTATAATTTAAAAAAGAGATGAGCATTCATTCCCGGTATGGCAGAAAAGTACATATCGGGGATTTTTTTGCTTATTTTAAATCCTTTTGGTTATATACAGGATTATATAGAGAGTAAGACGTTTTACAAAAAGAGAAAGGGGGAAGCGTTTTTTGGAGGACAGGGAACTGATCAGGCGGATTCAGAACGGGCAGAAGGAATATCTGAATGAAATTGCCGAAAAATATTATGATGATATTTACTATTTCTGCTGTTATCAGACCGGCAGCCGGGAAGACGCCTATGATCTGGCACAGGAGACGTTTCTCCGCTTTATACGGTACGCAGAGCAGTACAGGTACAGGAATCTGAAAGGCTATCTGCTGACGATTGCCATGAATCTGTGCAGGAGATATTTTCACGAGACGGGGCGGACGCGCCTGGTTACGGAAACGGTGGAAAATATCAATGGGAATGCGGCGGGATCCGGCAGGGCAGCAGCCGGGGATATAACGGCATCAGAGGGGCGGGAAACGGATACCACCGTACAGGCCATGGAGGAGCTGGAGCAGAGCCGGCTGCTGGCGGAAGCGCTTCTGAAGATTCCGGATATACAGCGGGAGGCAGTTCTTCTGCATCACTTTTATGGCTATAAAAACCGTGAGATTGCCCGCATGACCGGGGCATCCTGTGCAGCGGTTAAGTCCAGGGTTAATCAGGGACTCGGCAAGCTGCAGCAGCTTTTGGACAAGGAGGATTTTTATGGATAGACAACCGGAAAGGGAATCCTGGAGATTTCCGCTGGATGAAAAAAGAAAGAGGGAAAGTCTGGGGAGGATTGGCCGGGCTGCGGAAAAAAAGCAAATCCGCAAGTATCCGTCTCTGGCGGCAAATATCCGGAGCCAGCTTAAGTTTCAGTCGTGGAAGTACTGGGCTGTGCAGGGCGGGATACTTGTGGCCGCCATGGCGCTGGTTCTATATCTCAGCAGAGCAGAAGCAGACGGAGAGGGAGCCATCTCTGTCTGCGCTGTATTTCTGGTATTTGCGGGCAATATTGGATTGAGCGGTCTGGGCCGGCTTTTCTCACGGAATATGGCTGAACTGGAACAGACGCTGTATCTGAACCTGAAACAGATGGTCTGTATCCAGATGCTGTTTGGAGGGGCGGCAGATCTGCTTGTATTAGGAATGATTGTGGGTATCGCAGGCGGACAGAATGAAGCCGGAGCCGGAGCCTGTCTTTTGTATATGCTGGTTCCTTTTCTGTGGTCAGATTTACTGTATCTGTATATGCTGACCGCACTCCGGAGCATATGGCCGGGTTTTTGGCAGGTTTCGGCGGGATTGATCGGCGGGCTGCTTGCGCTTATCCCGGTGTTCATGGAGGATGCCTATAAGGCGGTATATTTACCGGTATGGGGAGTACTGGCGGCTGCGGGCTGTCTGCTGCTGGCGGCGGAAATACGCTATATGTTGGAAAAGATAGAAAGAGGGGAAGGGTTATGCCTGAATTAATATTAGACAGAGTGACAAAACAGTTTAAAAATAAAATTGCAGTGGATAAAGTATCACTCCGGCTAAAGTCGGGAGTATACGGATTCCTGGGGGCAAATGGTGCAGGTAAGACCACGCTGCTTCGGATGCTCTGTGGCGTCCTCAGGCCCACTTCGGGTGATATACTCTGCAATGGTGTACCGATCCGGGTTCTGGACGGTGAGTACCGCTGCATGCTGGGGTACCTGCCCCAGGATTTTGGCTATTATCCGGATTTTACAGCAAAGCGGTATCTGGAATATCTGGCAGCGTGTAAAGCGGTTCCAAAAGAGATCGCCGGAGGGAAGGTACAGGAAGTATTGGAACTGGTCGGGCTGAAAAATGAGCAAAAGCAGAAAATTCGAACGTTTTCAGGAGGAATGATCCGAAGGCTGGGAATCGCCCAGGCTCTTTTAAATGAGCCGGAAATTCTGATTTTAGATGAGCCTACATCCGGCCTGGACCCCAAAGAAAGAATCCGGTTCCGCAACATCATCAGCGCGTTGTCCAAAAGCCGGATTGTAATTTTGTCCACCCACATTGTTTCGGACGTAGAGTTCATAGCGGATGAAATTCTTCTTATGAAGGCAGGATGTATTGTAGAACAGGGATCACCGGGGGCAGTGACGGAGAGCGTGAAAGGCCGGGTATGGGAATATCGGGCGGATGAAGCAGAGGCACTGCGGATGAATGCGGCTTTTTCGGTCAGCAACCTAAGAAATGAAGGGGACAGGATCTATCTCCGGCTTGTCTCAGAAACTTGTCCCTGCGAGGGAGCAGTGCCGGTACATCCCGGGCTGGAGGATGTGTATATGTATTATTTTGAGGAGGCGTCGGATCATGTGGGAAATCTGGAAAAAAGAGATCTATAAAATTGCATCCCGGAAAGTAATCTGGTGCGGTGTGCTTTTGCTCCTCGCCTTTATAACCTTCCGTCTTTACGCTGAACAGAAAGACTATTCTGTAACGATTGACGGACAAAGTTATCACGGAAAAGAGGCCATAGAAAAGGACCGGAAGCTGACCGCAGAGTATGCAGGAATGCTGACACGGGAGAAGGTGCAGGAAATCTATGATAAATACGGATTCTATTATTATGATGATAAAACAGAAAGCTATGCAGGAAATTTCTGCAGCAAATTTGTAACAGAGCAGATGACAAATTATAACCAGACCAGCGGAAATGATCCGTCCCAAATCCGGTTTTATGAGGGCGAAAAGTGGGAACAAAACGCAGCGCCGCTCCTAAAGGATAATCTTCAATTTGACTACTTCTATGGCTGGCAGGATTTCCAGGAGATTTACGGTATGATGGGCATCCTGTTACTATACGTAATCCTAATCATCGGGCTTTCACCAGTATTTGCAGAGGAATACACACTGCGGACAGCGGACATCCTTCTGTCCACACAGCGGGGAAAAAAGAGCTGCATCTATCTGAAGATCGCAGCAGCGCTTTCCTTTACCGTCATCGTATATCTCATAGTAACGGCATATATCTGCTTCATTTATCTGCTCGTATACGGCACACAGGGCTTGGATGCCTCCGCCGTCCTGGGGGGAGCCCCATTTTTCGGTTACGGCCCCGGCAGCATCGGGGGATTCCTTCTGTCCATATCGGCCCTGGGCCTGGCAGGAGGGCTCCTGCTGACCGGATGTGTCCTGGCAGCCTCCGCCCTGTGCAGAAATTCCTTCCTGACCGTAGTCGTTTCACTATCCCTCTACCTGATCCCCGTGGTCTGGCTCAAAGTCTTTGCCCCCATGTGGATACTGGGATACAGCCTTACCCGTGCAGTAAACCACTTCATGGCATCCATGCCCATGTACCTCCCCATGAACTGGAGCTTTGGATTCACCGCCGCCCAGATCCACCGGCATCTCCTAACCGCCCTGGCCGTCGCCGTCTTCTGCCTGATCCTGGCCTACCAAAAATACCGAACCTACCAGGGCAAAAAATAACTTATCCCATAATTGGGACGATATCTTACGAAAACCAATTTATAAACACGCTCTGTTCTCATTTGCGTAAATAACAACCCCAGCCTTTATTATGTTCAGCCCAGCCAATCCCCATCCGCCGCACCCGCCCAGGGATCCCACCCCGAATAGAATCCTCCCTGCCGATCGGATGAACCAGCCAGGCGGAGTGTAAGCCGCAGGCCTTCCTGCCTGTAAGGGCGGTTTAAAACGCCTTATAGCGGGCGACTAGAAGTTCTTATAGAGCCGGAGGCATCCGGAAGGGATGAAACTTGATTCACCAAAATCAAGTTTCAATCCGGCCTGTGCTGAAAAAATATCAATTTTTTCAGCGCATGCCGGATGTGCCCTTCCGGATGTCTCCGGCTCTATTAGAACTTCTCCGCCAAGCGGTCAGGATATTAAACCGCCCTTACAGGCAGGAAGGCCTGCGGCTTACACTCCGCCTGGCGTCCCTCCCATCCATGAGCCCAGATTCCCATTCCAAATCCCCCTCTTTATTTCCAGAGTTTTTTCGTGTACAATAAGACGGTATGGAGGAGAGAAGAGATGGACAGGCACAAGATTTTAATTGTGGAAGATGACACCGATATCAACCGCTTACTGCAACGGATTCTGGTGCAGGACGGTTATGACACGATCCAGGCATTTTCAGGAACAGAAGCGAAACTGCTGCTTGGACTGGAGACCCCTGATTTAATATTGCTCGATCTGATGCTGCCGGGGATGAGCGGAGAGGAGCTTATTACATCCGTAAGAGAGGAGCTGAAACTGGACCTGCCGATTCTGGTGCTCTCTGCCCGGGCAGGCCTGGAGACAAAAGTAGCGGCCCTCAAAGGCGGCGCGGACGATTATCTGACCAAGCCCTTCGAACCGGAGGAGGTTCTGGCAAGAGTATACGCTGCCCTCAGGCGTTATAAGATAGAAGCCGGGAAGCCGGAGAAGGATACGGAGGTATACAGATATAAGAAGCTGCGTCTCCATCCGGACTCCCGTAAAGCGGAGATCGGGGGACAGGAGCTGCCCCTGACCATGCATGAGTATGATATTCTGTATCTTTTGATTAAGGACCCTGAAAAAGTGTACTCGAGGGAGCACCTTTATGAGCAGGTATGGAAGGGCGGTTATTATGGGGAGGACAACACGGTAAACGTCCATATCAGCAATCTGCGCAGAAAGATTGCAGCAGCCGATCCGGAGGATGAGTACATTCGGACGGTCTGGGGAATTGGTTTTAAAATGGCATAAACTTTACGATTTCTTTAAACTTTCTTGAGGACTTATTAAAGACCACCGGGCTACAATAACTTACGTCAAGAGGCAATCACATAAGAAAGGAACTAAGAAGAATGAAAGAGCATGTCATAGAAGCCAGAAGCGTTACGAAAAAATACAAAGATGTTACGGCTCTCAGAGACGTTGATATTACAGCCAAACGCGGAGATATTTACGGTCTGATCGGCGACAACGGGGCGGGCAAGACTACATTTTTAAAACTGCTGACCGGACAGATCTATCCATCAGGCGGCGAACTAAAACTGTTCGGGGCTTATTCCGAAAAGGAACTGGAACAGAACAGGAAACGTACCGGAGCGATCGTAGAATCGCCGGGATTTTATCCAAAGCTTACGGTAGAAAAGAATCTGGAGTATTACCGGATTCAGAAGGGGATACCGGGAAAGAACCGGACTGAGGATGCCCTGAAGGCAGTGGGGCTCTGGGACAAGAGAAAGAAAAAGTGCGCCGCGCTGTCCATGGGGATGAAACAGAGACTGGGGCTTGCCATCGCGCTGCTCGGAGAGCCGGAGCTATTGATCCTGGATGAGCCGATCAACGGACTGGATCCCAGCGGTATCATAGAGATGAGAAATCTTCTGTTAAGGCTGAATCAGGAAAAGAATATTACAATCATCATATCCAGTCATATACTCTCGGAGCTGGAACAAATTGCAACCGTTTACGGCTTTCTAAGCCAGGGCTGGCTGCTGCGGGAACTGACGGCGGAGCAGCTGCACGAACACTGCGCCGGTTATCTGGAGATCAAAGTAAGTGATCCGGAACGCTACGCAGCACTATTGGAGAAAGAGATGGACGGCGTGCAGTACAAAGTAATGCCGGACTTACAGATACGGATACAGAACCCGCAGCTTCCGGTGGAAGCATACAGCGGTCTGGCATCCGGACATGGGGTCAGTATTATGAGGCTGGAGCAGAAGCAGAAGTCGCTGGAAGAATATTATATGGAATTAAAGGAGAGGGGGAGACTGTCATGTTAAATTATTTGAAGAGTGAATTTTACAGGATTCGGCACGGAAGAGAGATCTACTCGGCAACGGCCGCGCTGGCCGGCCTGACTGTGCTGATGAATCTGGTTCTGTTTGCCTTTGACAGGCTGACTCCGGATTTTCCATATGCAACGGTGACATTTTCTCTGAACATGATGACGGGGAGTATGCCGATGCTGCTTATGGCCGGGCTGATCATCGTTCTCTTTTTGTTCTCGGACGAATATAAGAATGGTACCCTGAAAAATGCAATTTCTTACGGTATTTCCCGCAATGCATTTTTTACCGGAAAATGTATTGCGTGTGCAGCGGCAGCTTTTTTGAGTATGCTTGTGGTACTCGCCGTTTATATCGGCAGTGCATATCTGCTTTTGAATACAGAAGGCAGTATGCCGGTCAGACAACTGCTGACAGGCACCGCCGTGAATCTGCCGGCTGCATTTGCTTCGGTTATTCTGGCATCGGCTCTGTGCTGCTGTTTTAAGAAAGAAACAGCGGTTGTTCTCTGGTGGCTGGGAATCATGTGGTGGCTGCCTGTGGTCTGTTTTTTCCTGGGGCTGAAAATAGAATCCATTGAAAGAATTTCGGAATGGATGCCCTGGAATTACCTGAAATATGAGGTTTCCGTTAACATGTCCGGTTATCGCTGCCTGTGGGATACGCCGGAAGGAGCGGCCAAATGCCTGATAGCAGGCGCCATCGGGATATTGGTATTCTATGCGGCAGGAATCTTGGCATTTCGCAAAAGGGAGATTAGTTAGATCGGGGAGGTGCATGCAGTAATGGTCTATATCTTTTTAGCAGGGGCGTGTCTTGCAGCGGTGTATTTCTGCATGCGCTTTTTGCTTCTGAAACGCGCGGTCCGGCAGGCTGCCGGGGAACTGCGTGAGATTACCGCAGATCTGGAAGAGAACAGGGTGGTAAAGCTGGCAGTGCCCCAGAGAGAACTGGAGCAGCTGCTGACGGAAATTAACCGGAACCTGACAGAAATCCGGAAAGTAAAAATCCGCTATGGAAAAAAAGAGCGGGAATTATTGAATCAAATTGAAAATATCAGCCATGACCTTCGTACGCCGCTGACGGCTATCATCGGGTTTCTGGAGCTGATTGACAGGGACTCTCTGGACGTTGAGGACAGAGAGTCCCTGGAAGTGGTTAAGAAGAAAGCCCTGGCACTGAAAAAGCTGACCGCTCAGTTTTACGATTTGTCCAGGCTGGCGGCGGAGGACTACCAGCTGAAATTGAAGAAAACGGATCTGGGCAGGATATTGCGGGAGACGGTCCTGGATTCCTATCAGGAACTGAAGTTAAAGAATCTGAATGTCAGTGTGGACATTCCAGATACTCCGGTTTTTGTAAGGGGAAATGAGGAAGCGCTGGAGCGGATCTTTCAGAATCTGCTGCAAAATGCGGGACGTTACGCTTTAAGCGTTTTTTCTGTAAGTCTGACTATAGAGTCAGGCAAGGTATATGTGCGGATGATAAATGATACGGATATGGAGAATCAACAGGACGCAGATTCCCTGTTTGAAAGATTTTATACAGGGGACAGCGCGAGAAAGCAGGGGAGTACGGGGCTGGGCCTTCCCATAGCAAAGCACCTGGCGGAGGCGATGGGCGGAAGGCTGTCTGCCTGCCTGACAGAAGCAGAAGATAAAAAATGGCTGTCACTGTCTCTGGAAATTCCTGGATTGAAGATATAATACAAGCAAAAGTTCGGAAAGTATAGTATAACTAACAGTAGGATATCCAAAAAACAGACAGTGAGGTAGGACATTATGGAAAAGAAAATGCAATGGCGGCAAGGGTGCGGAATGCAGGAAGGAGGGGATGTATGATGCAAAAGAAAAATGGAGCCGGACATTTAGCGGCGTTATTTACAATCGTTGTGTGGGGGACAACGTTTATTTCTACAAAGGTTCTGCTCAGGGACTTTCAGCCTGTGGAAATCCTGGTGATACGGTTTGTAATCGGCTATCTCCTTCTGCTGGCTGCTAAACCAGGCTGGGTCAGGCTGAAAGAAAAGAAACAGGAATGGCTGTTTGCCGGAGCAGGTTTATGTGGCATCTGCCTGTACTTTCTGCTGGAAAATATAGCATTGACTTATACACTTGCATCGAATGTAGGAGTCATCATCTCGGCGGCTCCCTTTTTTACGGCCTTTTTGACCCATATTTTTATGAAGGAGGAAGGCAGGCTGCGGCTGTCGTTCTTTTTGGGATTTGGAGTTGCGATTGGCGGAATCTGTATGATCAGCTTCGGCGGTCAGGATTTTGCGCTGAATCCGGCAGGGGATCTTCTGGCCCTGGCGGCTGCCTTTGTGTGGGCCTGCTACTCCGTGCTGACGAAGAAGATCAGCAGCTATGGGTATCCGATGATTCAGACAACCAGGCACATCTTCGGGTATGGGATTCTCTTTATGATCCCGGCCGCCTTTGCATTTGACTTTCACCTGGGAATCGCAAGGTTTCTGGAGCCTGTTAACCTGCTGAATATTCTGTTTCTGGGAGCGGGGGCATCGGCAGTCTGCTTTGTGACATGGAATTTTGCCGTCCAGGTACTGGGAGCCGTGCGGACGAGTGTATATATCTATGTGGTACCGGTGGTAACGATTGTCACATCTGTGCTGATCCTGCATGAGCAGCTGACCAAGCTGGCGGCAGCCGGTGCCGTGCTTACACTTCTGGGACTGATTATTTCGGAGGGAAAAATAGAGCTGAAAGTCTTATTTACCACGAGAAAACAGGATGCTATACTAAAAAGAGAAAAGGAAAATTAGGAACATGAAATTTTATTTGGCGCCTTTGGAAGGGATTACCGGGTATGTGTACCGTAATGCCTATCATAAATATTTCGGAGAGATGGATAAATATTTTATCCCTTTTATCAGTCCCAATCAATTCGGGCATCTAAGTTCCAAGGAGAAGAATGATATCCTTCCGGAACACAATGAGGGAATGGAAGCGGTTCCCCAGATCCTGACGAACTCGGCGGAAGATTTTATCAGAACAGCCGGGAAGCTGAAAAAGTACGGTTACAAAGAGGTGAATCTGAACCTGGGGTGTCCTTCGAAGACGGTTGTATCAAAGGGACGGGGCTCCGGTTTCCTGGCATTTCCGGACAGACTGGATCAGTTTTTAGGAGAGATATTTGCATACACGGATATGGAAATATCGATCAAGACAAGAATTGGTAAGGACAGTTCCGGTGATTTTAAGGAAATTCTGGATATTTATAATCACTATCCGGTGAAGGAACTGATCATCCATCCAAGGCTGCAGTCGGATATGTATAAGAACACACCCAACTGGCAGGTTTTCGGCGAGACGCTGGACAGATGTGAGTGCCCTGTGTGTTATAATGGAGATATTTTTACCGTGCAGGATTTTAAGAGGTTTACAGAAGCATTTCCGGAAACAGGATGTGTTATGCTGGGACGCGGCATTCTTTCCAATCCGGGGCTGGTAAATTCCATTCGCGGAAGCGGCCCGATGGATAAGGAGACGCTGCTTGCTTTCCATGACCAGATATACCGGGATTATCAAGAAATTCTGTATGGGGAGAAGACAATTTTATTTAAGATGAAAGAACTTTGGTTTTATATGGCCTCTGTATTTTCCAATTGCGAGAAGTACGCGAAGAAGATTAAAAAGTCAGAAAAGCTGGCAGCGTATGAGAGTGCAGTGGCAGCTCTGTTTGATGAGCAGGATATTTGTATAGGATAAGGAGATGCGGATATGGAAAGATATGTCAGACTTGAAGAAATCTCGGACGGGAGGCTTTACGGGCCGAATGATATGGTGCGTGCCGACTGCGGGGGCTGTGAGGGATGCCCTGCATCGTGCTGCCGGGGGATGGGGAAGACCATCGTCCTGGATCCTCTGGATATATACCGCATGACGACTGCTCTGGGTGTGAAGTTTGAGGAGCTGCTGAGAGATAAAATAGAGCTGAATGTAGCAGACGGACTGATTTTGCCGAACTTAAAGATGGACGGAGAGGGAGAAAGCTGTGTTTTTCTGAACAGCCGGGGAAGGTGCAGTATCCACGATGCAAGACCGGGGATATGCAGGATTTTTCCGTTGGGAAGATATTATGAAGACAGAAGCTTCCGGTATTTTTTGCAGATCCATGAGTGTCTGAAGGAAAACCGCGCAAAAATAAAGGTTAAAAAATGGATTGATACTCCGGAACTTGAGAAAAACCAGAAATTCATTGCGGACTGGCATTATTTTCTGAAGGATACGCAGTATATGCTTCAGAAGCCGGAGAACGAGACGAGGAGAAAAGAAATCAGTATGTATATATTGACGAGCTTCTATATGATAGAGTATCGGGAGAATGAAGACTTCTACGCTCAGGTGGACAGAAGGATGAAGCAGGGGAGGGAGAGTGTTGGTACGGGGGCGTTTTAGAGAGGGCCTGTGGAATGTGGGATTCTGCGTGAGCCGGGGTCTGAGACAGTCAATGACAGAGTGTAAAAGGAAACCCAAAGCATGTAGGATACTGTGTGCTGTGGGTTTCCTTTTTTCTATTACTCCGGGCTTTTGGCATGCATCAGTGATTCAGGCCAGGAGTTCGTATATTCCCAGAGCGGCCAGAATCAGGCCGGAGATAAAGTCGGCGGACTGGTCGGATATGTGTGGGACTTTTGTTTTTCCGATCAGGTTGCCTGCATACAGAAAGATGACGGACACGACCAGGGACATGACTGCGGTGGGAAGCAGTTTCAGTCCCGTTATGCTGGCTCCGATGCCCATGCCGAAGTTATTGATGGATAAGGCAAGGCCAAGGAAGAGCCCCTCTTTCATGGTAAGCAGGGAGGCCTTTGCAGGTACATTGTTTTGGGTTCCGGAACCGCATTCGTTCGACTTTACTTCAGCCTTTTTGATTTTTTCCCGGATGTAGCTGAAAAAAGATTTTATGATATAGTAAAGGCCGAGGCCGATCAGAAGAGCACATCCTATGGCCTGTGTGGAAGAGGCCGGCAGAAACTGTGAGATTTGTGTGCCCATCAGTATGGCAATCACGGTGCCTGTCAGTGTCACGAGGCTGATGACAGTGCTCTTTAAGAGGTCGATATTGGATTTTTTGATTCCATAGGACATACCGACAATGAAGCTGTCTATATTTGCAGAAATTGCGAATAGAAGTGATGAGATTAGATGCATAATCTGCTCCTGACATCATAATTGTTGTTTGTATTCAGTATATTCAGAAGTATTTGTAGCGTTCATGGCGCATAAACTATTAAGAGTTTATCCTGGAAGGCGTCCAAATTTATGCGTAAACGATTGATTTCCCCGTTTGGGATTACTGTAGAAGTTCTGCTGCTGTTTCTGGTTCTTTCTATCTGGCAGGCCGGGGATGCAGACGGAGAGAATGGGCGGAAGATAAGCAGAGGAGGTATTTCGGACAGTGTTTCTGTCAATGCACAAAGCGGAACAGAAACCGGTTATTGGGAGAATGAGGTACAGAGAGAGGAGAAAAAAGACTTTATTAAGTGGGTGGAATTCAATGTGACTTATGAAGCATTGAACAGGGCCTATACATATGATGTGGAAACCTATGAGGAGGACGTCCATCTGAACTGGGTGGAGCTTTTGGCGTATCTCGGCGCGAAATACGGCGGGGATTTTACACGTTATTCGGAGCGTGATATGACAGAAGCTGCCGAAAAGCTGTTGTCGGGCGAGGTGACCATGGAAGAACTGACTGCAGACATGCAGTATTACGGGTATTACCGGGAAGCATACGGCGCTGTCCTGGATGGAATGGTAGGCGAATATGAGATTGAACGGCCGGATGGGGAAGGGGCAGATAAAAAGGTCTGGAAAAAGTATTACGGGCTGAAAGCATACTGTCCGATTGCAAAGACATTTCCCTATTCGGATTACGATGACTTCGGGGTGTCCAGAAGCTATGGTTACCGGAGAAACCATCTGGGGCACGATATGATGGGGCAGGTGGGTACACCAAGAAGAAAGATATACAGAACCTAGAAAGAGATTTCTAGGTTCTTGTCATTTAACACGCATCTCTTTACAGTGCGACGAATAAGCTCGTTTTTTTCTTTATATGCCATGTCGTCGAAATTGTCAAGTAAGTAACAGATATTTTTGTATATTTCTTCTCGTTCTTCTGTTTCTGATCGCTCTTTATTGTCCCGCAATTCCTCAAGTTGTAACTGGTTTTTGAGAGTATTAAGTTTTTTATCAAGATTCTCTATTTGCTGGACAATATACTTTGCAGCCGTTGAGGTCACATTTTCTTGGAGCTGGCGGGTCAGGTTCTCAAGTGCTGATTCGGTAGAGCGGATATCCTTTTTAAGGGCATTGATATCGGTAACACTGTGCTGATTATGCTGCGGATGCACAAATTCCTCATCAATTCGAATTGCTTTCAGCTTATCTATAAAAATATTGTCGATGGTATCAATTTTCACAAAATCAGCGTCACAATAATTTATTCCTTCTCTGTCCCTGGCAGGACAAAAATAGTAAGCAAACATTCTCTGATTTTTTATATACACACGGTTCTGCATAGTCCTTCCACATCTACATTTTAAGATTCCCCTCAGGATCCCGACCTCATGTTTTAGTGTACGGACTTGCTTATTTTGTCCGAGGCGTTCTTGTACAGCTATCCAATCATTTGCAGGAATAACATAATCATGGATGCCCAGGGCTATGATCCATCTATCCATACCTAATTTCTTCTTGTTTTCCGTTCCCTGTGTTCGTCCATATCCGATAAGCCCCTTTGTCCCGTCAAAAAGTCTTTTATCCGGGAGAGTGCAGCCCTTGCCATGTAAGTAATAAAATGCCTGCAAATCAGCCTGGCAGTATACAGGATTCGTCAAAATTCCATATATCTGAGAGGTATTTAAAAACTTTCCTGTCTCACTGGTAATATTATGATCTCGGCAGTATCTCTCTACCCGGGTGATAGGATACCCTTCCAGGATCAGTTGGTATAGCAACTTTACGCGGCCTATGGTTTCCTGGTTGACGATCAGGTAAGAGTGCTCTTTCCCGTCTACTTTCTTCCGGATCGAGGTCATACCGGAAGGAAGGTGCCCGCCAGTCCATTTTCCAGAGGCTCCTAACTGCTTCATATTATCGCCTACGCGCTCTGACGTGTTCTCACGCTCAAGCTGAGCGAAGGCAGCCAGAATATACATTACTGTGCGGCCGATCGGTGTGGAAGTGTCAAAAGACTCTTTCACAGAGACGAAAGAAACGTCATGATCCTGCATGGTATCGTACATAGCGGAGAACTCTTTTACATTACGGCTGATTCGGTCAAGTTTATATACCATTACGACATCCAACTTATTCGCCTTCACGTCCTGCATCAACTGCTGGAAAGATGGGCGATTCGTATTCTTTCCAGAAAAGCCCTCATCCTGATCATATATGAAAAACTCTAATTCTTCACCGCGGAAGATGATCCCAGCATAATCTTTACACATTTTTATCTGCACAGCAACTGAGTCGCTGTTATCCCGGTACACTGATTTTCTTGGATAGATCCCTATTTTCATATCACATTCCTCCATATTGCATTGTATTAATTTAGGGTATAAAAAATACACCCTATACAGGTGCAGAGAGTTTGTGATATAATCTATCTGCGGGATAGTTATATCGGCTGTTCTGCAGCCTGTATAGCATCTAATAAAGCCGTTCCTGTTGGCGCAGGGGCGGTTTTTATTTACTTTTTGCAATATCTAGTTCGACTATACCGATAAAAGCAATGGTAATAATACATATGGTTACTGATGCTCCATTTACTGCTAACAAGGCAGAAAACAAAAGTGCTAAAATAAACAATATTCTGGTAACTTTTGCTGCTGAATGCACTCCAATGCTTATAAATGCTAATATACCACCCGAAAAACAACTTAAAGCATATAGAAATTGCCATATATTGCCGGTGATTCCGCCATCAACCGATAGAATGGTAATAATAATTAAAAGAGCATAACAAATGGATATTATACCAGCCAAAATAGGTAAGACGATAATTCTTTTACTCTCAGTTGAAGATGCTGAATTAATAGGAGTATTTTGCGCTGTCGCTGAATTCTCAGCCCAATGTGCACCGCAATTATTACATTTATATGACATATTTTCACGATATTGCTTTTTGGTCATAGGACTTACAGTACCAAACATTGCAATTTCGGATACTTTTTTATATGTTGGTATATCATTTTCAACATATATATTTGTTGATTCACAAATAGGACATTTTAAACCCTTACGACCAGTATATCCAGTTTCTGTATATTCTTCAGAACGTTCCACCCTTTCTTCTGAATACTTTTCCTGAGCAATTTGATCCAATAACGGATATCCACAATCAGGACAAAAATGTGCTTTATCACTTATTTCTTTACCACATTCTGGGCATTTAATTAATGCCATATGATCCCTCCCTCTATCTGTACCTAAACACCACAAATCATTCCTTATGTAAATGGATAAAATCATAAAAATTACTTTTAAGGATTTTATCCAGATATGTTTTTTTATCAATCCAAGACTTTTTCAAATAGCGGCTTTTTTTGCGCGCTTTATCAAAGGGAATATTGCAACTTTTCATAATCTCTTCTGCAGAGTTGATACCTATTTCGTTCAGGATCGCATCAGGTGCAGTGAAATAATAGGAAAATGTTTCCGTGTAATCTCCATCATTACAATAAATTTGAATTGCATAGTCAACGGAAGCTAGATTTAACTCAAGTAGGGCTAGTAGACATGTTAACTCCCATCGTATAACTGGCTCAGAATTGAAATCATTATAAAAAGCGTAATACTTGTTAATCTCTTTATCATATATAAGGGTTCCATATTGTCCAAATACCCAGGTATATGTTTGCTTATCCCAGTTATCGTAAGTCTGGAAAAGTTTTGAGTCATATAACAAAACATCTTCTCTGGTCTTAAAAATCTGAAATATATCAACGGGTAGTACTGAAACTTTGGAATTCAATAATGCATCATACGCTGATAGTTTAATGAGCTGCTTACTTATCTCCTTTTCTGAATTGAATGAAAACATATTTTTATCCTCCGCAGTAGTAGTTCTAAGAATATAGTACCACTACAATTGGTGGATATTTACAGCCAATATTTTCCAGTTATTTTTGCTTTTGATTATGATTTTTATTACCAAGAAGAGTCTTTCCGATATTACGTGCTCTTACGCCTTCTGATGATAAGGTTTGTATTTTAGCCGGATCAGAAAGTTCAACCTTGCCAAGCACTTTACCGATACATTCGATATTTTCACTGCCTGAAATAATATCATATTTAGGATTATGTGATATAAGCCCATCTTCGCCAACCTCTTTTATAAAGCATTCGTTGTTAATCATAAAGATTCCGATATCACCGATCTCTAAAACCTGCATCTTTTCCACGTAAACTTTTTCTCCATCATAATAAGTTGGCTCCATGCTATCTCCATTTACGCCGATGACAAAATCAGCCCTTTGTGACAATTCATTAACCGGAACTTCTATTGTATCGGTCGGCAAATCTTCAAAGATATATTCACCTGTTCCAGCAGATGCAAGGTTATGGTAATACGTCATGAAGTATGTCGGGTACTCTATTATGGAATGTCCGTCTTTATAAGCATTGTTTATCTGCTGTACACGGATGGTTTCCATATCAAGTATATATGATACTGTTTCTTGCCCGTGAGGGTCTAGGGATCGGTATTTTTTTATGTGTTCCATTTCCTCGTATCTCACCTCGAAACCAGAAGATTTTCCGTAATTAGGGTCTGTGATTTCATCCAAGATCCAATAATCTAAAGAAGTATTGAAAAAATCATTTAATTTACGTAAAGTGGTAAGTTTGAGACCCTCATAACCTTTTTTGTACCATGCATCTATAGTCGTATATGGAATACCACATTTTTGTGAAAGAGTTCTTTTGTTGAGTCCGTATTTGTTCATTAAAAAATCTAATTTTTCTAGGAAATTCATTTTATCACCTCTATTCTAATTGAAGATTACCATATAAAGTTAATAAATGCAATAAAAAAATACAAGTACTCGTAAAAAAGTATTGACATAGTTCAAGTACACGTATATAATAAACTCAAGAATTACGACTGGTCGTAAATGAAAGGAGGAAAAAGATTTGTTGCAAAATTTAAAAAGAGCACTGGATATAAAGGGAATTACGTTGACAGCTTATGCGTCTGTGTTGGGAGTCTCTCAAAAAACCTTATGGAATAAAATCAATGAGGAAACACCTTTTACTTATCCAGAAGTTAAGACGACAATGCGTGAATTGCTTCCCGAATATAATAGTGAATATCTGTTCAAATCAGATAAATCAGACAAGCCAGATGAACAGGAGGAGATGAAATGCAGTTTTTAAAAAAGGGAGATAAAACGGTGTTGCTTGATAAGAATGAAGTTTACACCTTGGAAAGAGCAGTAGACACTTTGGCGATGTCGGTTTTTGAAGATTATATCGCGTTAAAGAGAGATGAACCTAATAGCAATAATGAAAAAGTTACTGAAGAGAGAATAATGTTGGCTATGGATGTATTGAATTCATTATCAGGTGCATTGTCCGCTACAAATAGTGAAACAAGATGAATTCCAAAGGGAGGAGAAATAGGTGAAAGTCAAAGAAGAAAAAACAAAAGATTTAAGAGCTAAATGTAACAATATTTTTTACGATAAAGACAGCAGGAAAGAAATCGAAGAAGCTATTACTAAAAAAGCGGTAGAACTTAAAGGGGCAAGTGAAGCGAGTGTATTAAGAGTTTATGATGTTTTGGCTTTACAAATGAATGAACTCCAAAGACTTAACAGAACAATGGAGTCCATATATGAAATTATTCGGAGGGTTGAATAAAACCAATAGTCCTTTTGGGCCGATCTGCTTCTTTTTCAATAGATGTAAGCAAAAAGTTTAATTGGCTGACATGTTGGACGAGATTAGACATTTTTCCATTGACATAACCTTTAAAAATCATAATAACAGATTCTTCATAACTTATTTCAGTTACTTGCATTATTATAGATTGCCCAAAGTTTGTTAATAATAGACCAATTTCATGATCGGCATCAAGTGTTTCTTCAAAATCACGAATATACTTTTTTAATATTTCAAACTGGGTATCTGAATAGGAGTATGCAATTGGAAGAGGACCTATTTCTGGAATGTTTAAGTTTTCTAAGTTAAACATGGTGTTAATTCTCCTTTCACTAATAGTTGGCAGTGGCAGATGCAAGTATTTAAAGTATAGGATATTTTAGGTCAAAAGACAAGAAAAGAAATATGTAAGACAAATTTCTTAAACCGCGGACGCCAGATGAATAGGAGAGAGGTGAGGAAAATAAAAGCTCCACATATTGAAATCAAAACAAATAACTGTCGGACAGAAGTATTTGTCGATGGGGAAAAATTGGATGGTGTAAGAAAAGTAAGTTTCGAGCGTAAAGCCGGAACAGCACCGATTTTACACATTGATTTAATTGCAACGGACATGACGATAGATGCGGTTATGATTCCGATATTGCCAGAAGTGTTTCGACCTTTTTACGAATCAAAAAAGCCATCCGAAGATGGCTCTAATGTTTAAAGGCTCTGTGGTGCAGATTTGATAATAGGACATTTGGATGAATCACATTTATCTCCATACATATTGTAATCACAATGCGCAATACCTTTTTCGTAGGATTTCTGGGAAAAATCCGATGTATCTATGTATTCAATGGAGATTGTGTAATCTTTGCCTTGTGCAGGACAGTAACCAGTGAATCGCTTTTGCATTTGATACACCCCCTTTCTTTAATAGGAGTGTATCACAGAATAAGAAAAATAGAAAGTTCCTTGGTGTGAATCCGTTGGACTATGCAGAAAATAACGTGAAATTTTATTTAGATATTCGATTAAATACATAATAGCCATCTACCGCACTACAAGCAGATGACTATTAGCAGTCCATTGTATACCATGAGATTGAAACAACATCCGGCGCTCAGAGGCACTCACACATATTCGCGACTATGTGTAACCGGACTTCTGTGACATAGGTAGTGCGTCACGTTGTGACAATTGCGATTCTTATGTGGTAGACACCCACAGCCCAAAGCAAACGCTTATCATAATAATTGGCGGTTACACCTTTTATTATTCATCATGGTGCTTGGATTCGACATTAAGAAAGCTATGAGCTTTTCCAAAATGTCAACCCCCTTTCGGAACGGGCTAATTAAATTACATCGAATATCTAAATAAATTTCAATATATTAACCAGAGGAAGTTATTTAGAAAGGACGGTGAAAGATGTATCCAATTTTGGAGAGATGTTTTCGAGCAGAAACGAGGATTACATATGAGCGCAGGAATGTTAGAGGAAGGAGAGTAGTGAAGAATGGCAAGACCAAGAGGAACAGATTCAGCAAGGGTTATTCAAGTGATTGAGACAAAGGCTAAACGGGGATTAGGAACAGAAAAAGACCCAGCACGTGAGGTTATACAATACTGGGACTTGGATGGGAATTTTCTTGCAGAAATGGACGAGAAAATGCTGATTCCCCAAATATATGCTGAATGTGATGCAATTAAGGATTCTATTTCGGAGATTGCAGGAGGTTAAGCGCTTCTCTGTAAGAAAGATCAGAATCTATAAGCGTTACAACTGCATTAATAAAAGATTTCATATGCTGTATATTATATTCTTCATGTTTGCGAATGTAATGCGTTTCGTCATTTCCGAGCCACGTAGAAGCAGTTGCAAGAGTTTGAAGTTTCTCATTCTTAATGTATTTTGAAATACATGGAGACAACAATTGCTTTTTGATGTCTTCTTTTTGTTCAGGATGAAGGAGAATCGCATAATCCTTAATGAGGAATTCAAGAGCCTTTCGGTAACCCAGACCTGTTATTTTATCAAGTCCTGTGGATTCAGCTATTTCAGCTTGAGTATATATTGAAACGAAATTTGGAGATAACTCATTTATTCCGTCCGAAAAACGTGTAATAGATTCTGAAACGGGATAAATCATAGTCATTACAGTTTGTTCAAGGTCATCACTAATAATATCGTATTCGGCATAAAAACACTGCTCACAGGCGGGACAGTAGAATATAGCATATATGCAATCACCCGATATATTAGAGTCTACATAAACCGCATATTCAGGCATGCCAGCATAGGATGTTTGACATCGTGGACATTTTGAGGGGCGTGCAATTTCCAGAGGAACGGGATACTGGTTGCATTTATTAGCATCATGGGCTCCAATTGATATTTTCATAAGTTTTTCCTTTCATCATTTGTTAGGAAGATTATACCAAATATTTACATCTGTAACAACCAAAACGTACAAGCATAAACAGCAACTTAGACAACCAGTATCTCATATACATTAACAGGAGGTGGCGTGTATATGGCTAAAAATGAAAAGGAGTATACCTGCACAGTCGAATACACCGAAGGCTGTGAACAGCGGCTAACCGAGGCGCTGGTAGGCATATATTACCAGCGGAAAAGAGACAAGGAACTTGAAAATGTGACTGATGATAAAACCGCTTAGGCGGTATATTGGAGGACAAGCCTATGGTCAAAAAGAAGTTTAAGGAACGTTACAGGTACATCCAGGGCCAAGTCAAAGAGTGGCGCCGGGAGGGGGCAGACGATTTTGAAGTTACATGTCATCTGATCATATGCGTCACTGCCTGCGCGGGCACTGAATACGCATTGACTTACACAGAGGAACAATTAAAACAGATATTTGATCTGCGATATTGGGAGGGGTGGAATGATGAAACACAGACAGCGTGACCGCCTGATGACGATACGGGACTGGTGCTACGTAGGAGTGGCACTGGCAGTATTGTTCCTGATCGGGGTAGCAACAGTGTAGACCAGAAAAAGAAAGGAAAAACAAGTGAAAACAATAACAAAAACAATTGTATTAACGATGATGGCAGGGGTGTTATTGACTGGATGCACAGAAGCAGACAGGGTATCAAGTAATCTGTCAAAGGAAGCTGATAACTTCAATGATATTCGACAGATAACAGTAATCAATTGCTTACAAGGAGATGTACTATTTCAGATGACGGGCAAAATGTCAATAACTGCAGACACAGGCGATAACCAATTAGAGGTTGTTGTTGAAGATGAAAACGGAAACTATAAGAAACACTTCATCGGACTAAGTGACAATGTTACCTATGTGGTTGAAGACATTACAAGTAAAGATGTTGAAAAATATAAATATACTTTGAATTTTAACCCTAACATGTGGATTCCAGTAGAAATTGACACAATCGACTAATTAAGAAAAGGAGAACAATATGAAATTAGCACTGTTAAACACAAGCATCCTGACAACAGCAGGTGAGTACAGCCTTACGGACATTACACTGGATGAGGCGAGGGACCTGGTTAAAGGCAACCGCGATAACCTGAACTCAGCAATAGGACACGCTTCAACAGCGGATATCATGACAGCACTGCTCAGTGTAAAGATCCCAATAAACCGGCAGATGTTCATTCAGGAGGTCGGCCAGAGGGCACTTGTTTTTAAACTCAATGGCCGGCCGGAAGAAGGAAAAATTTTGACCGTGGAAGATATTGAGCAGATTGGATATAAGTTTCAGTTGCTTTACCGGATTAAATAAAAAAGAGCGCTTACATAAGCCCGGCAAGGCGTAAGCACTCAGAAAATTAATCAACATTATTATAGCAGATTCAGGGGGAAATGCAAGAATGAAACAGCCAAAAAAGTTGAGCCGTATTCAGAAAATGTTATTAAGTCGAAAAGGCTTGGATCCAGACGAATGGCGGTTGATACATGAATCTAAAACAGATCTGCAGTTGATCCACAAACTGACAGATGAAATAAAAACAATTCAAAAGTAGGAGGGCATAAGGTTGGCGACTGTAAAAATTAAGAGGTTAACTCTGACAGATTTTAAGGGGGTAAGGAAAGGGGAGTATGATTTTTCCAATAATACTAAAATTTTTGCGGCAAATGGTTTAGGGAAAACTACTATTGCAACCGCTTGGTATTGGCTGACCATGGACAAGGATTATGACTTAAAAAGTAATCCGAACGTCCGGCCGAATGGGATGGAAGAGTGTATTCCTCGGGTAGATGCGGTTCTTGATATTGATGGTAAAGAAATTACAGTAACAAAGCAGCAGAAAACAATTAAGAGCAAACCAGACAGCAAAGGTATTATCAAAGTTACATCTTCTAACATATATGAGATCAATAGTGTACCGAAAACTGAAAGAGACTTCAGAGAATATCTTGAGGATGAGGGAATCAATTGGGAATTGTTTCTGGCATTAAGCCATCCGAATGTATTTACTGGTCAGAAAGCAACGGATATGAGAAAGATTCTCTTCAAAATGGCAAGTGAAAAATCAGATCTGGATATTGCTAATATGAAATCTGATACTATTGATATTGCTGCCTTGCTTTCACAGGGATATAAGCTAGAAGAAATTGAAGCAATGCATAAAGCATCCAAAAAGAAAGCAGAGGTGCAGGTTCGCGATATTCCGAATCAGATTATCGGTATGGAAAAGAGTAAGGTTGATTATGATACAGCAGAACTTGAGTTACAAAAATCTGGCATTGAAGAACAGATTGCAGAGAAAGAAAATATGTTATCGGATGCTGAGAGTACATTAAGTAAGCATCAGGAACTGACGGACAAAATTATGGAATTGAAGTTTCAGATGAATTCCATCCAGCAACAGGCCCAGGACAAGCTAAATGCTGAAAGACGCTCAATTCAAAATAAAATTGATATTGCAGAAAAGGATTTTCATACAGCAGTACAGCGGCATAATATGATCGAATTGGATATAAAGCGGTTGGGAGATTACATAAAACGAATGGATCAAGAGCGGGCCGAACTTGGAAAAGAGTATAACAGAAATGTTAATAAGAAATTTGATGACTCAGAATGGACTTTCCCAAAGGATTCTACGCTCTGTCCGACTTGTGGCAGGGCCTATGATTCAAAAAAGATAGAATCGCTGAGATCTGAATTCGAAGCAAGAAAGAATAAGGCCGCGGAAGATTTTGATAAACGGAGACAGGATACTTTAAATGAATTGATTTCTCGTGGTAATGAATTGAAGCGCGAGTCTGCAGAAAAGGCAAAGGAGCTCGAAGCTAAAAAAGCTGAATTGGAACAGATCAAAGCAGATAAAATCAGGTTCAACAAGGAACAGACTGAGGAAACAAAAAAACTCTCAGAACTTCCAGAACGTATTGATTTGTCAGGCAATCAGGAGTATGAAATGCTTGAAAATCAGGCTGCCAGACTAGAAGAGATATTGTCATCAATGAATGACGGCGCTACATACCGCAGTTCTTTAAAAAATGAACTGGATTCTTTTAGACGCGATTTATCTGAAGTAGAAAAACAGATTGCCGTTGCCGGCAGGAATATTGAGATTGATGAACAGATAGCAGATTTGCAGAAGAAGCAGCGGGAGTACGAACAGGCGAAAGCTGATTCTGAAAAGATACTCGATCAACTTGATACGCTTTCTAAGCGTAAGAATGAACTCCTTGTGGATGAAATCAACCAGCATTTTGAAGTAGTAAAATGGATTCTGTTTGACTATCAGAAGAATGGAAATTACAAAGAAACCTGTATCCCAGCTGTGATTTCTGACGCTGGAGATCTTACCAAGTGGGAGGATATGAATGGTGGACTGAAAGTAAAAGTACGACTTGATATCTGCTATTCATTGCAGAAGTTCTTTGGAATGTATTATCCGGTTTTCCTTGATGAAGCTGCCGAAGTGAACGATTGGAACATTCCTAGAAACGATAATACGCAATTGATAGCTTTGAATGTGACCACGGATAAAGAATTGAAAGTGGAGGGAATGTAGATATGATATTTTCGAAGATACGGGAGCCGCATTTGTAGAAGGGAGAAGCAATAATGGAAACGAAAACAAAACAGGACTTACAGAAAGAAATAGATAATAATCTGGCGGTAATTGATGATTTAAAATCACAGATCAGTAGATTAGAAAAGTATAAGAAGTATGAAGAAATGGCAGATGAATTTTTTGCTATAAAAGAGTCTTTTGTTAAAGCTGGATTTTCGGAAGAGCAGGCGCATAATCTTCTGACAGTCAGTATTACAGCGTGTATGAGGCCGAAATTATTTTAGGGAGGAACAGTAATGGCAGAACAGAAAAAAGAAGTGGCAAAAATGAATACAAATCTTTCATTTTATGCAAATGAATATACTTGCCTGATGGAGCGGGATTTTGCGGAACATGATCTTGTATTCGATGATTATTCTAAACACTGTGTAATGGCAGCAATGAGTTCTATTTACGGATTGGCTACGTCAAATAAAGTAGCTATGCAGAATTTACCTGGTTCAAATCTTCGACAGGTGCTCGGGCAGGTGGCAAGCCTCAAACTGAATGCTAATGCAGTCCCGAGGGAGTGCTATTTTCAGCTGAGGAACAAGCAGGATGAAAGTGGTAACTGGCATAAAGAAGTAGAACTTGGAATTGAGGGAGATGGTAACGATGCCATTCTTCGCCAGTTTGGTGTGAATGTGGCGAAAGTGCATCCGGTATGGCTGGTAAAAGAGGGAGACATTTTTACTTATCCAAAACACAAAGGAATGGAACTGATCCCGCCGGAATGGGAAGAAAAAGGGGAGTCACAGAAGGTGATTCGAGTGGTTTATCCAGTTGAAATGATGAATGGTCATGTTGAATATTTGATTGCGGAGCGAGAGAGTGTTAAAGCTAATCTATTAGCTCATATTCGCAACAGTATGATGAACGAAACATTTGGAATCTGTAAGGACAGATACAAAGCTAATGAAACGCAGAAAGCGGAAATTAAGGCGAAGAAGAGTGAAATCCTTGACGCCTTAAGAGCATGTCCTACGATTGAGGACATGCTATCTTGCGAAACGGCAAAGCCTTTTATCAGTGCGGCATGGCTTGACACGCCGGAAGCTATGATTATCCGTAAAATGCGGAATAACGCGATTAAGAAGTATCCGAAGAACTTCAATTCTATTGCATCACAATCGTTGCTCCAAATGGACGATACATATCAGCAAGTTAAAGAAGAAATTGCTGAAAATGCTAACAGTGAGGATTTTACAATAAACGAATCGGAGATAGCTGAAACAGTTGAAAATCCGAAGGTAGTAGCAGCGTCGCAGGATAGCGATCATCCATTTGAGGATTAGACTATGAAAAATATTAAATTGTTATATGAAGAATTAGAGAACCTAAAAGATTTCGAGATTATCCGAAAAACATTTGACGGTGGTATGGGTGTATTTACCAAAGGAAAACTTAAAGATATGACCGTTATTTGGAGCTATGGTGGTGGGTGGGAACACGTCAGTATTGATGGAAAGAAACGTATGCCGTCATGGGATGAGATGTGTCAGCTTAAAGATATGTTTTTTACAGATGACGAATGTTGCGTACAGTACCATCCGCCAAAAAGCGAATATGTAAACAACATTCAACATTGTCTGCATATCTGGAAACCAATTGAGAAGTATTCCGGTGTGTTACCAGTTCCGCCGAGCTTATTTATTGGAGTGAAGGGTGTGGTGTTTGATGAAACTTAAAGTACTCGGCTCTGGATCTTCCGGGAACTGTTATATCTTAGAATCAGAAGCCGAAGCGTTAATAATCGAATCTGGCTTACCTTTCATAAAAGTCAAGAAAGCATTAGATTTTAATGTAAGGAAGATCGTTGGAGTAATATGCTCTCACGCCCACAAGGATCATTCTGGATATATTTCTGAATATGAAAAGGCAGGAATACCAGTATTTAAGCCTTATGAATCGGAAATGGAACTGCAGGTGCGTACATATGAAGGCTTTGTAGTTAAGCCTTTTCCTCTGGTACATGATATAGCATGCTATGGATTTTATGTTGCAGAACCGTCAATGGGGAGTCTTATATATGCCAGTGACACGGAATACGTTAAATGGCGGTTCAAAAATTCAAATCATATTTTGGTAGAAGCAAATTATGCGAAAGAGTTCTTCTGTGATGTGGACGCTGGATCAGCAAAACGCGAC
Source organism: Eubacterium sp. SB2 (assembly GCF_001244405.1). Lineage (NCBI taxonomy): Bacteria > Bacillati > Bacillota > Clostridia > Eubacteriales > Eubacteriaceae > Eubacterium > Eubacterium sp. SB2. The sequence goes on along the minus strand of NZ_LN865153.1, from coordinate 167,867 downwards.
CATGTACTCACTGGACATATGGAAATCGAAACAACTTGCGAATTTTTAAAAGCAAACAACAATCCGACCTTGAGGAACGTCGTGTTGTGCCATTTGAGCAGAAGTAATGCTGATGTTGAACAATTTAAAGCTAAGGCGCAAAAGGTCGTTAATTGCCCGGTTTATGTGGCGGATGAAGGCCTTGAGGTAGACTTGGATTTTCCGTTTTAGGAGAAAGATGACGGAATTGAAATCATAGGTAAAAAACAACTTGACCGGTCAGTTTTTATATATGTTATTTAATCAATTTATTTTGAGAAAGGATTTTATTATGACAAAAGTAAATTTAGAAGAATTTGCAGGCGGTGCTTTGCAGGAAAAGTTCGACAGAGCGTTCGAACAGGTGACGGAGAATATGCTTGATGTGAATACTCCATACAAGAATAAGCGTGTGATCACAATTAAAGTAGCACTCACTCAAAATGAGTTAAGAGATGATTCGGTAGCAGAGGTTTCCGTTGAGACAAAGCTCGCTCCGGCATCTCCGATTAAGACACAATTTGCATTGCAGCGCGATTTGGAAACCGGAAAAGTATTTGCGTCCGAATATGGTCCGGGAATTAAAGGACAGATGACCATTGAAGATTTGGCGAAAAAAGAGGAAATGATTGATGGCAAAGTGGTTGACACAGAAACTGGTGAAATTAAAGAGAACAAAGTAGTCGATTTAAGAACTGCAAAACAGGCATAAGGAGGATTCTATAATGATGGAAAGCGGATTAAAAGAACTGGTACAGTATGGAAATGAATTGGCGGAGCCAAATTTGGTTGAACGTATGGCAGTCACTTATTCAGATAAGAAATTATATCCGGTGGATGAAATGCGCCGGGCAGAAGCATTAGAGATGAGTACGTTAACAAGCCTTGTAGAGTATATCAAATCCAATACGGATAAATCTACGGATAAGATGATTGTGCAGGTTATATCACCATGTGAGGTGCGGTTGGTATCCGCCCTGGACGATGATCGAAAACGTGAGATTTTAGTTGATGTTAATGCTCAAATCCCTAATTTTGATTTTGGGAAGTATATGGGGCATGAGAGTTTTATTATTGCTCTTCAGTCGAAATTTATTCCAAACGGTGATAGTGAACTGCTTCTTAAATTCGCTGGAACTGTTGAAAATGGAACTGTAGCACAGTATGGGGATGATGGAGTAACACAGAAAGCTACAATTAAAACTGGCATAGCATCTAAGGGCGAGGCGGTTGTACCTAATCCAGTGAAATTAAGGCCATTCCGAACATTTATCGAAGTGGAGCAGCCTGAAAGTGCATTTGTGTTCCGGATGCGCCAGGACGAGATAAGCGGTGTAGGATGCGCAATTTTCGAAGCCGATGGAGGCGCATGGAAGAATGTAGCTATGAAAGCAATTAAAGAATATTTGCAGCAAGAACTTTCTGAATACCCGGCGTTTACGGTTATATCATAATAAATATTCCGGCAGTCAATCATTGACTGCCGGAGATTGGAGCGAAGACATGAATAAAACAATTTTAGTGGGTAGGTTGACAAGAGATCCAGAAGTTAGGTATTCACAGGGGGATAATTCAACTGCAGTTGCGAGATATACATTAGCTGTTGAACGCAGATTCAAGAGGGACAACGAACCTACAGCAGATTTTATCCCATGTGTAGCATTTGGGCGTACAGCTGAGTTTGCCGAAAAGTATTTTCGCCAGGGGATGCGCGTAGCTGTTTCCGGACGCATTCAGACTGGCAGCTACACGAACAAAGATGGTGTGAAAGTTTATACAACTGAAGTCATGATTGAGGAACATGAATTTGCGCAAAGCAAATCTGAAAACCAGCAAAATCAGAGTCAGAATACGGGACCAGCGCCGGAAGGTTCAGGAGACGGATTTATGAATATCCCTGACGGAATCAATGAACAGCTTCCGTTTGACTAAGGGCGGTGGTTAACTTTGGGAGACAGAAAACCATCTGAGATTATTCAGGACTTCATTGATTTGTTGAACTACGCGAATGATATTTACACTGAATCCAAAAGCGAATGTGAACGACTTGACTCAATCGAGCGAGTTCGGAGTTGGCAGCACAAGTTCGAATTTGCAAAAGACAAGCAAGAGAGAAATAGGCTTGCTACCGCTCTCCATAAGGAAAGACTGAAAAGAAGAAAGTATAAAGATACCGTGGACTTATACCGATATGTACACGATTTCTCGAATTCTGAAAACAACAAAGCAGTTCTCAAACGGCTTGGCGGTATGCTGAATTTGCAAAAACGGACAGAAGAGTATCTGGAAAGCGACAGAGAATATAAGGCAGGTGATGGCGATGATAGTAATAGAGGATAAAGGGCAACAAACCAATAAACATGAGCTTAAACATATCTATTTTGAATCCCATGGTATTTATTGGGAGCGATATCCTCTCCCCTGTGGGGATTATATTCTCTGTACCAATGAGGTGATGGACGTTATTGCAAGAAAACAGAAACGGGGAATGGAACCAAAGAAAATGGATTTTCTGGGAACATATTCCATTTGCGTAGATACCAAAAAGGATTTACAGGAAATTATTGGCAATGTTTGTGGACGGCAGCATGAAAGATTTCGTGATGAATGTATTTTGGCTAAGAATAATGGGATTAATCTATATGTGCTCATTGAAAATGAAGATGGGGTTAAATGCATTGATGATTTGGAAATATGGGAAAACCCCAGGTCTAAGATACAAAAATGGGTCACAGAACCGTCAGGAGAGCATAGGAAGGTTCTTAAATATCCAGGCGCTACAAAAGGTACTGCACTTGCAAAAGCAATGCGGACCATGCAGAAAAAGTATGGGGTAAAATTTCTTTTCTGTGCGCCTGAGGAATCAGGCAAGATGATAATAAAATTATTGAAGGGTGAGGTACAGGAGATTGGCAGGGAAACCCAAAAAGCGTATTGATTATGCTGGGTGGTCCGTAGATATTTTCTCCAACGATACAAAAATTGATAAATTGCTAGATGCCCAGGGATGGTGTGGATTTGGAATATATTTCTATCTATGTCAGATGGCATTCGGCAGTGAAGGATACTACTATGAATGGTGCTACGACCTCTGTGCAACTACCGCGAGGAAGATGGGCGGGGGTGTTGGTGCCGGTACAGTTAAGGAAACTGTGGACTACTGCTTGCAGATTGGTCTTTTTGACAAAGGGCTGTTTGATAGGTGGGGAGTGCTTACCAGTAGGGGTATCCAAAAAAGTTACCTCGTGGTTCTTAAATCCAAAAATAGGAAAGGAACAGAGGTATATAGTGAATTCTGGTTGCTTGACAAAAATAACAAAGATTGTCAGGGTGTGATTTTTGTACCCGCAAATAAGGGGAAATGCATATTAAATGCGGATTCACTTAAAGTAAATGAGTATTCACTTGGAGAGAATGAGGATTCACTAGCACAAGAGGAAAGTAAAGTAAAGGATAGTAAAGAATATATTACAGTATCTAAAGATACTGTTCGTCAGACTGACGTCCAACGATGTGTAAACGCTTGGAATAATTTAAAATCTTTCGGAATCAAACCAGTATCAAAATTGGCATCCGGTACAAAGAGATATGACAGCTTAATCGCAAGAATAAAACAGTATGGTATCGATGATGTATTAAAAGCAATTGATAAAATCAAATATAGCAGTTTCCTTCAGGGACGGAGCAGTAACCGGCGACAATGGACTATTACATTCGATTGGTTCGTGCTTCCGAATAATTTTCCCAAAGTGCTGGATGGTAATTATGACGATGCGAATATCGTGGATCCAATACTTAAAAATACCAATATTGGAGGAGGTAGGCAAGGATGCTAAACGAAAAAGAGGTGCGAAAAGCAATTGCGCTTATGAAGCCTGACAATCAGTTATTCGAGGTCCGGGTAATATATGGCAATAAACAGTTGTATAGCGGATATTTTCAGAATGCAGATGCATTGGTACGTGGTTTTGACAAACTTAGAAATTTTGGAGATTGCAATATCTACATCACGCTGAACACGCTGAATGATGCGTGTTATGACAGAACTCAACGAGATAGATTTGAGAAAAACCCAAAAGCAACGACCAGTGACAATGATGTAACAGGATATGACTGGATGATGATTGACCTTGACCCAATCAGACCGACAGGAACATCTTCTACTGATGAGCAGATCAAAAAGGCAAAGGCGAAGGGAAATCAGATCTATAAATTCTTGAAAGATCTCGGTTTTAATGATCCTCTGTTTGGGTTTAGTGGAAACGGCGTGCATTTACTGTACAGGGTATATCTTGACAAGTCTGAAGAAGTTACAGCGTTGATGAAGAAGTCTTTGAAAACATTAGACATGCTATTCACAGACGCTGAGATAGGCATAGACATGAAAAACTTCAATCCGGCGAGAGTTTGTAAGCTGTATGGCACATTAGCACAGAAAGGGGCAAATACGGACGCGAGACCGCATCGTATGAGTTATATCATCGGTAGCCCAGAGAACATTGAGGTAAATGACATCAAATATTTGCAGAAATTGTGCAATCTGTACCCAAAGGAAGAGAAGCCGCAGCGGTATAACAACTACCAGCCGCGAGAGTTTGATCTCGAAGAGTGGTTGAGTAAATACGGACTTCGATATCGGAAGAGCAGCTATTCAGACGGAACGAAGTATATCTTGGATTGCTGTCCATTCGACAGTAACCACAAGGGGAAAGATGCCTGCATCTTCCAATCACGTTCCGGTGCGATCGGCTTTCACTGCTTCCACAATTCATGCTCAGACAAGACATGGCGTGACGTGAGGCTGCTCTATGAGCCTGATGCATACGAGAAGCGGCAGCTGGAATATGAGCATAGAATATACCAGAAACCAAACCGGTTTCAGGATATAAAGAAAATTGAGATTGTGGAAGGCAGACCGATATTTTACACGGCAAAGGACATTCTTGATCTGCCAGTGACGGATGAAGCATTTATAAAAACTGGTATCATGGATATTGACAAGAAGATGCGTGGATTGAAAAAAGGTTATGTATCTGTAATCTCAGGATTGCGCGCATCAGGGAAAAGTTCTGTTATTTCTGAAATATGTTTGGATTGTGTTGAAACAGGAAATAATGCGGGCGTATTCTCGGGAGAACTATCACCGAAGAACTTTATGCGCTGGATGAATCTGCAGGCGGCAGGAAAAGGATATACGGAGCCAACTCAGTTCGAAGGATACTATAATGTGCAGAAGAAATACCAGAAGTATATTGCTGATTGGCTTGGAGAGCATTTCTTCCTTTACAACAATGAATATGGCAATGATTATCTGGCTGTTTTTGGGCAGTTCGAGAAACAGGTGGAAGAAAAGAAGTTGGATTTGCTGATACTTGATAATCTAATGGCATTTAATATATCTGGCTTGAGTGACAATAAATATGACGCACAGACAGCTTTTGTGCTTGGATTGGAACAGTTGGCGAAGCGGAAGGATATTCATATCCTATTCGTGGCACATCCAAGAAAGGCAATGGGATTTTTGAGATTGGATGATATAAGTGGAACCGGGGATTTGGGAAATGCTGTTGACAATGCTTTTATTGTTCATAGAGTCAACGAGGATTTCCGGAGACTGACAAAGCAGATGTTTGGCTGGAAAGACGATAATGAATTGTACAGGGCAACAAATGTAATTGAGATTGCCAAAGACCGTGATGGTGGAATCCAGGATTATTTCATTCCTCTGTTTTATGAGAAGGAGTCAAAGCGGCTTAAGAACTATGTGGCTGAAAACAAGTTGTATGGATGGAATAAACATGATGATGGCTTTGTTCCTGTATCAGATGATATGGAATTAGTTTTTGAATAGGAGATAATCAATGGAAGAAAAAGTTGATATTCAGAAGCTACACAACTTAATAAAGGATATACAGAATAAAAATTGGAAAGCGTACACGGACTTCGCAAAATCAGGAAACATGTCCAAATATAATCGGGATATGGATGAGATAGTGTCTGAGATATATGATTTTCCGGATAAGGATGTTGCAAAAACCGTGAAGGAGGCAAATGATTTTTTTGTCTCTGGATGGTCGATTGTTGTAAGAAAGATGTTTGTCTCAATGAGAAAAGAAGGTGATCAGAATTAGCTGGGCAGATAAAGAGATCAAGAAACATAAGATTCACAATTTAGTTGAACAAGCCTTGAAGGACCCTCGTTTTAAAGAAGCACAAAAGAAGCAAGCGGATGAAGACATCAAAAGGGCTTTTGATAGCTTTCTTTTAATAAGTGTGGATTATCTATATAGGGAGTGTGATTATAACAAAGATCAGATTTTAGCCTATATGGAGTTTATAATAAGGCAACTTAAATTCGTGGAGACAGATGAAGATTATTTTTTATTACTTAACGAAGCACTGCTGGATGATATCGGGATTGATATTCTGAATAGTTCATTTAAGAAAGAGAGTGTAGATAAGAGTGTGTAAAAAGCAAAGTGTGTATACTCCATATTACGCAAAGATTCAGGACTTACTTTTTCAGGGGATGCCCATAAAAGAAGTTTGGCAATATATGCAAATATATTTTGGTATATACACAGATCTAAACACATTTCGTCATTACATAAAAGTAAGTGGATTAGATTGGTTTATACCTATGTAGATTTATAAATTTAGGCGAAAGGAGAAAAGAGGTGCGCGCATAATACCCGGGTTCTCCTGACTAGTAATGACAGAAGAAAGAAATAAATTAATTGAAGATAATTTAATGTTTGCATATTCCATGGCGAATAAGTTTAGAGGTGTCCCTATTGAGTATGATGACCTTCTTGGTATCGCAAATGTAGGATTAGTAAAAGCAGCACAAAAATTTGATAAGGGATCTGGTTTCAGCTTTACAACTTATGCAGGAAAAGTGATCAGCAATGAGATTCTTCAATTTCTGCGTAAACAGAAAAAGCATCTGTATGTTTTGTCTCTGGAGGATCCCATACAAGATACGGAAGATATTACTTTAAAAGACACGATTGCGGATAAGAGGGATGGGTTCGGGGAAGTAGAAGCTATTATGGTCATTCAAAGTAGCATTGATTACCTAAATGATAGAGAGTTTTCTGCTGTTGCGCTTAGCATTGATTTGCCAAGTGTTAGCCAAAAACAGAAGGCAGAAAAACTAGGGGTTAGCCAATCAATATACTCGAGGTATTTGAGTAGTGCAAAGAATAAAATACTAGAATGCTTTTATAACAGCTAAAGGAGTAGTGAATAACATATGCAGCTGTAAAAAACAGTGTTGAAATTGTTATTTTGGTTACACTAAGCAGAAAAAATATTAAGAAGGAGCAGATAATGGAGAGATTAACACAAGGTACTATACTGTTTGGAGATGCTGAGACACAATTATATTATAATCGATTAAAATGTTATGAAGATACAGGTTTGACTCCGGAAGATGTTGAGATACTTAAAATTAAATCAACTCCTATGAGGATTGAAGAAGTACATGTCGACGAGTATATTTGCCCAGCGTGTGGATCTGAAAATAACTGTGAACAAGGTATTATTGATGATAAATATTGTCCTAACTGTGGACAGGCGTTAAGTAAATAAGTTAACATTTAGAGAAGGAGCGGGATATGAAATGCGTACTGAAATATCCAGGAGCTAAGAATCGTATAGCTAACTGGATATGCGAATACATACCGCCACATGAAGTCTATCTGGAGCCGTACTTCGGCAGCGGAGCTGTGTTCTTCAACAAGTCTCCGGCCAGAATCGAAACACTGAATGACTTAGACGGGAATGTGGTTAACTATTTCAAGGTAGTCAGGGAGAGGACAGATGAGCTGGCTGTCCAGCTGAAAATGACGCCGTATAGTCGTGACGAGTATTACCGGGCATGTGAATATGACCCAGAGGATTCGGACATTGAGCGAGCCAGAAAGTTTGCAGTACGGTGTTGGATGGGATTCGGATGCAGCAACCTATATCGCAATGGATTCCGGAGCAGCCAGCAGCAGACAAGTCCACATACTACGAAAGAGTGGCGAAACCTTCCGGAAAGATTGCTGCAGGCGAGTGACCGGCTACGGAATGCGCAGATTGAAAACCTTCCAGCTGTGGAACTGATCAGGCGTTATGATACACCAGACGTTTTTATTTATGCAGATCCACCATATCTGCACGGGACACGAAAGAATTATCTATATCGACACGAGATGGAGGATCAGGAGCACATAGAATTATTAACCTTACTGGCAAAACATCCGGGAAAGGTGTTGATATCTGGTTATGATAATGGTCTGTACAATGACCTACTTCCCAGATGGCGGAAGGTCCAGAAGAAGACTCAGGCGGAAGCAGGGATACCAAGAGTAGAAACACTATGGATGAATTATGAGATAGGGCAGACAGAGCTGCCACTAATTAACTATATTAACATTTAGGAGGTGAAGATGATGGGGTGTCCGTATTATATTTTTGATAATTATGACTGCGAGTTTCTTCCGGTACATTTCGCGGAGTTTGAAGCGGCAGAAAACCATATCAATCAGAAACTTTTTGGAGATTATGAGAGATATATAATATTTGAAAAGTTAAGTTAACATTTTATGGAGGAAGGTTGATGAAAACAGGATATGAGAAATTGAGTAATGCAGCCAAGAAAGACTGTGAGGAGGACGGCGGAGTATTCCACCCGGACGGCTGCTGTAAATGCAATAAAAAGTGCTTCCACAAATATTGCGATAAATTCAAATGGGTTATTGACAGGGCGAAAGCATATGGAGAGGCCACAGGCCTTCATTGGGAGGATATTCTCGATAGCTGGGAGTGGGACAGGAACTATTGGTACATGAATTACTATCAGGATTGTAACCAGCCGGAAATTAAAGGCGGCAACGTAAAAGTATTCGATACAATGGAAGATTTCAGAAGAGCCATAGGAGAAATGCTGTTTCGTTGTCCGTCCTGCGGAAAAATAACGATGAATCCATATGAATGCAAAGCCTGTGGATGGACGGTATATGGTTTATTTAAAGATATGGGAAAAGGTGTATTTGTATATGTCAAGGAACGGTTAAAAGGAGAAAATATTTTTATGCCGATTTCTTGGGAAAATTAAGATTTAGTGAATAACAGAAAGGAGCCGTTCCCCGGCCGGGAGAGTGTACACGGAACCTTTTTAAAAATGGCAAAAACAAACATAATTGTACCGGAAGGGGTACAGACGGATTATACAAGTGTGATCGTAAGCTACAGCAATGGAATAGACAGTACAGGGGCACTGTACTGGGCCTTACAGGAATTTCCAAAAGAGAAGATATTTCTCCTGTATTGCGATACTGGATTTGAGTATCCAGAAAATATCAAAATGTTTTATCGGACAGCTGCATTTATCGGAGTTAAGCCGGTATTACTACAGCACCAAAAGGGGTTTTTGAATCTTCTGTTGGAGGAACGGCTAAAATGGCCCGACATGAAAAACCGCTGGTGCACGGCGTATCTAAAAACAGGTGTAACCGACCATTGGATACGGACGCACAGGGATATGTTGGGCACCAAGTGTCTGTTTATCAGCGGAGAACGCCGGGACGAGAGCAGGGGCCGGGCGAAGCTGCCAGAAATAGAATATCATAGTACAACTCTCAAAACAAAAAGGGTTGCAGATTTTACCTGTCACTGGTACCGACCTTGCCTCGATTTCGAGAAAGGTAAAATGTTTGAGCAGGGAAAAGAATTAGGGCTGGAACCGCATTTTTGTTATGAATATCTGGGGCGCTGTAGTTGTATGGCTTGCATGTTCATGAATGACCAGCATGCCATTGAGAATATGAAACGGTATCCAGACCAGATAAGGCCATTCATACAGGCGGAAATAAAGCTGGCGCACACATGGAAGAAGAACAGAGGGCTGGTTGAGCTATGGGAGCAGTGCCGGGATATAGACGATGTAGAAGAAAGCTAAACTGGCATTTAGTTGAGAAAGGAGATTAGATGGGAAGGCTAATAGACGAAGATTCATTAATGAGAAAGGTTCACAATGGGATTTTACATAATCCCCATATTGACACAAAAATAAAGCAAAATCATAACATTGAACACCAGCATTTTCTACGTTTAATATCAGGCGAACCAACAGCTTATGACATAGAGAGTGTGATTGCAGAGTTAGAATCAAGAATGATGGCTGCAGAAGTCAATATTAAATTAAATTCTCAGGGGTATGACTTGTACAAAGAAATGGAAAATAATAGAGCATTCTGGAAAGGCATTATTGAAATTGTAAAAAGTGGTGATGACATTTAGAAAAGGAGGAAGAGAATATGCGGTTGATTGATGCGGATAAGCTGATATCAGAACAGGATGTGTATTTTGATGGAAATAGAACAAGAAAATAGACGTTGACGAAATGAAGAAAATCTATTATTATATACATAGGAAAGTAGGTGTTTTAATGGCTAATTATGGAGATAATGGTTATATTGATTTCTCAAAATTATGGGTTTTAATGAGAACTAAAGATCTTAATAAACAATGGTTGAAGAATAATGGAATACACTCAAACACGGTTGCAAAGTTGACCAAAAATGAAAACGTGACATGTGAGGTTATATGTAATTTGTGTCGATTATTAAATTGTCAGCCAGGACAGATTATGGAATATAAAAATAAGTAGAAATACACAATAATAGACTATTGACTAATACACGATAATAGATTATAATAATCTTAACAGGTAAGGCAAGTGCCTGAAAAGAATGGAGGTAGAGAAATGTTAGATCAGAAAGATATTGATATGATCAGACAAGTTGTCAGGGAAGAGGTAGACGAAAGAGCCAGCAAGACAGAGGATTCCCTGCTTGATGAAATCGGAAGAACTCAGACATATCTTGAAAAACAGATTAATGAGGTCAAGAAGAATATGGATGAATTAAGTCAGTATTACAGAATTACGAAACTTGAAAGCGATAATACAGCTCTATTACTCAAGATGATTGATCAGCTCAATAGAAGAGTTGAGGAGCTGGAGAAGAGAACAGCATAACACCATAGACTGGGGGCCGGACTTGCCACCGGCTCTATAATATAAAATCAAGGGGTTGACAAGCCCCATGATCTAATGGTATCGTAATAGATAATATAATAGTCCTCTTGTGAGGTGGATTGAAATCTTGGTAGCTCTAGGAGCCGTGACCCGTTGCATAACGTAATTGCAGCAGGTGGCGGCTTTTTTATTATATTTTTTGGAGGATTAAAATTATGAGCTGTAATTTTTGGAGATGTCTTAAATTGGATGATGATAGGATATGCGAGGATCTGGATACAGAGTGTATTGGTGATTTATGTGATGAGTATAAGCAATGCAGTACGTGTAATAAGCAGGATATTGATGACTGTCCACAGTATTAAGATAATCAGATCAGCAAAGGAGGTGCAGTAAATGGTAGATAATACAATCAAAGATCATGATGGTAATACAACTGATGTGTATGCAGATTATATACAGCTCTATGTACAGGAGTATATAAACACAGTCCTAAATGATATAGACGACATAAAACGCAAACAATGTTTTGCTGGTATGATTAAGTATGTCGCTAAAAAGATTGCACCTATGGTTAATACTGATGATCTGGTTATGTTAGATAACCTTTGGGATATATATACCGGATTATGTTACAGATATAATCATGTGATCACCATAGAGCGTTATTGTATATTAATAGGCATTGCTAGAGATACGTTTTACAGTTGGTATAAGGGTGAGTACCGCAACGATTATTGCCCGGAGCTCGGGGCCACACGCTCCGACGTAGTAAAAAAATGGGATCGCGAATCAGAGAGCAGTTGGCAGGACGAGGCCACAACGGGCAACCCTGGGCCGATGTTTGTTCTCAAGGCCCGGAGAGGATGGAGTGAGCAGGCCCCGGCAATCGGACAAAGCGAAAATCGCATGCTCCAGAGGACGGCGGATCAAATTTTATCTGACTACCAGGAGCCCAAACAGCTCCCAGATAAGGATTTTTGAGATACAATTTTAAAACAATTCAAAGCAATTGTCAGATAATACTAGGGATGAATCTATATGTTGTATGCAAGCAATTGATAACACAATATGTAGCATGCTATCTGTATAACAAATAGTTATTTGTCGTATAGATCAAAAATCTTTTGATGCGTTTTAGGGACTACGGTTAATGGGGGTGGGGGTCTGGTGGAAACGCCCCCCGGGGCACCTGCTCGGTCCCCCAAGCAAATTTTAAATAAAAAAGGGATAGAACTGATAGGAGATGTGACATGGGTCCTGATGAGAAAGAGATTGAGTATGGGATAGTCGGAGGAGATGGAGAGTTTCACACGTTAGAAAGGATTGGTCAGTATGATGCAATTGAATTCGATTATGCCAATGATTTAACTTTCAATAAGCAGGATAGTGAAATTACTTTTAGTTTAAGTCCGAAAGATGGACTTAGCAAAGGGGATTTGTATCTTTTTCTAGTATATGGTTTTGATATTGAAAAACTGAAACAAAACAATTGGAGAAGGCTTCATGGCCTGCCGATGAAAAGGAGAATGCGAAGATGAAAAATGAAAATCTAAAACAGGCAGCGAAGGCATTTCTGTCGCTGATTATAACAGTTGCCGGGATTGCGGCAGCCGCATACTTTGGCTTGTGGGTGATGTTTATTAAGGCCATACTGACCGCATGCATTGCATTTGATGCCGGAGCGCTTACAGGAATGCTTATTGGATGGACGATCATAAAATGCATGCTTGCATCAACAGTAGCATATCTGATTATTTCAGCCACTAAAGCAATTGTTTCAAGGTTGTGCAAATAGATTTAGACTCGAAGGCAAAGTGGAAGAGGTCTGAAAGAGCGGTATACATAGTATAACTGCGGAGGCAAGCGAAAGCGACAGTAAGGAAGCAGACCATGGGAGGGTGAACTGTGTGGGACTATTCCCTCTTGACGACGGGAAAGACCGTATATGAATTCATATCTGCGGAGTAATCTGCACGCCGTGTACTTGCCGGTTCGGGAGGCGTAATAATAAAAACCGGATAGTGCAACGCAAGGCACGAAAAATATTACTGCTAACCGTCGGATGGCGGTTATGGGAAAGTAGCTCAACTGGCAGAGCAGCGGTGCGCACCATAAAACAGGGAGAGCAAGATTTTGGTTCGAATCCAAACTTTTCCAAGATGCCGGGTCGCGCCCGGATGATGTGAGAGTAAGCAGAATGCCTCACAGAGAACGAAAAAGTCTGCTGAAAACTGCTTGCAGGAAGTTCAGGCCTATGCCAATGGTATGCTCGGAAACCTTTAATGTTATATGCGGTCGCGGCATATGCGCAAGTGTGACAATTTAAGCGGGAACTGCATGATGGCACATAGCACAATGGGAGGGCGCACGGCTTATATCCGTGTAATCACAGTTCGATTCTGTGTGTGCCGATTTTCCAGTGAAGAGACTGGTTACCCATATTGGACGGAATTACAAAGGCTCATACCTTATTGGTGTGAGCCAAATAAAAGAAAATATGGGAGGATAATGTTATGCACAGTATGGCAGAACTTTTCACAGAAGATAAATCAAATAAGATACAAACGATAACGACATTGGAAATTGCTGAAATGATGGAGATAAGACATCAAAAGGTGATAGAAAAGTTGGAAGGAACAAAGGACGGAAAAGTCAAGGGAATTATCAGTATTTTAACTGAACACAATTTTGTGTTGAGTGATTATTTCTTTCTTTCCAGTTATAAAGATGCCAGCGGGAAAGAGAATAAGTGCTACAAGGTGACGAAACTCGGCTGCGATTTCCTTGCGAATAAATTTACTGGAGAAAAGGGAATCATTTTCACGGCTCGGTATGTAAAACGATTTGATGATATGGAGAAAGGGCAAATGCCGAAAAATTTTCCTTCTGCATTACGAGCATATGCAGACGAAGTAGAGCGACGGCAGATTGCAGAACAGGAAAAAGAAAAACTTCAAATAGAATTGGATTATAGCAAGGATTGGTATTCAATTAAAAGAGTGGCAACTATAAACGGTGTCGATTGGAAAATTTTTAACTGGAGGAAACTAAAAGAGAAAAGTATTGAACTGGGATATGGTGTTAAGAAGATATTTGACGCAAATTACGGCGAGGTTAATACATATCATAGGGATGCGTGGGAAACTGCTTATCCTGAATATGAAATATAATCTAACATAGAACATTGATAATTGAATATTGGCGGTTTGAGTGGTATAATTTTCCTATCAAATTACGAAAGGGGAAATACCATTGGCAAATACAGGATATCAGAAAGTGATTTATGATTTGATTAATTCAAAAGAAGATGTGAAAGCTAAGTTTGAGAAATTAGTCGAATCAACAAACGAAGATTTAGAGTTTTCCAAGAATCATGATGGTAGCATGGCGGTATATGTAAAATATAAAAATTACAATATTGCAATCAATTTGAAAGAAAATGAGGTTTTCCAATATGCCTTGCAAAGAGACAAAAGACCAGGAGAGGCAATAGAAGATAAGATAAAAGAAAAATTGCTTATCGAACTTTTAAAAGAAAAAGAATAGGATTGTATTTTACCAACCGTCAATATTCGATGGTTGGTATTTTTTTTCTGGAGGTGCCGGCAGACGTGAGTAATTGGCGTAAAATCCATGGATTTCAGATGAAAAGGAGGTGTCGCAAATGAATCCAATAGAGTTTTCAGAACAAAATGTAGTCTTTACAGCGGAAGGATGTGATAATCTCCCAGCATGCAAGATATATAACGAACAGTTTCAGACAGATGAAGTGATTTCTTGCTGGAAATTTTCGGATGATGAGATTGTACAAATTTTGAAAGAAGTGAAATCCGGCAAACGTCCAAATATTTTCTTATCAGTGGTGGGCGGTCAGCCGCGGGTGTCATTGTTTATGAGGAGTGAAGAAGATGTTTGATTTAGAAAAAGCGCGTCAGAAAGGAATTAGTGAAGAGCAAATTGATATAATGCGTCAGATTAATGAAAATAATGCAAAAGAGGAATCTTGTAGTAGACATGATTTTGAACGAGATAAAATAAATAGAATCCCAAAGTATTGCTGCAAAAATTGTGGTTGTATTGAAGATGTTTCATTTGTGAAAGGATATATGAGAGGTTTAGAACATGGCAATGAGCTAAAAGTATAGAGCATGCCACTAGAAAATATCATTTGTTGAATTTGCAGAGAAAGTATCGCGGTTCCGCTATTACTGACAGAGGGAATAACGACAAAAATAAATAGAGTGCCACTGAGCGCCATTCAAAGGATGGTGCAATGTGGCAGTTTCAGACAAAAATAGACAAATAATCGAAGCAATAAAGGATTCTGACCTGACTCAATACAATCATCTTCGTGATCTCTTAGATATGGCTATACTGGTATATCAGGAAGATGAGACGGATTTGGATTACTGTTTGAAGATAACGAAATACATAAAAGAGTTAATTCCAAATCTTCCCCCCACACAGGAACTAAATAATTTATATTGGAGAGCCATTTTATTTGAGGCACCTAATATATTTGAATCTTTTCTTTTGTACATGGAGCGTAACAGGAAGCCTAAGAAGAGATTTTACTTTCCAAGAAGGCGAACACTCAAAATCGTAGTAGATGATTTACAGGATTTGGAAGATGGTAAACTAGATTTTCTTGGAATCAGTCTCCCGCCACGAGTAGGGAAAAGTACGTTATGTATTTTCTTCTTGGCATGGATTATTGGTCGGCATCCAGAAAGCCATAATGCTATGTCAGGCCATTCAGGAGTACTGGCAGATAGATTTTATAATGATGTAATTAAACTCACGCTAAATGAAGAGTATACTTTTTCAGAAATATTTCCGAACGTTTCGCTATGTGGGAAATCAGCAGAGAAGAATGAATTAAGATATAGTGAGCTTGAAGCATTTGCAACACTTACTTGTCGTGGTATTGATGGTACATGGACCGGTGCTGTTGACATATCTTCTGATGGATATTTGTATGTGGATGATATGATTCGTGACAGAACTGAGTCATTAAGTCCTATCAGATTGGAGAACCGGTATCAGGATTATTTGAATGTACTGGTTGACCGAAAAAATGATGGAGCCAAAGAATTAATGGTAGGGACTCGGTGGAATGTGCTTGATCCGCTCGGAAGAGTAGAAAAGGATAATAAAGACAATCCACGTTATAGATTCAGAAAAATCCCAGCGTTAAATGAGCATAATGAATCCAACTTTCAGTATGATTTTGGATTAGGATTCTCTACCAGATATTATCTGGATATGAAAAACCGACTTGATAAAAATGAGTGGATGGCAAAATATATGCAGAATCCATTTGTGAGGGAAGGATTGCTATTCCCTGAAGATGAGTTGAATTATTATAATGGTGTTCTTCCTGACGGTGATTGTATTACCGCTGCGGCCTGTGATGTTGCGTGGGGTGGTGGCGATAGTTTATCAATGCCGTTTGGAAAAGTATTTGGAAGTAGAGAAGATGGCCCAGTATATATACCAGATTGGATATTCAATAAAGGCGATAAATATATTACTAAACCATTAGTCATAGCCAAAACGATGCAACATAAACCAAATATGGAGAGATTCGAAGCTAATAATGGTGGGGATGAATATGCGGAAGATATTGACCGTTTGCTTCAGGAACAAGGATTCAAAACAAATATTACATGGGCTAAGGCAAGTAATCAGATGGGGAAAATGGCTAAAATCATTCAGTACGCCCCTGACATTAAGCGCAGATTCTATTTTTTGAAGCCAGAATTACAGAGTGAAGAGTATAAAAAAGCAATGGAAGAATTATGCATGATAGTGCAGATTGGAAAGAATGAACATGAAGATAGCGCTGATGGCCTAGTACAGCTTCTTCAATTAATATCTGGCGAATCATATGCAAAATGTGAGGCAGTAAAAAGACCATGTTAATGGAGGCATGTATGATAATTACAAGAAAAGATGTCATAAACTATCATCTATTGGAACCGGCAATTGAAAAAAATAAAAAGAAACTTGAGCGGTATAAAGACAGGGAACCTGGTGTAACGGCAGGAAAAGTTAAAGGTTCTTCCCGGGGATTCCCGTATGTACAATGCAATTTTACTGTTTGTGGAGCTGAATCTGAAGAATATAAGCGATGGGAAGAATGGGATGTTAAGTGTAGATATCTTGAAATAAGCATTAAGCAGGATATTGAGAGAATGCAGGAATTGAAATTAGCAATTGATGAATTGATTTCCGGAATAACAGACATTGAGGATAAGATGATCTTTGAATACACCGTTGAGGGTAAAAGCCAGCAGTGGATTGCAAATAAAATCGGAATGGATCAATCAAATGTGTCATTAAGGATAAAAAAGTATTTAAAATAGCAAAGTCTCATAAATTTCATAATTATATATGGTATTATTAGAATGTAAAAAGAGTGTTGAAGATAAAAGTTAATAAAAATCCCCCATAAAGCATTGGCTTATAAAATTTGCCGATGCTTTTTTGTTGTATGAAAGTTGGTGAAATAGTGGATATAGGTAGCATTATTTATCATAAAAATAGAAAATCGTTTGTAGATGTCTGCCATGGCCGGTTTGGGAGAAAAGTAATCTATACCAACTCGAAAACGATTTCAAAATCCAATGTTTTAGAAATATTATCTAAATCACTTTCTATCCATAATCAGAATAGACGGGAGATTGACTATTTATATCACTATACAAACGGAGATCAGCCTATATTGTATCGGGCCAAGGATGTGCGACCAGATATAAAGAATAATATAGTTGAAAACCATGCTCTTGAAATTATGCGATTTATGACAGCTCAAATGTATGGTGAGCCCATTCAGTACGTATCAGTTAATAATGACGAAGAAAAAACAAAGGAAATTGATGCGTTAAACAATATTATGAAAGTTCTTGATAAGGCCAGTGACGATGTTCTTTTAGGAGACTGGCAGAGTACTGCAGGAACAGCGTATCGTGAAGTTTGGTCGAAATTAAGGCGTGAAGTTGATCCAGGAGAACCACTGATGGGTATTGATGTATCAGACCCGCGTTCCAATTTCATTATCTACTCATCAACCCATGGACATAGGAAAATGATGTCGGTTTCTATTTGTGAAGACGAAAAAGGCGAGTCTTATTATTTATGCACCACCGATAACCATGTATATGAAATAAAAGGTGAAAACGTAGATGAAACAATTAACGGGTATGGGCGAGTACTCCTTACGGAATACCCTAATAATCATAGGCGATTATCAGATATTGAAATTGTCATTACCATGCTTGATGGAATAAACAAGATCCAATCAAACCGTATAGATGGTATTGAACAGTTCGTACAGGCGTTTATGAAATTTGTTAATTGTGAGATAGATGAAGATACCTTTTTAAAAATGTGTAAATTAGGTGCATTGAAAGTAAAAACGGTAAATCCGTCATTTCCAGCAGATGTCGGTATGATATCTGAACAACTAGATCAGCAGCAGACTCAAACTGCGAAAGATGACTTGTATAAAAATGCCCTTATTATTGAGGGTATGCCAAACAGAGAGCAAAATACTGGAGGAGACACAGGGCAGGCGGTATATTTAAGAAATGGGTGGGACTTCGCAGAACAGAGGGCTAAAATAGATGAACCACTTACAATTAAGTCAGAAAAGGACTTCCTGCGTAATGTATTGCTTATCCTGAAAAGAAAGCAGCAGATATCGCAAGAATTAACTATAGCGGATATCGATGTGAAAATTACCAGAAACAAGACGGATAACATGCTGGTAAAAGCACAAGCACTCATTTATTTGCTTGAAAAAGGGATTCATCCCAAGATTGCCATTAAAACTTGTGATCTTTGGGGGGACCCGGAAAAGGTTTACATGCAATCCAAAGAATACTTAGATGCATTGTATCAAACGGCAGAAGATAAGCAAATTGAGTATGAAAAAGAAAAACAGGCAGCGTTAGAACTTGCAATATTAACAAAGGAAGGTGTAGAAGGTAATGGAAATAAGGTGTAAAAATTGTGGAAAACTCCTTGGTGATTTTGAAGGTAAAGGAACTGTCAAGTGTACTCGAACAGAATGCGGTGGAATGAATATTTTCGAAACATCCACTGGAAAACATGAATTTATACCTAAAAGAAAGCCTAGTTATTTGAAAAATAGGGCGACATCAAGTGGAGTAACATTCAATTGATGATGCTCTTTTATTTTTGCTTGCCTGAGCGTAAGAAGGCAGAAACTATGCGGAGCGCACCGTGTTAAAAAAGTGTATGTTTTAGAAAAGGAGAGATAAAAATGACACACGAACAAGTAAAAGAACAGTTTCCGGATGCTACAGATGAACAGATAACAGCCATATTGAATATAAATGGCACGGATTTAGCAGCTGCAAAGAAAAATAATGTTGATCAAAAAGAATTAAAACGGTTGCAGGAGAATGATGCAGCATACCAGAAGTTGCTTGATGCAGATTTGACAGATGCTGAAAAAATCCAGAAAGCATTAAAAGAGGCAGATAATACTAAGGCTGAATATGCTAAAAAGACAAACCGTTTAGATGTAGAAAAAATACTGATTTCTGCGGGGCTTGAAGAGGATGATTATTCGGGGCTGATTGACGGAATTGTCTCAGAAGATGCTGAAAAGTCAAAATCTATGGCAACGTCACTGGCAAATATGCTTAATAAGCAGAAGGAAGCAACTGAGCAAAAGGTAAAAGAAGAATTAATGGATAAGACTAAGACGCCTGGCGGAACTGGAGGTTCCGGTGACGAAGGAGAGAAGACGGATGCTGAAATATTCGCAGAAGCGATGGTAAAAGAGAGCGCATCTGGTGCAAAGGGAGCGGAAGACATTATTGGAGCTTATAAATAAGGAGGTAAAGAGGTTATGGCAATTCAGGCTATGAGTGTTACAGAAAATAAAATTGCAGATGAAGTGCAGATTCTAAAAAGACCGGGATTCGAAGCAATCCCAATCACGTTGGACTCTACAGCGTTTACAGATGGTGTCTGCAGGGCAGGAGCACCGATTGGCGCCGGGGGCGTTATCAAAAATGATAAAAGCTGTATCGGAATCCTAAAAGAGGATGTCCTTCAGAGCAGGCCGCAAGGAACTATTTTAAAGAAAGCATACGTCAGGAATGACGTAATTACATCACACTATGGAACAGCAATTGCTGATACAGCAAAGGCGGCGCTTCCGATGATCGTGTTTGAATAAGGAGGTAAAAGGACAATGATTAAGATTAATGATGTTTATGATTCGGCTGCAATTGCTGTATATGTAAAGAATGAAAAAAGTAATGCTATTCCTTATCTTGGTACGGCATTTTGGCCGAATGAAAGAAAAGCGTCCATTGATTTGAAATGGATTAAGACGGCAAATGGACTGCCAGTGTCTCTTGCACCCAGCAACTTTGATGCGAAAGCTACGATTCGTGCGAGGAAAGGATTCAAGTTCACAAAAGAGGAAATGGCTTTCTTCCGTGAAAGTATGGTGATTTCCGAGCATGATCGGATTGAACTTGCAAAATTGAACGATTGCACGTCTCCATTCGTAAAGGATGTGGTTGCAAATATCTTTAATGATACTAAGAATCTTGTTGATGGTGCAGATGTTGTTCCGGAGCGCATGAGAATGCAGCTTTTATTCCCGGAGACAGGCGGACCGTCTATTTACATCTCATCTGATGGAGTCACATATCAGTACAACTATGATGTGGACGGAAACTGGGCGAAAAACAACAGGAAAACTTTGACAGGACCAAAACTGTGGGCAAATAGAAAGACGGCACAGCCACTTGAGGATATACGGCAGATTGTCGAAAATGCGGAAGAGCCGATTAAGTATTTAGTGATGTCTCAGGCTGAGCTTAACCTGTTTATGGCATGTGATTCAGTGAAGGAAGCACTGTTAGCACAGAATACTACAGCTCATGTGATGATGACCGCTACTGTAGCGAAACAACTGATTTCCAATACGTTCCCTGGGGTAGAGGTTATAGTATATAAGAAAAAATTTAAGGACGAGTCCGGCGCGACAAAAGCGTTTGTTCCTGATGGATTCATTGCATTTGTACCAGAAGGAAAACTTGGAAATACTTGGTTCGGTATGACTCCTGAAGAGCTATCAAAGATGGAAGCGCAGGATGTAGATGTTACTATCCTGCCATCTGGAGTTGCAGTGGTTGTTATGACTACATACGATTCAACTATGCAGACAACTACTGTTGTTTCAGAGACATTGCTTCCCTCTTACGAAAGAATGGATTCTGTGTATCTGTTGTCAACGGGAACAATTGATGATGGTGGCCCGGGAGAATTAGAGGAATTAACGGTAACAAGTGCAGAGGGAGCGGCTTCTGGCGATACGAAAATTACGGTATCTCCGGAACTAGAAAGCGGACATTCTTATAAGTATAAAGTAGGAACAGATGTGAGCGTTCCGGAATACGGTGCGTTTGTGAAGAACTACACTGCATGGGATGGTACTACTGACATTACTGCGGTTACTGGAAAGAAGATTTGTGTTATCGAGTGTGATTCGGATTATCTGGCAGTGAAAGCGGGCACCGCTACAGTTTCAGCAAAAGAATAAAGAAGGTGATTGAGGATGGAGAAAAAACTAATTAATGAGATAATTACAGATTTGACAGATGAATTATCGAAAGATAAAAATTTTGATGAAGACGCTTTATCCTCAAAGGTCAAGAATGCTGTTCGAGAAATCCGTAGGGACCGGAATTATCCGGTATCCTACGGAGAAGAGCAGATTATGAATGATTTAAATAATTATTATTCCAATATACGTGAACTTGCTTTGTACGATTATAACCAGATTGGTGCAGAAGGGCAGCTTGCTCATTCAGAAAATGGGACTAGCCGTACATGGAAAAACCGCATAGATTGTAAAAATGGTGTGGTAGCGTTTTGCAGATAGCTGGCGTTCCAGCGATTCCATTTTCTCAGGTTTGAACGGTATACTTTATTGACTAATCAATGAAAGTATTGATAGAAGATTGTGCGTGGAGAAGTCCGCAGGGTGACACTCATTAGGCGGTGGTGGGCAGAGTGATCAAGGCGTAGTGATTATTTGGAGGATATGAGATCATGCGTTCATTGGAAAAAAATAAGTGTACTCTTTATTATGCTTTATATAAAGAAAAGAAAGAAATAGTCGACGAAAATGGAGATTTTACCGGGGAAAACACTGTTTATTACAGCTCCCCAGTAGTTTTCTATGCTAATTTATCTGCAGGGAAAGGCTCTGCACAGGCAGATATATTCGGAGTAAATGTTGATTTTACTAGAACAATATCAACAACAGAACTGTCACTACCTATAACGGAAACATCGTTAGTCTGGTATGAAACTAAACCTAAAATATTAGAAGATGGCAGGGCAGATCCTGAAAGTGCGGATTATAAAGTTGCAGCTCCGCCGGCGGCAGGTTTGAATGAATTGATAATTGCATTAAAAGCGAGGGCAAAGAATGTCTAAGAGATTCAGGACTGGTTTGTCTGGTAGCGGATTCAGAAGGATAGCCAGAGAAATCCACCAGTATAGAAATGATCTGACAGATAAGTGCTATGATTTTGCTGAAAGAATGGCAGAAGAGGGCGTATCACTGGCAAAATTGAAGGTATCCGGATATGATGCAATTGAAACAGGAGAGTTACTCAACAGTTTAAATATGGAACCGGGAGACGTTGCCTCAAATGGCGCGTCTTTTGTTATTTATACCGGTTGTGAATGGGCACCTTTCGTAGAGTTTGGCGTTGGGATTGTAGGAAGTGAAAATCCTCATCCAGATACAGGACTAGCAAACTGGAAATATGACGTTAACAACCATGGAGAATCTGGATGGTTTTATTATAAAGACGGAGTGTGGCATTGGACAAAAGGTATGATTTCTCGTCCATTTATGTATGAAACCGGGCAGGAGTTAGCAGATAAGGTTGTTAAAATTGCACGTGAGGTATTTGGTAATGATTGACGTATCGAATAGAGTTCTTTCTAACATAAAGCAAACAATTTCTGCATCCTGCAAGAATGTTGTGAATGATAGTTCAGTAACTCCGGCAGGATTTCCGGCGGTGTCAGTAGAGCAGATTGATAATCCGGATGTGGCAGTGGATTTGGAAAACAGTGAGAATGCAGTGAGGTCCATAATTGAGATTAGATCATATTCTAACAAATCATTGTTTGAAAGCAAATCACTTATAAATAAATGCAGTGATGCAATGAGACTTATGGGGTATGAAAGAGATTATGGTCCGAAGAAAGTAGACAATGTGAGTGATAAGAATATCTTCCGCATGGTGGCAAGATTCAAAAGAATTGTGTCGTCTGTGGAGGATATAGATAAATTTGATAATTAAATGATTTCGAGCGCCATTGAGCGCCTTTTTTTATTGGAGGTAGTGTAAATGGCAGGTGGAAGAAGTACCATTAATACAGTATTAAAATGTGGTGATGCAAAAGAAAGTCTTGCGAAGTTATGTAAAATCAAGACATATCCACAGTTAGGTGGAGAACCGGAGCAGCTTGAGACAACTGATATGGAAGATACCATGCAGACATTTGTGCCGGGTGTTCAGCAGGTCGAATCCATGCAGTTTACAGCAAACTATGAAAAGAACACCTATGAAACAGTAAAAGCGGCAGCTGATAAGGAAAAGTTCTATCAGTTAGAATTTGGTGAGGCAGGTGTTGATGGAATATTCAGCTGGAAGGGGCAGCATAGCGTATTTGTGAATGAAGGTGAAGTAAATGGCGTACGTGAGATGACGATCACTATTACACCATCCACTGTTATTTCACCTAATGCAGTAGAGTAGAAGATTTTAGGGGCGGGATAACCGCTCCTATTTTTTGTGAAAAGGAGAGCACATAGATGGATATTAAAATAAATAACAAGAAATATAGAGTCCCGGAATTAGTATTTGAGCATTTTACGAAAATGGAAGAGCAGGGATTTTCTGTTACGGAGGCTTTTGAAAAAAAACAGTACATGCTGATTGCCATGGGATTTGTTTGTGTAATTACAGGGCTTGACAGGGAAGAAGCAGAAGAATTAATTACGCAGCATGTGTACGGTGGGGGAAATTTAATTGATATTGTTAATACCTTCTCGGAGGCAGCTGGTGAGTCGGATTTTTTCCGAAAGATGCTGAATATTCAGCAGACGGAGGAAACACGGAAAGTATCAATGGAGGAAAAGGTTCCGGCGGAAAAAGAAACAAAGTAAAAAGCTACACGGATTGCATATATGAAGTATGGCTTCCAGCAGCAATAAGATATGGGATCCCATATGAAGCTTTCTGGAGGATGAACCCAAAACGCTTAAAGCATTTTCAAGACGATTATAACCAAAAGATGCAGGCTGAGGCTGATAAAATGGATTATTCCTGTTGGTTAATGGGGCAATATTTGGTCTGTGCAATTCAAAAAGCATTAGATCCCAAAAAAGCGAAATATCCAAATCAGCCATTTGGAATGCGATCTTTTGATGAAGATGAAGATGAAGATAGCGATATTTCGGCAATTAGATTCGCTGAATTTGTAGATGTTTTTAATAAAGCATTTGAGAAAAAGTAGAGTGCCATGAGCGCCATGATGAAAGGTGGTGGCGTAAGTGGGAAATGAGATCGATAGGCTGGAAATTGTCGTTGAGGCTGAGGCCAGTAAAGCGAATCGTAATCTGGCCAAAATGGAGAAACGCATAACCAATATTGCAAACGCCTTGGATAAACTTGGCGCATTATCCGGTGCTTTGGGCAATGTTGGAAATGTTGACTTTGGAGAATATGAAAAAGCATCTAAAAACATAGATGAACTACTTGGAAAATCCAAGAAATCCCACAATACGGATGCTACACCTAGGATTAATAAAGCAGATATTAAATATGCAGCTAAGACCGCTGAAGAGCTTCAAAAGAAATTTAAAGATGTTGGAAAAAACATTGACTTCTCAGGGATGAATAGCACTGAATTGCGGAAGCAGATAAAGTCGATGGAATCTGCGCTTGATAGAATGTATGGTAACCAGGAGAAAAGACAGGCCATTGAAGGTGAGAAAATTCCGGGTAAGTCTTGGGTGAGTCAACAATATGATATTGCCAAAGTAAGCAATCAGTTGGAGATAGCTCGAGAAGCATTGAAAAAATATAATTCCGAAGCGGCAAAGATGAATAAATTTACTATTGATAGGAATAATTCCGTTTCGTCGCTGGAAGATGTGCCAAAAGTTTCGAAGATAAATCCCAGTTCTATGAATTATGACCCAGATGCTATGAGAATGGTATTTGGCGAAGGCTCTGAAGAAATTCGTAATTTTAACGATTTAATGAGGAGATTTGGAGGGACTGCACAATCAGCAGGTAATGCTATTAATGATTTCGAAGGATCAATGGACTCTGCAAAAATCAACACATATGAGGCGCAGATAAAGCGTCTCAAAAAAGAACTTGCGGATCTGTCAAATCAAGGTTATACACAACATGATCCTGAATATGATGCTATTGCACGGGAATTACAGGAAGTAACATATGCGAAAAGGAATTATGAGAAGGAATTAAGATCGTCTATTAAAGCTGAAAATGATTCAAATGCATCAACTAAAAATACTGCAGCAGGTTTAAAAACTTTAAAAGGAGTTTTGGCTGATGTTTCGAAAATCTTTTCAACTATAGGGAATGGAGCAAAAAAAGCGGCGAAAGGCATTAAATTTTTTGTAAACGGTTGCAGGACCTTGATTAAAGGCCTGGCGGCTCCCATTGCAACTCTTAAAAAGTTTAAGAATGCATTGCTTGGCGTACAAAAGCAGTCAGGGAGAAAATTTGGTGTTCCTCAGATGATAGGAATGTCAATTTTGTATTCCACTGTATTTGGCATGATATCTGGGATCAAACAGGCCATAGCAGATGGAACAAATAATTTAGTGCAATACAGTAGTGAATATAATAAAAGTATTTCTTCTATTGTGTCAGCACTTTTGTATTTGAAAAATGCATGGGCTGCGGCGTTTGCACCGATTGTTAATGTAGTGGGTCCTTATATTCAATCTTTCATTAATATGATTGCCTCGGCTTTAAATGCTGTAGGTAAGTTCATGGCAGCATTGACAGGAAAAGGGTTTGTTGTTCAGGCCAAAAAGGTGTTCCAGGATTATGGTGCATCTCTAGATAAAACCTCCGGTGGTCTCGATGATGCAAATAAATCAGCCAAAGAGTTGCAGCGGACTATTTTGGGATTTGATGAATTGAATGTATTAAATGCACCTAACAATGACTCGGGAAACAGTGGTTCTGGCGGAGGAGGCGGAATTGAGTTATCTCCAAGCGATATGTTCGAAACTGTTCCGGTTACCGGTGCAGTAGCTGATTTTGCAAAAAGATTAAGAGAAGCGTTCCTGAAAGAAGATTGGGAAGGTTTGGGCGATCTTATAGCAGAAGGACTTAATAAAGGATTGCGGAAGATTTATGATGCGATAAATTGGAACAATGTTGGGTCTCAAATTACAAAATTTGCAGATGGTTTCACACGGACTTTTAATAGAGTTATTGAGAACCGCGGCCTGTGGGATACGCTTGGAAGGACTATAGGAACAGGCATAAATACTGCTGTAAAAACAGCAAATTTATTTATTGGGGATGGCGGTATCAATTTCAAAGCAATTGGAACCGGTATTTCAACAGGGCTACGTGGCGCCATAAATGAAATACCATGGACTGAACTTGGTAATCTTTTGGGGAATTGGTTCATGATTTCATGGAAGATATTGAATGGCTTTGTTACCGATATGTCCAGGAAAAATGATTTAGGGCTGACCGGATGGGCAGAACTAGGAAAAGGACTCGGAAGAGCCTTAAAGGGTCTATTTGAAAAGATAGACTTTGATACTATAGCAGATACATTCGTTAAAGGATTCAATGGAATCTTTGAGGTTCTGAAGAACTTTAATGCTGAGAAACCGTTTGAAGGTTTAGGAAAAAAGATTTCAGATGGTTTAAATAAGATTATCAGAGGAATAGATCCAGGTGAAGCCGGAAAAGCAATTAGCGATTTTGTAACGGGTGTTCTTGGAGTATTCGTTGATGTAGCAGAACAAA
The DNA here is from genome assembly GCF_001244405.1 of Eubacterium sp. SB2. Lineage (NCBI taxonomy): Bacteria > Bacillati > Bacillota > Clostridia > Eubacteriales > Eubacteriaceae > Eubacterium > Eubacterium sp. SB2. The sequence continues at coordinate 140,708 of NZ_LN865153.1, read as the reverse complement.
CTGATTGGGAAATGTTCGGTAGGAAGTTGGGAGAGCTTCTGTCAAATATTGATTGGAAAACTATTTTAGGACAAGTATTTACAATTATTTCTGAGGTTTTAGGGGGGCTTATAGAAGGTCTTTCTCAGACAACGGGAGGCAAAGTTGCACTTTTTATGGCAGGATTAGCTGTTGCATTTAAAGGGGCATCAGTACTGGCTTCCATAGGCGAGTTTGTCGGTAAGGTGAAAACTGGCTATGGAGCATTGGGCAGTATTTTTGGAAAAACCGCCTCTTCTGCTGCAAGTTCAGCATCTGGCGTGGGAGCTGCAGCAAGTACTGCTGGTGGTTCGATAGATCTTTTTGGCGGGAAGATTACTGGTTTAGGTGGGAAATTTCTAACGTCTGTAGCTTTTACGGAAGCGTTTAGGATGGGAATACAAACGCTTAATGATACAGCAAAGTCATCGGATTATACCGCACTACTAAATTCGTTAAGTCTGTTGAAAGAAGAAGGATCAATTACAAATGATCAATTCAACGATTTGTATAAAACTTTGACTACTGCCGAAACAAAAAGAGTACCATTTACTGATGCAATGGTCTATGTTCGGGATGAATTGGATAAGGCTGGTGTATCTTCAGAAGATTTTGCAGATAAGCTATCACAATCTTTAGACAAGTTAGGAACAGATGCACCGAAAAAAGCTAAAATCGCCGCACTAAGCACTGGGGATGGTTATAAAGAAGGGCTTGAACAAAGTAGAAGTAAAGTTGAAGCTGCAACGCAAGGAATTGGTCAGAAGATAATTGATGTATTTAAAAATATTCTTGGCATTCATTCTCCGTCTACGGTTTTTCGATCATTTGGGATCAATACTATTGACGGATTTAATGACGGATTTACGAGCAAAAGTTCAAGTGCAGAACAAAATGTTCGTTCATTGGGTGAAAACATCAAAAAGTCGATGAGTGGAACATTGAAAGGGCTATCCGAAGATACGAGTGAGGCAATTTCAGGAATACGTGACAAGTTCAGGCAAGCGGAGGGGAACGCTTCGTCGAGTGCGTCCAGTATCCTCAGGTCTTTCTCAAACCTACATATACCGCTACCTCATTTAAGTGTATCTTTTAGTAGCCTCAAAGTCGGAAATACCAGCATTCCAATACCGAGTTTCAGGGTGAATTGGTATGCGAAGGGAGGATTCCCAAATACAGGAGAACTATTTGTGGCGAATGAAAAAGGCCCAGAAATGCTCGGTAAGATGGGAAACAAAAATACTGTTGCAAATAACAGACAGATTACAGACGGTATTGCTGCAGCAGTTGGACCCGCTGTGTATAATGCTGTGACAAGTGCGTTATCATCATCTGGAAACGGACAGGGTGGTGACTTGTATTTAACATTGGAAATAGGTGGAGAGAAGTTAGTTAAGAAAATCGTAAAAGATTATAACAATATGAAACAATCTGACCCAAAGTTCGGATTCATATACTAAATCCCAAAGTATTATGAAAACTCTCATAATGAAAATTGATTTTGTTATGACTATGTGTACCAGTTCTACGGAGATTCCGATGATATGGACTCTATCGCTTACATAGGCCTTATAATATTGGGAGTGGCTTTTTAGCTGCTCCTTTTTCTTTTAAGTTTCGCTATGGCTTGGTATAATATTCTCATAGTTTGAATTTAAGGAGAAGAAGCCATGCAAATGATTGAGTTGAAATATTATATGGATTTGCTTCCTGAGTGCAATATATTTAGAGAAGATGGTATGGTAGAGTTGTTTTTTCATGATATGGAGACGAAGGCTTATTATATTGCCAGAGAATTTGCGAATTCAGCAGATGAAAGTTATATGGCTCAAAACGCTTTTCTGGATGATGATACAAAAAACTATGTTGTTAAATTCAATCAAAATCGGTTGGAAGACATTGCATTTATGCAATATTTATTTAATAGTTCAAATAATATGTTTTCAGGGTATGCGGTAAAGAGAATTCCTATTGAAGACTTCTATTTAGGTATGGAAATAACTCCTCCAGCAAGATGCTTTGGAAACATTGAACAAAAAACTAAAGAACCATTATTGGGGTTAAATAAATTCATTTCTGAAGAAAAGGTGATGTATCATAGGGAACTATTAAGAAAAATTTATGAGTGGTCTGACGAAGAGGTGAATTATTATTCCATTCCTAGAAGTATTCCTCATAAAGATAAAATATCGCTAACTCAAACCGTGGCAGTTGAAAGATTTTTAAATCAAAATTATATTCCATATAAAATGCGATATGAGGATTTTCCAGAGTACAGTAAATTAAAAAAGAGAGATTCTCAATTTATAATGAAAGCAAGACAGAAGGATAATCAAAAATTTTATGAAATGCTTTCAGACTTTAAAAAGAAATATAATGATATTTATCATGACTTGGTCGATAAGGGAACTGTAAGTCCTAAGTGGAAGTCGGAATATGAATTGTTTAAACTAATCAGGGCGTTCTTCCCGGATGCAGTTTTTCAATACAGATCAGAATGGTTAGGAAATCAGTCTATTGATGTATTCATACCAAGCAAAAGAATCGGAATTGAATATCAAGGAATACAACATTATGAAGCAATAAATCATTTTGGTGGTATAGAATCATACGAAAATAGAAAAAAACTTGATTCGAAAAAGAAGAGCTTATGTGAAAAAAATGGAGTTATTCTTGTTGAATGGAAATATGATGAACCAATAAATGAAGTTGTTTTGAAAATAAAAATAAACTCTTGGAGTTAATTTGTATATACAGTTACGGCAATAGATGTAAGGGACATTTACCATTATGGTAGGTGTTCTTTTTATATATAAGAAAGTGTGGTGAAGATATGACACAGCCTCTTATCATAGGTGGCATTACAATGCCATCGCTTAAAAAAGGCGGATTAACTATTACAAAGGAAAAAGTATGGTCCGGAAACACTGGAAGAGCAGCAGATGGGAATGTCATAGGCGACTTGGTTGCAATAAAATATAAATTGCAGTGCGAATGGCCTCCATTAAGCAGGGCAGATACAGCGAAAATCGATCAAGCTGTGTCTCCTGCTTTTTTTAATGTAACGTTTTTGGATCCAGGAAGTAATACCCGTATTACGAGGACGTTCTATGCGGGCACGCCCACATATCCAGTTTACACTTATGTGAATGGCAACGGGATTACTTATAACGGGGTAAAAGTAGATTTGGTAGAGAAATAGGAGGACGAAATGTTAAAGACAAGCAAAACTATTAACCTGTCAGGAAATAGCATTATTAATGATAAACAAGTAGTCTACATGCAGGCAAATATATCTACGGATGGGGGCACAACCAGCCATTCCAGTAGCATACAGGATAAAGTACTGTACGAGGCAAATAAGGTTGAATGCCGGAAAGATTTGTCTGATTTCGATCAGCTGGTATATGAAATAGAAGATTCTATTCATACGGGGGGAGTGCAGTAATGAAGATTAAAAACAGTCAAATAGTTAATTTCATAAATGGGATAATGAATCTTAAAGAGAAAAAACTTCCAATCAAACTGGGGTATGCGATTACGCGTAACATTAAAATCATGGATCCAGTAGCAACATCCTATGAGGAGGAGCGGCAAAAGATACTCGAAAAATATGCTGAGAAGGATGACTCAGGAAAATTCAGAGTAGATGATGGATCATATATCATTGCGGATATTGTGGCATATGAGCGGGAAATGAATGAACTGTTGGCAATTGAAAATGAGATGCAGCTTCATACGGTTACGTTTGATGAGATTGAGAAGTGCGATTTGGAACAGTTTGACGCGTTGTCAGTTCAGGATATCACATTATTGGATCTGATGATGGAGTAGTATCGGGGGTGAGATAATGTATCAATCCTCAGCGGCGTTTACGGAATTGGTACAGAAAGATTCCCGGACGTTTAAAAGCAAATTAATTATCGGTGAAAATGAAATTGAATCAGGCATTAAAAGTATTATATTAAAAGGGGGTTCCAATAGTGGAACCTCTTTTATTATTGGGAGTTGCATCAGTCAGTACATAGAAGTAGAAATGGAAAAGCCATCCATATTCATAGAAAATGAAGAGATTGAATGGCGCATAGGAGCTGATATTTCTGCAACGGTGGAAGAATATATCCCTATGGGAATTTTCACTGCGCAGAAGCCTGAAGCCGATGAAGATATGGTTAAGTTCACGGCGTTCGACCGAATGATGAAAACAGAAAGGGCGTACTTTTCTTCTCTGCCTGTATCCACAACAACTGTGGCCGTACTAAAAGAAATGTCTACGTTTCTTAGCATTCCCATAGTAACTGCAGGACTGTCAGCAATAACGATTAAGAGGCCGGACGGATATACTTGCCGCGAGGTGCTATCCTACATATCGCAGATGTATGCCGGGTTTGCTATATGCAACCGACAGGGGCAGATTGAGATTAAGTCCTATATTAATTCATCCCTTCAAGTACTCCCGGGAAAGTATTGGGACAGTTTTGTTCACAATGATTTTCCATACACATTCCAGAAAATCGTATGTCATACTGGAAAAGACACAGAAGGAAACACCATATCTATCAGCGCAGGTAGTGGCAATCGGGAGATGACAATCTCCAATCCGCTGATGACCCAAAGCATCTTAGACAGCGTGGCTACTAAACTAAAAGGCTTCTCTTATATGGCTGGAAACTTAAAGTTTTTGGGAGATCCGCGCATAGATCCGTGGGATATTGTCGGTGTCAGGGGTCAGGACGGGACAGACTACAGCGTTCCGGTAATGAGCATAACCCAGGACTTTGACGGCGGTCTGTCAACGACCATTGAATCTGTCGCTGAATCCGAAGCGGAAGAGCAACAAGGATTTAAGGGTCCTGTAACGCAGGCAATAGAGCGCTATGCCGTACAGCTTGCCTTAGTAGATCATGCAATAGTCAATAAAATAGACGCTAACGTTGCCAACATCACCTATGCAAAGATCATAGATCTGGAAGCAATTAACGCGAAACTTAAAAAAATTGAAACAGAAGAGCTGACGGCAATAAATGCAAAGATAAATACCGCAAATATCAACCTTGGAAACATTGAAAACTTACTATCGGGGAATGCAGGGGTGGGTGACCTGACCAATATACACCTAACCTCCCAAAACGCGGTGATCGAAAGTGCGCTGATTAAAAGCGCTGTGATCCAGTCGGTGACTGTAAATGATCTTCTGGCAGGCACGATCTACACAAACAAATTCCAAATATGGTCTGACACTGCAGGTGGGATGAAGATATTCGGGGCCACTCAGCAGTGGATGGATAAAGATGGAAGGATAAGGATGCAGGCGGGTCTTGATTCCACCGGTGCATTTAATTACTATATCGTGGATGCCACAGGGAACACGATGTTTGATGCCCTTAACGGCGTGTCTGCCGCAGGAATTAAGGCACCGATAATCAAAGATAGCATGGTGGCGGATGACGCCAGTATTAGCGGCTATAAGGTCAATGTACAGACGCTAGTGCAAAATATCAATGGCAGCGATGTGCAGATCCAGGGAAGCAAAGTCATTGTGGATGGGACGGGCCAGACAGTATCTGCTAAGTTTGACACAATGCAGGAGGAGATCGATGGCGTGGCATCTTCCTCCGGGGGCTATACACTGCAGACTTATGTAGAGGGCGGGCATACCGGAGACGGGGAAACAGCAACGATCCACGCCAGGCTATATGCGAGTAACAAAGAGGTAACAGAGACATTCGGCCCGGAGCACTATGTCTGGAGCCGGCTGTCTGAGGATGATTCGGGGGACGACGCATGGAATGGACAAAGGATTACCGGATATTCAATACAGCTTTCCGGAACGGATGTGACTATGATGGCAAATTTCGAATGTAAATTTTTGATCTGGGATGAGTTTGAGATCATGACAAGAGACGGATTCGGCCTGCAGACGAAGGCTGGAGAACAATTAATTGCAAAATGTATCTAAAAAGGAGATATAAAATATGAGTGTAAAAGCAGTACAGGCCACCATAAATGGCCAAAGTTACAATCTGACGTTAAACAGCAGCACGGGCAAGTGGGAAGCCACGATAACAGCTCCTGCTACATCGTCATACAAGCAGTCGGGGCACTACTACGGCGTATCATTAAGGGCAACTGATAACGCTGGCAATGCAGTGACAAAGAATGCCACCGACGCTACGCTGGGTAGCAGTTTAAGACTTGTTGTCAAAGAGAAGGTTGCACCTGTGATCGCAATCACGGCACCTTCTGCAAACGCCCTGATCATAAATAATAAGCCAGCAATTAGCTGGACTGTAACCGACAATGATTCGGGAGTTAATCCGGACACAATTAAACTCACGATAGATTCTGGGGCTGCAATCACCGGAAGCAGCATCACCAAAGAAGCCATTACCAATGGCTACAGATGTACATATACGCCTACAACTGCACTTTCTGACGGCAGCCATACAATTAAAGTGGACGCATCAGATTACGATGGAAATGCAGCGACTCAGAAGAGTAGCACATTTAAGATTGACACTGTCCCACCAGTCCTGTCTGTAACTGCCCCGACTAACGGGCTTGAAACAAATCAAGCAAAAGTAACAGTTACAGGAACCACTAATGATGTTACAAGCAGTCCTGTTACCCTTACCATCAAACTTAATTCCGGCGCGGCAGAAGCTGTTACAGTTGCGTCTGACGGAAAATTCAGTAAAGAACTCACACTTACTTCCGGAACTAATACCATTACAATTGTAGCCACGGACGGGGCTGGGAAGAGCACAACTGTGACGAGGACTGTGAAACTAGATACAGCGGCTCCTGTGATTTCTGCGGTAACCTTAACCCCGAACCCGGTTGACGCTGGAAAGACATTTGTAATTTCAGTTACGGTTACTGACTAAGGCGGGTGCGCCTATGGTCGATAGAGTTATAGGGAAAGCCAATGATTTCGAACTGATATTTGAACTTAAGGAGGGGGACTGCTGGGATGCGGTTACCCCTCCAAACATTTATGGAGAGTATCCGGTAGAGCTGTGGGCATACGATACGGCCGGTAATGTCTCATATATGGCCACCATGTTGTATATCGTGAGTGATCATACTCTGCAGGCTTATCTGATACCAATTGAGTACGCAGGGATTTTAGACAGCCAGGAGCTAATTGCCTTACTTGACCAATATGGTTTAGAGGCCGTATTAGCAGAGCTGAAAATTTTACAGGGAGGTGTAGGGGATTGCAAAAGGTTAGCTTTGACTTTGGAGAAAAAAGACATGTGAGAACTACCGTAAAAATTATTTCCGGTGAAGACCTACCGTTTCTGATCCGCACCGCCAAATGGGAACTTATTGACGAATCAGAAATTATCGAAGATTCTGGTGAGTGCATAATTGATGAGCATGAGCTTGATGCGTACATATCTCCACAGAAAATAGAATCCTACACACTTCGATTTATATACGAGGTCGCGGATGAGATCTGGGTTGACAAAATAAGGGTGGTGGTTTCCTGATGGCACCAAACATTGTGATAAGCGCTGTTAAGATTACACCATCTACGGTAACTACAGGGGAGAAATTCGTGATCAGCGTAACAATAGTACCGGAACAGTTTAGGATCGCTACCAAAGCCGGGGAGACAATACTTGACAAAGCCGGGAATGAATTGATATGCAAGGAGGAATAATATGGCAACAAAAAAACTGCAGGATTTAACTGCATCAACAAGTCCAGGCGATGCAGATATCATGCTGATAGAAGATACAACAGCAACGAAGAAAATAACATTTCTAAACCTATTTAATCGGATCAAAACGAAATTAGGACTGGCAACGGTGGCCACAAGCGGAAAGGCATCTGATTTAACCGGGCTTTCAACTGTTGCGACAAGTGGAAAATTAGCAGACACTACCAAGGATGCAAGTAACCGTACAATTACGGACGCAGAAAGAACAAAATGGAACGGGTACGGATCCTCTATTGATTCACTAAATAGCAATTGGGAAAAATTAGGTGGCTTAAGATTTGACCATCAATTCATCGCTTCAGTTACAGCAGAATACTCTGCTGATAATGTACTGTCGTTTGCCGGATCCCAGTTGTATCCAGGGAATTTTACCAACTGTGCATTCTTGGCTGTGCTTAATTCCACAGCTTCCACCGGGAAGCAGAGTGTATACCTGATAATAATGGGCGCCGCCGATGCCGCACCGGTACTTATTAAGATAGACGGCGGATCAGAAGCGTTATACCCTAAACTCGCAAAGACATCCAGCAACAGAGTATATGCTGTCTGGAGTACGGCTGCAACTGCCGGCATACATACCAGCCTCTTTAAGCTGTATTAGATATCGGATTATAATCATTTCATAATGTAGCATTCGGAGACGTTGACTCCGGTCGTAGTAGATAGGTCTGCCCCAAATGGTGTAATAGTTATCTCTGCATTTTCCGCTGACATCTGGAAGACAAAACCCGCTGTCGAAGATATGTTGACCCTTCGATAAAGACCGTATCGGGGCGTTTCAGAAGATGGCTGAAAGAGCTTATATTCCTGACCTTGCTTCATAGCGACTTTAGGGTAACCGGATATTCTTACCCATGCAATCTCCCCATACGATGTAACCTGCATGTTTAAGTACGCTCCCTCAATCGTCCGAGTTTTTACAGTCAAATTGCTATTTAGTTGATTTATATGTAAACGCAAATAAGGTCCCAAATAAAAAAAAGAAAGAAGGTGATATGATGTCCTTAATTTTGGCGTCCCGCGCAACAGTCTATGACAGATACGCTATCTCCCGAAAGTTCACGGCCCAGGAGACCGCTATTAATATGGTCCAGGGAAATATTGCTCTGCTTGTATCCGCATCCGAGATAGAAGAACTTAAGAACGGCGATAAGACAATGTACAGTAAATTGTCGGCTGTCGAAATGGATCTGAACTCAATAAATTTGGCAGTATCATCCTCGGAGTACAAAGACATCAATGGTGTGCTCAGTGCAATAACCCAGGCCAAATCATCGATAGAACTTAATTCGAAAGAGATTGAATTAAAAGTCAGTAAAGACAGTTTGATCTCTACCATAAATCAATCCGCAGAAGCCGTAAGTATTGAGGCAAATAAGATAAACCTAAATGGTGTTGTGACCGCAAACGAAAACTTCAAGATCCTTCAAGACGGCAGTATGGAGGCTAAAAACGGATTGTTTAGAGGCGATATTCAAATAGAAGTTGCTAATAGGTTCGAAAGAGGTGTACGCATACATAATAAGATTACTGGAGAGAGTGGGACACTACAGGCAGGCCATTTAGGCGTAGGCGGTATGACATCTAATGGAAGTGTAATGTATGTAGACATATTTGGAGGTGATGACTCTGCCCCCGAATACGGAGCGCCATTTATTTTATTGTACCATGACGGCGTTAAAGCAACGATATACCCGGATTATTTGAATATAAAAGATGGGGATATACGATGTAGGGAACTTAATGTGGCGGGGAAAATATACTGTGGGGGGCTCAGCGCAAATGATGCTATGCTGGGCGGTACTACACGCCAAAATGGAGATATGTACATAGTCGGAAACCTATATGTAAACGGCAAACAAATTAATTAAGGAGTTTTAATGGAGATTAGGGCAGGGCCAGAAGGCCTAATTTTTATGCAAAATATTGGAGGGAAATGTTATGGATTTAGAGCATGAGAAAAGACTAACCTCCGTTGAGGAAAGGTCTAAAAGCAATACACACCGTCTGGACAAACTGGAACCGATAATTGAAGAAATCCATAACATGTCCGCTGCGCTTGTAGAAATGACTGCAGAATTGAAGCATACGAACAAAAGCGTAGAAGAAATAAAGGATAAGGTAGAAGATATCGAAAAAGAGCCTGCCAGAAAATGGAAAGATAGTACAAAGGCTCTGTTTAATGCATTTCTAGGTGCAATAGGCACAGCTGTAGCAGGTGGGATGATTTACTTATTAACAAATATGAAATAGGAGGATACTGAATATGAAAAACAGAGATTGGATTGAATGGGCGAAGAAGGCCGGTATCAGGGCAGTTAAGACCGTGTCGCAGACGTTTGTGGCCACGATAGGGACCGCGGCGGTGCTACAGGAGGTTAACTGGATTATGGTGCTGTCTGCATCTGCGCTTGCGGGGATATTGTCCTTGGCAACGTCGGTAGCAGGTTTGCCGGAACTTAATAATCAGGATCCAGAGGGCAAGTAACATCGTCCTCTTTTTGTTGCAGGAAAGGAGATATCTGTAATGGGTGAAGAAATTTACGAACCGAAGGAAATTACAAAGGAAGAAGTTGGTGAGACAACTATAGGGGTGTTGTTACAAGTATACAAGGAGGAAGAATAATGAGTATATGCGGCGGCATTGCCGGAAGACGGGGACACAGCCCCAAAGGCATATTCATACATAACGATGCAGGCGGGCAATTTCTTGATGCAAACTATTGGGCAAACGCCTTGGCAGGTGGCGAGCATAGCTTAGGTAATGGTTTCGCGCATTATTATGTTGACCAGAATACGATCCGGCAAGTAGAAGATGATGTTAATTGCGCTTGGCATTGCGGACAGGAAGACAGCAATATGAATTATCTGTCTATGGAGATCTGCCAGAGCATGGGATTGAAAGATACGTTTCTTGCAAATGAAGAACGAGGGCTACAGCTTGCAGCGGAATTATGCAAGAAATACGGCATTACGCCGAATGAAAGTACAATCAGGCTGCATCAGGAAGTGTTTGCGACGGCTTGCCCTCATAGATCTGTAGAATTGCATGGCGGGCCGAAAGCATGTAAGGAATATTTTATTAGACGAATTAAGGAACTTATGAACAATGTGAATGAGACTCAGAAACAAGGGGCGAATGGAAGGAGAGAAGTAACTATGATGTGTTTATATACAATTGATGGAAAAGGGCCGGTAATCTTTTTTGACGGGAAGGAATTTCACCCTCTTAGCCATCCTGATGAGGTGACGATTCTTAATAAGATATACAAAGACAATAATGGGAAGGACTTGCCATGCTATTCATGGAGTAGTAAGGCTCCGTGGTATGCTAGGCTGCAGGCGGCGGTTAAGAGAACACAGAAATAATATATTAGCCCGGGTCCATCAGGATTCCGGGCTTGTAAAAAATAGAGTCGACAAGGATTCTCTTTAGAAATTTAGTTTTGGAAGTATTTCTTCTAAATTTATATATCTTTTGACAATAGTCAATCTATTATCTTGAGAAGCGTACATTTTTTTAATATCTAGAATTTTAATTCCTGTTATTTCATCCGTAATTAAATCTCTAAATACAACAATGTTATCCGGATCCTCATCTCCATATGAGTTGTGTTGATTAGAAAAGGTGCAATTTAGAATATCGCATTCAGGGTCATATGATACCTTACTTAGGTCTTGTGTATATAACATCCGATATCCCTCCCTTTTCAGATTTTTGAGGAAAAGCAGTCACTACTTTTTTAGATTTACTCCCCACAGTTTCTGTAACTACTTTTGTTGTTAAAGTTTTACTATACGTGGAATTAGCACCCTTTTTAAAATAAACGGTGCGATTCTCATTTTGACTACTGACGTATATGGTGTCGGGATCTCTTAAAGTATCTGCGACAGCTATTTCATTCCCTTTCATTATAGTATGCTCACTATCGTTTAAAATATGATGATTCCATCTTTCTTCTGTGCATACAATAGTATTTCCAAGTGGATCTTCAGTTTTAATAGAATATGTTTTAGACATATCATTTTCCTAATCTTCTTGTTTTCCGTTATCAATATCGCTAACCATACCCTTTAACTCAGTAGCATTGTCATTTAATATTTTACGAATATTAATCAAGAGTTCTGGACTCATAAGTATATCTGCTACTATTTTATTACCTTCCATTTTTCCATTAACATCCATATCCTCCATTAAAAAGCGTAATCTAGAATATGTACTTCCAAACGTTATTGTTACTCCACTTGCAAATACCGACTTTATATCTTCCATATTTTACCTCCAAGAACTTTTTTTCTTAATCATACACCAGTAAAGATATTTATGCAATAAATCGTCTTGCCTTTTTGTTAAAACTTGTTTATTATTATATACTTATATGTAAGTATGGTTACTTTGTTTTATTGTTGGGCTAAATAGCAATTTGCAGTCAACAAATGACCTGATCTGGGATACTGGGTATGTACCCCAGCCGTATTACTTTGGCGTTCCGGTTGGCGAGGCAGCTCTTGTTATTACATCAGACGGAGCAATGTGGTATGTCGCATCATTGTCATCGTCATTTAATATCATAAAGATGAATGACATAACAACAACACATACTGTTACCGGAAATGCCAGCGATAGAGTCATTACCGTTAGGTCAAGCACTGCCGGAAACATACGGCTCACCCGAATACATTTAAAGCCGCGCTATAAATGATAATTATACTTTTGCAATAAAGGTCTCATTGATATTAACGCCCACACCTGTTGCGATATCTGCCGTAGGCGTGTAGGTTACCTTGCCATCCACGTCTATAGATATCCTAAATAAACGGCTTGTTGTACCGCCGCCTAAAACATATTTTATGATTTTATACGATGGTCGATATGTGGCCGGAAGCGTGCCGATGACAAATTCTGCATTAGCTGGCACGTCCTTCAAAATCAATCCGGCGCATTGCAACTGTAACACGCGCCCACTCACAATTACATTGGTAGTGGGATAGTAGGTTGAATTTGTCAGGGTAAAATTTGACGCATTTAAATTGCTATTTAGTTGAGTTAATATCCATGTTTTCTGGATAATAGGCAAAGACCGCGCATGGATACTGATCGTTTACCATTTCTGTTCCTATTTCAAGTATGAGTTTACCATCTAAAGAGAACATAAATAAGATATCGGATTCCCAGTTATCGATTTCGGCTTCATATACACACTCAACAACTTGTGCAGGGAAAACATGCGATATTTTTTTATCCGTAATATCTAGTCCATCCATATAGCTACGGTATCCATCATATTCGTTTTCTACTAAGATATATTTTATTCCGTCTAAACAAAATAGTATATTATTACCTTCGGGTGAAGGAACGTAGTCCACGCCTGATAGCTTATGTTTACCTATAAAATCTTTAAGTTTAATTTCCATATCGTTTCCTCTCCTTTAAAATTAATATATTTATTATAACATTACATATTGTAAATATCTACAATCCCATTATTATGCGTAAATGGTGGCACCCATACACAACATTTCTTCCATATTATATTCTTCTTGGTACACCCGTGATTGCCGTGGAGTCGGGATATATTACCGTCATGGGCTGGAACCAGTATGGCGGATGGCGGATCGGTATCAACAGCTTTGACGGCAAGAGGTACTATTATTACGCACACCTCCGTCAGAATATCCCGTTTGCGGAAAATCTGAAGGAGGGGGATATTGTCCAGGCAGGTGATGTGATCGGCTACATGGGAAGAACCGGGTACAGCACGACGGAGAATGTAAATAATATTGACACGTATCATCTGCACTTTGGCCTTCAACTGATCTTTGATGAATCTCAGCGGGAGGGGAACAACGAGATATGGGTCGATGTCTATCCCCTGGTCAGATTTCTTTCCCAGAACCGTTCAGATGTACTGAGAAATGATGCCAATAAAGAGTGGTACCGGCAATATGAGATGAAGGATCCGGCAGCAGAGGCTTATATAAAGAGCAAAGAAGAATAGCGGCTAAATCGCAGTACAACATAGTTTGGCTGTTAAAAAATGAGACGGTAGACGGATAAATTGAATGAGAAAACATTAAAAGACAGAAAAAATAATAAATAAATACAAATATATTGACTAATTAAAAAATAAGGGATAATATAAAGATAACAGAAAAGGCAGAAGGGAGTGGAAGCTATGTTAGAAAAATTTATGATCTTATTCATCTCCGCAGCAGCGTTGGTGATCGTCTGCTGGATACTTGCAGAATACTGGCTCCGCTCTGTCAGGAAGCTTTCCGTAGAGAAAATTTCCAATCTGAGCATCTGGAACAGAATGGTATACGCTTTCGAAGATTTCTGCGGAGGAGTAAACCATAAAAAAGACTTCCGCAGGATGCGGATCGGAGAAGAACTGGGGAGCGTACACAGAGACGAAGAAATCATTCATTACAGGCAGGCGGAGACACGCAGGAAAGAAGATTGCAGAGACAAAGACATCTTCAAAAAAGAAAGAAAATACAAAATGAAGGCAAATATGTAGTGCGACTAAAATCGACCCCCTCATAAAGAGGAGGCTGTTACCGAAACCTGTTTTCCGTAACAGCCTCCTCTTATTAGTTCATGGCAATAATTTTCATAAAAATATTGACAAATAGAGTACGACTGCATATTATAAATAGAAACTCTTTGCACTGCATATTATAACTACAGTACAAACTGAGCAGGTTATGTATCACATGACCGGGCCGCCGGATGGCGGCAGCAGATAATAGACATCTGCGGGACAGTTTTAGTTTTCTTGTTCCGCAGGTGTCTTTTTTGTGAATATTCTGAAAATGGAACGCAAAGGGGTCAGACCCCTTGGGAGGCTAAGTATGAATGAACCAAATAAGATCGCTATGCGCGTCTCAATTGTAAGCATTGTGGTAAATGTCATTTTATCTGTTTTTAAGCTGCTGGCTGGCTTGCTGGCTGGTTCGGGGGCAATGGTGTCCGATGCGATTCATTCGGCATCGGATGTCTTCAGCACGGTGATTGTTATGATTGGGGTGACTATATCCGGCAAAAAGTCCGATAAGGAGCATCCCTACGGGCATGACAGGATGGAATGCGTGGCTTCGATTCTCCTGGCTGTGGTTCTGTTTGCGACGGGGCTTGGAATCGGAGTAAGCGGGATAGAAAAGATTGCGGGGGGCGGGATGGAATCGGCAGCAGCCCCTGGAAGACTGGCGCTTGCAGCGGCTGTCATATCAATTGTTGTGAAGGAATGGATGTACTGGTATACAAGGGCTGCAGCAAAGAAAATTAATTCCGGTGCGCTGATGGCAGATGCATGGCACCATCGTTCGGATTCTCTCTCCTCGATCGGAGCTTTTGCGGGGATACTGGGTGCGCGCCTGGGCTTTCCGGTTCTGGATCCGCTGGCAAGTGTTATTATCTGTATATTTATTGGGAAGGCCTCCTGGGATATCTTCCATGATGCTATGAACAAGATGGTGGATAAATCCTGTGATGACAGGACAATCCAGGATATGAGACAGTCGGTCCTGGAAAATCCGGGAGTAGCAAAGATCGATGAAATGAGAACCAGAATGTTTGGAGCGAAGGCCTATGTGGATATAGAAATTGCTGCGGATGGGAATCTGACATTAAATGAAGCGCATAAAATAGCCGAAAGCGTCCATTCAAGGATTGAAATGGAGTTCCCGGAAGTCAAGCACTGTATGGTCCATGTCAATCCTCTGAACGATAGGGAGATGAAAGAACTGCCATAGACAGCCCTTCCTGCGTATGATATACTTTTAAATTATTATGATACATAAAATCAACTCGAAGGGAGCATTTATGGATTTTCTTTTACAGCTAGACGGAAATATCTTACTCGCGATACAGGAATATATCCGGCATGACTGGATGGATTCCTTCTGGAAGTTTATCACGTCACTCGGAGACTCCGGCTGGTTCTGGCTTGCAGTCTCCCTCCTGCTGCTGATCCCTCAAAAGACGAGAAAAGCAGGGATTACCGCTATAGCAGCCATAGCCATCGGAGCGCTGATCACAAACGTAACACTGAAAAACCTGGTAGCCAGAATCCGCCCATACGAAGTCGTGGAGGGACTGACACTCTTAATAGGAAAGCAGCATGATTATTCATTCCCATCCGGCCACACATGTGCATCCTTCGCCGCGGCGCTTGTCTATTACCGTATGCTGCCCAGATTCTGGGGAACAGCCTCCGTAATACTGGCGGCCCTGATCGCCTTTTCACGTCTCTACGTAGGAGTCCACTACCCCAGCGACGTAATAGCCGGGCTGCTCATAGGAGCATTCGCGGCATGGGCAGCCGCCAGGATAATTGCGTATATCGAGAAGAAAAGAGCGGAGCGCCGTAAAAAAGGTGAGCCCGGCTCCCGCTGAAAGGTACAGCGTATTAAAAACCCCGTACCGTGCAGGCGTACGCTTTACTCCCCCTGCACCCCACTCCTCAAATGAGCCGCCTCCACAAACCCCTTGAAGAGCGGATGCGGCCTATTCGGCCTTGATTTTAGTTCCGGATGCGCCTGTGTTGCAATGAACCAGGGATGATCCGGAATTTCGAGCATTTCTACAATCCTGCCGTCCGGTGAAAGTCCGGAGAGTATCATGCCGTGTTCTTCCAGCGCCTCACGGTAGTCGTTGTTTACCTCATAGCGGTGGCGGTGGCGCTCCTGGATTTCTTCTTTTCCATATAAACGGTATGCCAGGGAATCCTTTTTGAGAACGCAGGGGTATGAGCCAAGGCGCAGAGTCCCGCCTATATCTTCGATGCCGATCTGATCCGGCATGATATGGATGACGGGGTGGGTAGTGTCAGGCTGCAGTTCCATGCTGTGTGCATCGTTGTATCCGAGAACATCTCTTGCAAATTCCACGATGGAAAGCTGCATCCCCAGGCAGAGGCCCAGGAAGGGGATGCGGTTGGTACGGGCATACCGGATTGCCTCAATCATTCCTTCTATGCCTCTGTCGCCAAAACCGCCGGGGACAATGATACCGCTGACATCGCCGAACACCTCTGCGGCATTGTCCGCAGTGACTGTCTCGGAGTCCACCCATTTGATGTTAACCGTCGTATGGCTGTAGATTCCGCCGTGCTTCAGCGCCTCGACAACGCTGATGTAGGCGTCATGGAGCTGGATATATTTTCCCACAAGGGCAATGTGAACCTCCTGGGTCGGATTGCGGAGGTTATCCACCATCTCGGTCCAATCTTTCAGATCTGGTTCCGGACAGTCGAGATGCAGGCATTCACATGCAACCTGGGCCAGATTTTCCCGTTCCATGGCGAGGGGGGCTTCGTATAAATATTCAACATCAAGGTTCTGGAGTACATGATTTGCAGGAATATTGCAGAATAAAGAGATCTTGTCCTTCATGCCGGCGTCCAGAGGATACTCGGAGCGGCAGACAATGATATCCGGCTGTATGCCCATTCCCTGGAGCTCTTTCACACTTGCCTGGGTCGGCTTTGTTTTCATCTCCTGTGAGGCTTTTAGGTAGGGAATCAGGGTTACATGGATCAGAATTACGTTATCACGGCCTTTTTCGTGCTGGAACTGCCGAATGGATTCCAGAAAGGGCTGACTTTCGATATCGCCGACGGTTCCGCCGACTTCTATAATGGCGATCTCAGTGCTTTTGGCAGCAGGATTGCGGTAAAATCTGCTTTTGATCTCGTTGGTGATGTGAGGAATAACCTGTACCGTTCCACCGCCAAAATCACCACGGCGTTCTTTCTGTAAGACAGACCAGTAAATCTTTCCTGTTGTTACATTGGAATTTTTCGTCAGGCTTTCGTCAATAAAGCGTTCATAATGTCCCAAATCCAGGTCTGTCTCAGCGCCGTCATCCGTTACGAATACTTCACCGTGCTGTACCGGGTTCATTGTTCCGGGGTCAATATTGATATAAGGGTCAAACTTCTGCATCGTAACAGTATATCCGCGGGCCTTCAGCAGGCGGCCAAGTGACGCAGCAGTAATTCCTTTTCCAAGTCCAGAAACAACTCCACCTGTAACAAATACATATTTTACTGCCATATAATCCTCCTTGTATGAAATCTGTGCCTAAAAAATACTTAAAGAGTATACACCAATTTCTACAAAAAATACAGTTTTTTTTCAAGTACATAAAAACTCTGGAAGAATTGAATCCGCCGTTCAGATTTGCCTGAACGGCGGATTCATTAATGGTAAATATGATCTGTCTCGTAAACAGCCTGGCAGGTGAGCTGTACGCCCAGCTTTTTGAAGGTTTTGATATCCACATCGGACAGCATGACCGAGGTGTGTGCCTGACAGCCTTCCAGTTTCGGCAGCTGTTCCAGCGCTCTTCGGGCCATATTACTGTTGGCGGCACTGGCGGAAAGGGCGATCAGAACCTCATCCGTATGCAGACGCGGATTCTTGCTTTTCAAATAATCCACCTTGAGCTTCTGGATCGGCTCGATGGATTCGGGAGAAATAACATGCAGTTCGTGGTCAATTCCCGCGAGTTCCTTTAAGACATTTAACAGGAGCGCCGCAGAGGCGCCCAGCAGATTAGTGGTCTTGCCGGTGATCATGCGCCCGTCATCCAGCTCCATAGCCGCCGCAGGCCCGTTCGTCTCCCTGGAGCGTTCCAGAGCCTTTGCAACCACTTTGCGGTCCTGGACGGAGACATTCGCCTGGTTCATGAGGAGTTCGATTTTCTGAGCCTCCTCCTCTGAAGTTGTCCCCATCAATAAAGAATTCAGTGATGCAAAATATCTCCGGACAATCTCCTGCCGGGATGCCTCACGGCAGACTTCATCGTCGCAGATACATTTGCCGGCCATGTTTACACCCATGTCGGTTGGAGACTTATAAGGACTTTTTCCATAAATTTTTTCAAAAATTGTGTTTAAAACAGGGTAAATTTCAACATCCCGGTTATAATTCACGGTAGTTACTCCATAAGCTTCCAAATGGAAGGGATCAATCATATTGATATCGTTCAGATCTGCGGTAGCGGCCTCATATGCAAGATTAACCGGATGTTTCAGAGGAAGATTCCAAATGGGAAATGTTTCAAATTTGGCGTAGCCTGCATGAATTCCACGTTTATGCTCATGATATAATTGTGACAGGCAGGTCGCCATTTTCCCGCTTCCTGGGCCCGGAGCGGTGACAATCACGAGGGGACGGGACGTTACAATATAATCGTTTTTGCCGTATCCGTCATCGCTGATAATCAGAGGGATATTAGAAGGATAACCGTTGATGCAGTAATGCATGTATACAGGGATATCCAAATTTTCGAGGCGGTTTTTGAAGAGGACGGCGCTTTCCTGTCCGGAATATTGTGTGATGACAACGCTTCCTACATACAGGCCGTTTTCCCGGAAAGAATCCATCAGCCGGAGAACGTCGGAATCGTAGGTAATGCCCAGATCTCCGCGGACCTTATTTTTCTCAATATCGCGTGCGCTGATCACGATGACGATCTCAGCCTGGTCGCTGAGCTGCTTCAGAAGGCGCAGTTTACTGTCAGGAGCAAAGCCCGGCAGCACTCTGGCAGCATGGTAATCATCAAATAATTTCCCCCCAAATTCAAGGTAGAGCTTGTTGTCGAACTGGTTAATCCTCTCACGGATATGTTCTGACTGCATAGATAAGTACTTTTCATTATCGAATCCTATTTTCATTTTCACATTCCTTTTCATGACATATTTCGTTCTCAGTATACTATAAAATGCCCTGTGTTTACAATATTTTCATAATCTTTTTATTGATTTATATGGAACCTGTACTTATAATGGGGATAGTGGATTTTAGGAGGCATAGAATGGACAATCAGAATAACAAGAATAATAATAATCCTAAGAACAACAAGCAGGGGTGGGGAGTGATCCTCGTAACCACACTGCTGACTGTTTTTATTGTGATGGGATTGTATTCAATGATGCAGGATAAGAATCCTGCGGAGCTGAGTTACGATGAATTCCTTACAAAGGTAGATGACGGAGAAATTGAGAAAGTAACGATTGATTCATCGAAGTTATACGTTACTTTAACAGATGAGGCAAGAAAAGAGGAGAAATCGGATAAAAAGGCTGCGGACGGTGACACACCGAAGGACGCGTCGGATCTGATTAATCAGCTTGAGCAAAAAAGCGGAGAAGAGGAGCGGGCTCCGGACTATTATGTTGTCCGGACAGCGGATGAAAAGCTGGTGGACCGGCTTCATAAAGCGGGGGTTCATTTTGAGCAGCAGATGCCCGACACAGCCTCTTCTATGATATTTGAGATATTTATCACCGTTGTGCTCCCGATCATCATGATCGTGATCCTGTTTAATTTCCTGATGAAACGCATGTCAAAGGGCGGCGGAATGATGGGAATCGGCAAGAGCAACGCCAAAGTATACGTGGAAAAGGAGACCGGAGTCACTTTTCAGGATGTTGCGGGCCAGGATGAAGCGAAGGAATCTCTGCAGGAGGTGGTAGACTTTCTGCATAATCCGGGCAAATATACGGGTATCGGTGCGAAACTGCCGAAGGGCGCTTTGTTAGTTGGCCCTCCCGGTACTGGAAAAACACTGCTTGCGAAGGCTGTGGCAGGCGAGGCAAAGGTACCGTTTTTCTCACTGTCAGGTTCTGCATTCGTGGAGATGTACGTTGGTGTCGGCGCATCCAGAGTGAGGGATTTGTTCAAGCAGGCACAGCAGATGGCGCCGTGTATCGTATTTATCGATGAGATTGATGCAATTGGCAAGACACGTGATACGGCCATGGGCGGCAACGATGAGCGTGAGCAGACACTGAACCAGCTTTTGGCGGAGATGGATGGTTTTGATACCAACAAGGGCCTTCTGCTTCTGGCGGCAACGAACCGTCCGGAGGTACTGGATCCGGCGCTGCTGCGTCCGGGCCGTTTTGACCGCCGTATCATTGTCGATAAGCCTGACCTGAAGGGGCGTGTGGATGTCCTGAAGGTACATTCCAAGGATGTTAAGATGGATGAGACTGTAGATCTGGAGGCCATTGCGCTGGCAACCTCAGGCGCGGTCGGTTCCGATCTGGCCAATATGATTAATGAAGCTGCAATTAATGCCGTTAAGAATGGTCGGCATGTGGTCAGCCAGAAGGATTTGTTCGAGGCTGTAGAAGTGGTGCTGGTTGGTAAAGAGAAAAAAGACCGCATTATGAGTGAAGAGGAGAGAAAGATCGTATCCTACCACGAAGTAGGCCACGCGCTGGTGAGCGCCCTGCAGAAAGATGCGGAGCCGGTGCAGAAGATTACGATCGTGCCCAGAACGATGGGCGCTCTGGGATATGTAATGCAGACACCGGAGGAGGAAAAGTTCCTCAATACCAAAAAAGAACTGGAGGCCATGCTGGTTGGTGCGCTGGCAGGACGTGCGGCAGAAGAGCTTGTGTTTGACACGGTAACAACAGGGGCTTCCAACGATATTGAACAGGCGACAAAGATCGCCAGGGCGATGATCACACAGTACGGTATGTCCGACAAGTTCGGGCTGATCGGACTGGAATCAATCCAGAACCGCTATCTGGACGGACGTCCGGTTATGAACTGCGGGGAAGCTACGGCTGCTGAGATAGACGGCGAAGTAATGAGCATGCTAAAGTATGCTTACGATGAAGCAAAACGTCTGCTGGGCGAGAACAGAGAAGCACTGGACCGCATCTCCGCATTCCTGATCGAAAAAGAAACAATTACGGGAAAAGAGTTCATGAGGATATTCCGTGAAGTTAAGGGAATTGAGGAGCCGGAACAGGGTGAGGAAATAAAAAAAGAAGTGCGTATCGCTATGAAACCAGTTGAGGGAGAGGCGGACGCGCAGTAACCGTTTAGGACGGCCTGAACCGTTACTATAAGGAATCCGGCGGATAAGGAAAGTTAGAATGGATACTTGAAAAAAGTTTTGCCGGCATGTATAATTTATCTAGGCTTAATCAGTGGATTGCCGTTCAGTGATTGCCGATAACTGTTCTTTACAGTTATATAAGCTATCCTCTCTGCCAAGAGGGTAGCTTTTTCTATAATAGAAAAGTGCTCAGTACTTTCCTATTACTGAAAGCCCTCCGGGGGATGCACACGCAGCGTTAAGGCAGATAGCCTCGAAGCGGTATCGCGGCAGCATCAAAGTGGGCTAGCCTACTCTTATTTTGATTCTGAAAATCTATTTCTCTTCCTATATTTTCCCTTCACAAATCCCTCGTTAGGCCTTATAATAAATGGCATGGATAATTATAATTTTGACATACAGGAAGAACTGAAAAAGCTCCCGGCGAGCCCGGGAGTTTATATTATGCATGATGAAAAAGACAATATCATATATGTGGGAAAGGCGATCAGCCTGAAGAACAGGGTGCGCCAGTATTTTCAGAGCAGCAGGAATAAGGGGGTTAAGATTGAGCAGATGGTCACTCATATCCGGCGGTTTGAGTATATCGTGACGGATTCTGAGTTAGAAGCGCTTGTTCTGGAATGCAACCTGATCAAAGAGCACCGGCCCAAGTATAATACGATGCTGATGGATGACAAGACCTATCCTTTTATCAAGGTGACGACCAACGAGCCGTTTCCCAGGGTGATGCTGGCGAGAAAGATGCTGAAGGATAAGGCAAAGTATTTTGGGCCTTATACCAGCGGTCTGGCGGTCCGGGACACCATAGACCTGATTCATAAGCTTTATCATGTGAGGAGCTGCAACAGAAATCTGCCCAAGGATATTGGAAAAGAGCGGCCCTGCCTGAACTATCATATCAAGCAGTGCGATGCGCCTTGCCAGGGATATATTTCCCGGGAGGAATATGGGAAATCCATCCAGGAGATCATACGGTTTTTGAACGGGAATTTCGACAGTATACTGAACGACCTGGAAGAGAAGATGAAGGCGGCCTCGGAGGCTCTGGAATTCGAGAAGGCGATTGAGTACAGGGAGCTGCTGAACAGTGTGAAAAAGGTATCTCAGAAACAGAAAATCACGGATAGCAGCGGAGAAGACCGTGATATTCTTGCGGTGGCATCCGAGGAGGAAGACGCTGTTGTACAGGTGTTTTTTATCCGGGGAGGAAGGCTGATCGGGCGGGATCATTTCTATCTCCGTATTGCAAAAGACGAACAGGACAGTGAGATTCTGGACAGTTTTATCAAGCAGTATTATGCAGGCACTCCGTTTATTCCGGGAGAACTGATGCTTCCTGCCGAGCTGGAGGATATGCACCTGCTGGAGGAATGGCTGAGTGCGAAGCGCGGAGGAAAAGTAACGATCCGGGTGCCCAAAAAGGGGACGAAGGAAAAACTGGTCGAACTGGCGGCAAACAATGCCAGTCTGGTTCTGAGTAAAGACAAAGAGCGGCTGAAGCGGGAGGAGGGCAGGACAATCGGTGCGGTCAAGGAGATTGCCCGTCTTCTGGAGCTTGAAGACATCAGCCGTATGGAGGCCTTTGACATCTCTAACACAAATGGATTTGAGTCAGTCGGCTCCATGGTGGTATATGAGCGCGGAAAACCCAAACGAAATGATTACCGGAAGTTTAAGATAAAGGGGATCCAGGGCGCCGATGACTATGGCAGTATGAGAGAGGTACTGACCAGAAGATTTACGCATGGACTAAAGGAGCGGGAGGAGAGCCGGGAATTGGGCGGCTTTACTGCATTTCCGGACCTGATCCTTATGGACGGAGGTAAGGGACAGGTAAATGTAGCCCTGCAGGTACTCGAAGATCTCCGCCTGAATATTCCGGTATGCGGGATGGTGAAGGATGATTACCACAGAACAAGGGGATTATATTATCATAACGAGGAGATTCCGATTGATAAGTCCTCTGAGGCGTTCCGGCTGGTTACCCGGATCCAGGATGAGGCCCACCGTTTTGCGATTGAATATCACAGGCAGCTCCGCGGCAAGGGCCAGGTACATTCGATACTGGATGATATTGACGGCATCGGGCCGGCCAGAAGAAAGGCCCTCATGCGTCATTATATGAGTCTGGATGCGATCAGGGCCGCATCAGTGGAGGAGCTTGCCAAAGTCCCCTCCATGAACGAAAAATCGGCGCAGGCGGTATATACTTTTTTTCATCACACAAAAGAGCAGGAAGAGGAATTCAAGTAACTATTCACGGGGCCGTGCATAGTAACGAATCGTAACAGTTCAGGCTTGTCAGAACAGTAACGAATCAGAACCGCGGAATTAAATGCATTTTGATAGAGCTTTTAGGAAACTATGGTTTATGGTATAATAACCGCATGAGGATCAATCTGCCGCCGGATGAAGCTTTTTATGCAGCCTTGCGATGTCTGGATGTGCAGTGAAAATAAGAGAAAAGGAGATAGCTATGGGACATGGTGTAAAGCTACAGGAAATTGTCGAGAAAATGAATTTAAAGAATCTGACCCCCGAGGTTGAGCTTTTAGGGCGGGAGGTGAATGTTCCGGATATCAACAGGCCGGCGCTGCAGCTTACCGGATTCTTTGATCATTTTGACTGTGACAGGGTACAGATGATCGGATACGTAGAGTACACATATCTGCAGACATTGGAGGAGGAGAGAAAGCTTCAGATATATGATGAATTCCTCAGCCATAAAGTGCCGTGTATTATTTTCAGCAGAGACATGGAACCGGAGGAGATACTGCTTAAAAAAGCAGTGGAGCATGATGTTCCTGTATTTGTAACTTCAAAATCTACGTCTTCATTTATGGGGGAAATTATCAGATGGATGAATGTAAAACTGGCGCCTTGCATATCGATTCATGGCGTGCTTGTTGATGTATATGGTGTGGGTGTTTTAATTATGGGTGAGAGCGGAATCGGCAAGAGTGAGGCTGCGCTCGAATTGATTAAGCGGGGCCACCGCCTGGTGACGGACGATGTAGTGGAGATCAGGAAAGTCAGCGACGATACGCTTGTCGGAGCTGCTCCCGATATTACAAGGCATTTTATAGAGCTTCGAGGCATTGGTATTGTGGATGTGAAGTCGATGTTTGGCGTACAGAGTGTCAGGGAAACCCAGAATATCGACCTGGTCATTACTCTGGAAGACTGGAACAGGGACAAGGAGTATGACAGACTTGGGCTGGAAGAGAACTATACGGAATTTCTTGGTAACCGTGTTGTTTGCCACAGCATTCCGATCCGTCCGGGACGTAATCTTGCAATCATCGTGGAATCCGCAGCGGTTAACCACAGACAGAAACAGATGGGATATAATGCGGCCCAGGAATTATACAAACGTGTCCAGGAAAACCTGACAAAAAACAGATAGTCAGCATAGGGAATATAAATCAGACAGGAGAGTTAACATGAAGTATTGTTTTGGCATAGATGTTGGGGGAACTACCGTTAAGATGGGATTATTCGAGGAGACGGGAAAGATCCTAGATAAATGGGAGATTGTGACGCGCACAGAAGAGGAAGGAAAAGCCATTCTTCCGGATATTTCCGCATCGATTCTGGAAAAGATTGAGGAAAAGGGACTGAAGAAGGATGATATCGTGGGAGTGGGAGTCGGCGTGCCGGCCCCTGTAACAGAAGAGGGAATTGTAGACGGTACCGCTAACCTGGGATGGAATTATAAAAATGTCAGGAAAGAGCTGGAAGAGCTCACGGGGCTGTACGCACAGATCGGGAATGATGCCAATGTAGCCGCCCTTGGAGAGATGTGGAAAGGCGGCGGAGCTGGCCAGAAGAATATGGTAATGGTTACGCTTGGGACAGGCGTCGGAGGCGGAGTTATCATTGGCGGACGAGTGCTGACCGGTGCTCATGGAGCGGGCGGTGAAATCGGCCATATCTGTGTGAATTATGAGGAGACAGATACTTGTGGCTGTGGAAACCACGGCTGCCTGGAGCAATATGCTTCGGCGACAGGAATCGTTAGGCTGGCGAAAAAGAAGCTGGCAGAAGAAACGAGAAATACAATGCTAAATCTGGAATGCGTCTCCGCAAAGGACGTATTTGATGCGGTTAAGGCTGAGGATGTTGTGGCGAAGGAAATTGCGGAGGAATTTGGCAGGTATCTTGGCCATGCCCTTGCAAATCTGGCAGCGGTGGCAGATCCAGCAGTCTTTGTAATCGGGGGCGGCGTGTCCAAGGCAGGAGATATGCTGATTCCTTACATTGAGAAGCCATACCTTGAACGGGCCTTTTTTGCAAATAAGGATGTAAAGTTTGTACTCGCCACTTTGGGGAATGACGCGGGGATCTGCGGAGCTGCTAAGCTGGTGCTGGGGGAGCTGGCTTAGTGGAATATGGCAGAGGGCCTGCGGTATGTAAACGCGGCAGGACGATTGAAATGTAGTATGGCGGTGCAACAGCCGGGAATAAAATGAAAGCCAACATGTTCAGCATGCTGGCTTTCATTTTATTCCCGGCTGTTACGCCGTAAAAGACGGATCTATCAGAGTTCTGCTGCGAAGGAATTATTCGGCAGGAGGTTCTTCTCCGCCTCCGGCATCCGGCGTTTCGGCTCCACCGCCTTCGTTGCCGCCGCCTTCATTGCCGCCGCCTTCGTTTCCACCGCCTTCATTGCCGCCGCCTTCCGGCGGTGTGACACTTCCTCCGTTTTCATCCGGATTCTCGGGATTTTCCTCTTTTTTATCATTGTCTTTATCTTTATCCTTATCTTTCTCATCGTCTTCTTTTTCCTCTTTCGGTACATAGTGCCCGGAACAACTCTGTGACGGAGCGGTTCCCTTTGCAAAATATTCGGTCAGAGGAGGACAGGTTGCAGTAGCCAGTAACCCGGTCTGCGTACAGATTGTCTTCTGTTCAACGGTGGAAGGCATTGTGAAATCTTTATACTCCAGGCCTTCATGAACGCGTTCCATGATGTTCTTCCACATAACCTCATGCCATGCCTGATCCATATTGCTCATCGGCTTATTAGAGTCGTAGCCGCCCCAGACGGAACATGTGTAATATGGCGTATATGCGGAGAGCCAGAGGTCAGTACTGTTTTCAGTTGTACCTGTTTTGCCGGCTGCAGGCATGCTGTATAATCTTGCGGCAGTACCTGTACCACGGGTGATAACATCCTGCATTGCACTTGTAAGAAGCGCTGCAGTCGAGTCTTTAATGACCTGGTGAGTCGCAGGTTTGGTGTTGTCCAGCAGCACATTTCCGTCCTTGTCCAGAACCTTGGTGTAGAGGATCGGCTCTGTGTAGATACCGTTGTTTGCAATTGCTGCGTATGCCGCGGTCATTTCCAGGTTGTAGATACCGCGTGTGATTCCTCCGAGCGCCGTGGCCTGTGCCACATCGGTGAATCCTGGATAATTGTCATCGTCGTTATTCACCAGAGTGGTAAATCCAAAGTTCAGCAGATAGTCATAACCTGTCTGCGGGCCGATGGCTGTCAGTGTCTTGACCGCGCAGACGTTCATGGAATGCTCAATTGCATAACGCACACGCGTGCTGCCGATATACTGGTGATCCCAGTTGTTCACAGGCTTACCACTCGCATAGCTGTAAGGCTCATCTACAATTGTAGTTGCAAGTGTATAACCGCCGGAGTCCATGGCAGGTGCATAGGTTGATAATATTTTGAAACAGGAACCTGGCTGCCTTGTCGAATCGGTTGCACGGTTAAGGGAAAGACTCGTTGTCTTTTCACCACGGCCGCCCACAATCGCCTTTACCTTACCTGTATATTGATCCATCAGGACTACGGAGGTCTGAGGCTGCGGGGTGATATCCTTATTTTCAATTATGGTATCTTCTTCTGTAATGCCAAGAGTGCCTTTATATTCCGCAATTGCCTGTTCAGCTTCATCAGGAGAGGAGAATACAAGCGGGAATTCTCTTCCCCATGCGCTGCGGATATACTCCCCAAGCATCTCCTTGCTGTAGTTATCTGAGTTCCCATCAGGATGTGTAACAGTCAGTGCATATTCAAGTCCATATTCAACGGTGTATGGATAATTGTTCGGATTGGCAACCTCTTCGTCACAGATATTCTGGATTGCAAGATCCTGGGTTGCTGTGATTGTCAGGCCGCCGCTGTAAAGCAAGTTATATGCCTGCGTTTCAGTATAGCCCTTGCGTTCCCTGAGATCGTGGATAATCTGCTGTGTAAGTTCATCAACAAAATAGGAATATGGGGTGTTATCGGTAGCATCCTGTGAAGTTGCTTTGATTCTGTCGTATACAGGATCAGCTTTGGCCTCGTCATATTCTTCCTTGCTGATATAGCCCTGATCCAGCATGTTTTTCAGTACTATGTCCCGTCTCTTGGCATTAGCCTCCGGAAAATTCACCGGATCATAATCCGTAGGATTCTGTGTAATACCTGCCAGGACGGCGCACTCAGAGAGGTTCAGTTCGGATACGTCCTTGTCAAAATAGCGTTTTGCCGCAGTCTGTACGCCGAGGCAGTTTTGCCCAAGATTGATAGTGTTCATGTAGGCTTCCGCTATCTCTTCTTTGCTCATCTGTTTTTCAATCTCAACAGCCAGATACTGCTCCTGGAGTTTCCTCTCCAGCCTGTCATAGAATGTCTTCTCTTCTGTAAAATTCGGGAATACGTTGTTTTTAATCAGCTGCTGGGTCAGCGTACTTGCACCCTCTGAAAAATTGCCCGAGGTCACGCCGACTACAGCGGCCCTGAGGATCCCCTGCATATCAATCCCGTTGTGCTTGTAGAAACGCTCATCCTCAATCGCTACAAATGCATGCGTCAGATTGATCGGAATGTCATCGTATGTTTTATAGACACGATTGGATCCCTTCTGACGGAACTTATCCAAAAGTTGTCCGTCTTCCGTGTAAACAAAGGAAGTGGCTCCGGAGGGCTTGACCATGTTAGGAGTCACTTTGGGGGCATCATCTATAATTTTTTTGACAAACAGACCGACTCCTCCGGCCCCGATTACTGCAATGAGTAAGACGCAGATCACTAGAGCTTTGAAAAAACGGACGCCAACCCGCTTCTTTTTCATATTCTTTTTTGAAGAGATATTCTTCTTTCTCTTATCGAGATTTTCTTTTCCGTAATTCATGAATCATATCCTCCTTTAATCATTCCACTCATTATATCAAATTTACCTGCTTAAATAAAGAAAAAATAGGAAAACTTCATATTTCTAAAAAAATCTTAATAATTTCTTGTGGTTTTCTACAGTTCTGTTATATTCTATTAATGATTACTAAAGAAATTGAGGTAAAGCCGATGAATTATAAAACAGTATATCAGGGAGCCTCTGCGGAAATCGTCGAAAAAAAGTCACGTTTCATAGCCGATGTATTTCCTGTTTCCTCTACAGAAGAGGCAATGGAGTACCTGGAAAAAGTAAAAAAGCAGTACTGGGATGCCAGGCATCACTGCTGGGCTTATGTAACCGGTGTTGAAAATGTACAGGAGCGCTGCAGCGACGACGGAGAGCCGAGCGGAACCGCAGGCAAGCCCATTCTCGAGGTTATAAGGGGACAGGGCCTGCACAATGTGCTCATCGTCGTCACCAGATACTTTGGAGGCACGCTGCTTGGAACAGGAGGGCTGGTGAGGGCATACACAGCAGCATCGCGGGAAGGCCTGTCTCACAGTAAGATTATAACCAGGATTTACGGATTTAAACTGAAAATAAGCACGGATTATACCGGTCTGGGAAAAATACAATACCTGCTCGCACAAAAAAATATCCCGCTGCTTGACACCGCATATACCGACTCCGTAGAAATCACGGCCCTTGTATCCCAGGAGGAAGAAAAACATATCACCAAAGAAATCATAGAAGGAACAAACGGAAAAAGCCAGATCCAAAAAGAGGGGGAGTGCTGGTATGCGGTTGTGGACGGCGAGGTTGTTTTTGAATGAAGGGGGGCGCCGCGGATGGAGCATCCTGGGTGCGGCAGATTGGGAGGAGCCAGGGATGTCAGGGGTGGAAAGCGCACCGCATACCCAATTCAATCCGGCCCTACCGTCAGATTCCCCCAAAAAGCGGAGGTTCTGCAGCCGGATGAAGCCCAGCCTGAGCGGAATGTGGAGAGGGAGACGCCGGGACACAAGAGGATGGGGCATGGAAGTATAGAGCGCACGGTCTAGAAGTACTTACACAAAATAAGCTGCCCACGAGGGATGGAAAGTGATTTTCCAAAATCACTTTCCAGGACAATCTAAGACGAGAAAGCATCAGGCTTTCTCGTCGCATGTTGTCTGTGCCCTCGTGGGCAGCTTATTTTGTGTTAGTACTTCTCCGTAAGCGGGTTACTTCCATGCCCCATCCTCTTGTGTCCCGGTGTCTCCCTCTCCACATTCCGTTCAGGCGTCCCTCAGCCACAGCATCCCCCGCTTCCAAAATCTAATCGAATTCAGGTTCTATGAGTCCGAATGACCCGTCTTTTCGTTTATAAACTACGTTTACCTCATCTGTCTCAGCATTGCAGAAGACGAAGAAGGAATGCCCTACCAGATCCATCTGGATGCAGGCGTCTTCCGGATACATTGGCTTGATTCCGAAACGCTTTGTCCTTACGATGCGGATCTCGTCATCCTGCTGTTCGCTGTCTTCTGATTCAAAGAATTCTTTTTTGAAGTTGCTTCCGCCGGCAGAGGCTGTTGGGTGCCCCTGGCTCTTTGCAACCAGTTTGTTTTTATACTTGCGGAGCTGTCGCTCGATTACTTCCTCTACGAGGTCGATGGATACATACATATCATTGCTTGTCTGCTCGGAGCGGATAATATTTCCCTTAACCGGGATTGTTACCTCGATCTTTTGTCTTTCTTTCTCTACACTGAGCGTTACGATAATTTCTGTTTCAGGAGTAAAATACCTTTCGAGTTTTCCCAACTTGTGTTCAATAGTGTCTTTTAAGCCTGGTGTTACGTCGATGTTCTTTCCACTAATAATAAATTTCATGATGCTCAACTCCTTTTGTTCATATTATACAGACAGTCGTATGTTTACTGCTTGTATTATGTAAATATTATAGCATGTAAAAACTTTATTGTATAGAACGAATCACTTCAATTCTTCTAATTTTTCCCAACGTAAGCTTTGCCATGCGGAGCCCGAACTGTGGGGAAATGATGCACGCAATAAACGAATGCAGAACGAAGGGTGTTATAGCATTTATTGGATAATCCACTTAAAAAATAAAAAGCCCCCGGCGGGAGGCGCACTGTGGCGTAAGAGACAGATGCCGCAGTGCAGCCGCCACAGGCGCGAGTTTCATAAGCCTGCTTTTATTTTGCATTACTTCTTTTGCGCATTCTGGAATCCAGGATTTTCTTGCGGATACGCAGTGACTGCGGCGTAACTTCCAGCAGTTCGTCGGTATCAATGAAATCCAGCGCCTCTTCCAGGCTTAATATGCGCGGCGTGGTGAGCCTTAATGCTTCATCCGCGCTGGAAGAACGGGTGTTGGTCAGATGCTTGGTCTTGCAGACATTTAGTTCGATATCTTCAGCTTTCCCATTCTGGCCGATTACCATACCTGCATATACTTTTTCACCGGGGCCGATAAATAAGGTGCCTCGCTCCTGGGCGCTGAATAATCCGTAGGTTACGGACTCCCCATTCTCAAAGGCAATCAGGGAACCCTGCTTGCGGTACTGAATATCCCCCTTGTAGGGCGCATAGCCGTCAAAGCTGGTGTTGAGGATTCCGTTTCCTTTTGTATCGGTCAGAAATTCTCCTCTGTATCCGATCAGTCCTCTGGATGGGATGGAAAATTCCAGACGTGTATAGCCGCCGTTGGAGGCGCCCATGTTCTGCAGTTCCCCCTTGCGCTGGCTCAGCTTGTCGATGACGGTCCCTGTAAATTCGTCGGGGACGTCCACATAGGCAATTTCCATGGGCTCTAGCTTTTTGCCGTTTTCATCCGTTCTGTAGAGGACCTCTGCCTTGCTTACGGCAAATTCATAGCCTTCGCGTCTCATATTTTCGATCAGGACAGACAGGTGCAGTTCGCCGCGTCCGGATACCTTGAAGCTGTCTGCATTTTCCGTTTCCTCCACGCGGAGGCTGACGTCGGTGTTTAACTCTCGGAACAGACGGTCTCTGATGTGGCGGGAGGTGACATATTTTCCTTCTTTGCCCGCAAAAGGGCTGTCATTGACAATGAACTGCATGGATATCGTGGGCTCGGAGATCTTCTGGAAAGGAATCGCCTCCGGGCAGTCGGGAGAACACAGGGTGTCTCCGATGGAAATACCGGAGATACCGGAAATGGCAACGATGGAACCAATGCTTGCTTCTTTGACTTCCACCTTGCTGAGGCCGTCGAATTCGTACAGCTTGCTGATCTTTACCTTTTCCAGTTTATCCGGATCGTGATGGTTTACAAGTACCATATCCTGGTTGACGGAAATCGTTCCGTTGTCTACTTTTCCGACTCCGATCCGTCCCACGTATTCGTTGTAATCAATGGTACTGATCAGCACCTGTGTCGGCGCTTCCGGGTCGCCTTCCGGCGCCGGGATATAGTCCAGGATTGTTTCAAATAAAGGCTGCATGTCCTTCTCATCGTCAGTCAGGTCCAGCACGGCAATTCCGGACTTGGCGGAAGCGTAGATGAAGGGGCAGTCCAGCTGCTCATCGGAGGCGTCCAGATCCATGAAAAGTTCCAGCACTTCGTCGATGACTTCATCGGGTCTTGCCTCTGGCCTGTCTATTTTATTGATGCAGACGATCACGGGCAGCTCCAGCTCCAGCGCCTTGCGCAGCACGAATTTGGTCTGCGGCATAGCACCTTCAAAAGCATCCACAACGAGGACAACGCCGTTGACCATTTTGAGGACGCGCTCTACCTCTCCGCCGAAATCAGCATGCCCGGGCGTATCGATGATATTGATTTTGGTTCCTTTATAGAAGACGGCAGTATTTTTGGAGAGAATTGTGATACCTCGTTCCCTCTCGATGTCATTGGAGTCCATGACACGCTCTGCGACTTCCTGGTTCTCGCGGAAAACACCGCTTTGTTTTAAAAGTTCGTCGACCAGGGTGGTCTTGCCGTGGTCAACGTGGGCGATAATCGCGATGTTTCTAATATCTTCACGTTTTGTTTTCATAATTTTCAACACTCTTTCCTACTTATGATATGTGGTTACAACTTTTTTATTCTATCACAAAAAATTACGGAAGGGAAGGCACATTTACAGAAGGCAGCGGAGACGGAATGCAATTTTACGATATTCTTCATGCTATTTGGACAATTTTCGCCCGGATCTCAAAACTTTGTCGAACGATTCAAACCTGCTTTTCGTTCTAAAGCATATGTCATGTTCATAGACTTAGTATTGACTCAAAAATACCACTCAGAGGAAGGGAGAACTACAAAATTATGTCAGATAAGATTATTGAAAACAATCAGGTAACAATCATGGGCGAGGTGGCTTCAAAATTCACATACAGCCACGAGGTATTCGGGGAAGGTTTTTATATGGTGGATGTGCTTGTGAAAAGGCTCAGCAATTCCGATGACCGGATTCCGCTTATGATTTCAGAGAGACTTATTGATGTGACCCAGGATTATACAGGGGAATTCATTATGGCCTCCGGGCAGTTCCGCTCTTACAACCGCCATGAAGAGCAGAAGAACAGGCTGGTGTTATCTGTATTTGTGCGGGAAGTTGAATTTATCGACGAGGAGCTGGACGGGGCAAAGACAAACCACATACTGCTGGAAGGATACATATGCAAAAAGCCCGTGTACCGGAAAACGCCGCTTGGACGTGAGATCGCAGACCTGCTGCTGGCAGTGAACAGGCCTTATGGTAAATCAGATTATATTCCATGCATCTGCTGGGGCAGAAATGCCAGATATGCATCCGGTTTTGAGGTGGGAGAGCATGTGCAGATTCTGGGCAGAATCCAGAGCCGGGAGTATGTAAAAAAATTATCTGAGACAGAAACGGAGACACGCATAGCGTATGAAGTATCTGTAAGTAAACTTGAATGTATGGAAGATTAAAGATAGAAGGACGAAGGTGTGTTACTGTGCACACCCTGCGGGCGTGCACAGTAACGGCATCTGTCCATTTAAAGTCGCCTATGGCGGGGGCAGATGCCCCGAGACCATCACATCATCGGCTCCGATGCCGTGCAGCGGGGTGCACGGCACGGTCTGAACAGTAACCGAAGGAGTGTCATTTAGGAAAATGACGCTCTTTCTTTACGTTGACATCAACCATTTTTAATGTTAAACTTTGGAAGAGATAAGCGAATTAGATTAGGAGGATGTATATGTCAATTTTTGAAGGAGCCGGCGTGGCTTTGATTACCCCATTTAAGGCAGATGGCAGTGTGAATTATGATAAGCTCGATGAGTTGATAAACTACCATTGTGAGAATGGCACAGACAGTATTATTATTTGTGGTACGACAGGCGAATCTTCTACATTAACAGAAGAAGAACATATGGATTGTATTAAGTTTACGATAGAGCGCACGAAGAAACGGATTCCGGTAATCGCCGGGACCGGATCCAACTGCACCCGCACCGCGGTGGAGATGTCAAAGGAAGCTGCGGAGGATGGGGCTGACGGCCTGCTTGTCGTGACTCCTTACTATAATAAGGCCACACAGGCCGGGCTTGTTGCGCATTATAAGGCGATTGCGCAGGAGGCAAAGGCTCCGATCATTTTATACAGCGTAAAGAGCAGAACCGGCATGAATATTGAACCGGCTACAGTAGCGCAGATGGCCAGCGAGGTGGAGAACATCGTGGCTGTTAAGGAGGCATCCGGGGATATTTCCCAGATTACGAAGATTATGCAGCTGACAGACGGAAAGATTGACCTCTATTCCGGCAATGACGATCAGATTATACCTTTGATGGCTCTGGGCGGCAAGGGAGTGATTTCTGTATTGGCCAATATTGCTCCGAGAGAAACGCACGATATCTGTGAGAAGTTTTTCAAGGGAGATCTGGAAGGCAGCCGTGCGCTGCAGCTTAAGGCGCTGCCGCTGATCGAGCAGCTGTTCTGTGAGGTGAATCCGATACCGGTCAAGAAGGCGGCGAACCTTATGGGCATGGAAGTAGGCGGCCTGAGAATGCCACTGACAGAGATGACGGAAAAGAATGCGGCAAATCTGGCAAAAGCAATGGCTGATTTCGGGATTAAGCTTGCTTAATTCGGTAAATATATGATTGTGAAAGGGATATCATACGTTGAGTAACTGGCTCAAATGTGGTATCCTTTTTTATATAGAGGGACTCCTTTGAGAGTTCCGTACATTATATGAAAAGGCTCGGGAGGGACAGATATGATAAAGGTTTTAATGCATGGCTGCAACGGAAAGATGGGACAGATGATTACAGGACTTATCAGGGATGATGAACAGGTGGAGATTGCCGCAGGCGTGGATGCTTATACAGGGCTTGCCAACGACTATCCTGTATTTGAGAACGTGGAATCCTGTGATGTGGATGTGGATGTGGCGATTGATTTTTCAAACGCCGGAGCGGTGGACGGGCTCCTGGACTATTGTGTGGAAAAGCAGGTTCCTGTGGTGCTCTGCACAACCGGCCTGTCAAATGAACAGCTCAAAAGGGTCAGTGAGGTATCCAAAAAGGTCGCAGTGCTGAAGTCGGCGAATATGTCCATGGGAATCAACCTTCTTCTGAAAATGCTTAAGGATGCCGCGAAGGTGCTGGCTCCGGCGGGCTACGATATTGAACTGGTGGAGAGGCACCATAACCAGAAGGTGGATGCTCCCAGCGGCACGGCCCTTGCGCTGGCAGATTCTATGAATGAGGCGCTGAATCATGAATATACTTATGTATATGACAGAAGCCAGGTGCGTAAAAAGAGGGAACAGAAGGAGATGGGCATCTCAGCGGTCCGCGGCGGAACGATTGTCGGGGATCACGAGGTGATTTTTGCCGGCCCGGACGAGGTAATCGAGTTCAGGCATACGGCTTATTCCAGAAGTGTTTTTGGAAAGGGTGCAGTGGAGGCGGCCAAATTCCTGGCAGGTAAAGAGGCCGGTATGTATGATATGAGTGATGTGATTCAATTTTAACATGATAAGCGTGGATTGAAACCATCACAATGTATGGGGAGGAAGTATTATGAAAGATCTGGAAACAAGATATCTTGAGCGGCTCTCTGATTTATATCCGACGATTGCCGCGGCTTCAACAGAGATTATTAATCTGCAGGCAATTTTAAATCTGCCCAAGGGAACCGAACATTTTTTGACAGACATCCATGGGGAGTACGAGGCGTTTGCACATGTACTGAAGAATGGGTCTGGTTCGGTGAGAAGAAAGATAGACGATGTTTTCGGCAATACCTTAAGCTCCAGGGACAAGCAGTCCCTGGCTACGCTGATTTATTATCCCAAGGACAAGATGGCCCAGGTGAAAAAAGTGGAGAGCAATATGGAGGACTGGTACAAGATCAATCTGTACCGTCTGATTGAAGTTAGCAAACGGGCGGCGAGCAAGTATACCCGGTCCAAGGTAAGAAAGGCGCTTCCGAAGGATTTCGCATACGTGATCGAAGAACTGATTACGGAGAAGGTGGAAGTAAATGATAAGGAATCTTATTATAATGAGATTATTAAGACCATTATCCGAATCGGCCGGGCGGAGGAGTTTATCGCGGCGATCTCGGAACTGATCCAGCGTCTTGTCGTGGATCATTTACATATTGTGGGAGATATTTATGACAGAGGCCCGGGCCCTCATATCATTATGGATAAACTGATGACCTATCACTCCCTGGATATCCAGTGGGGCAACCACGACGTCCTCTGGATGGGCGCGGCGGTCGGTCAGAGAGGCTGCATGGCGAATGTGGTGCGTATCTGCGCGAGGTACGGCAATCTGGATATCCTGGAGGACGGCTATGGAATTAACCTGCTTCCGCTGGCTACATTTGCGCTGCGGACTTACGGGGATGATCCGTGCACCTGTTTTGCACTGAAGGGTCCGGAAAAGGCGAATAAGGCGGAGATGGAGATGGATCTTAGG
This sequence comes from Eubacterium sp. SB2, assembly GCF_001244405.1. Taxonomy (NCBI): domain Bacteria; kingdom Bacillati; phylum Bacillota; class Clostridia; order Eubacteriales; family Eubacteriaceae; genus Eubacterium; species Eubacterium sp. SB2. The sequence goes on along the minus strand of NZ_LN865153.1, from coordinate 104,031 downwards.
ATGCACAAGGCGATTTCCATTATCCAGTTTAAGGTGGAGGGGCAGATTATAAAGCGCCATAAGGATTTTGGACTGGATGACAGGGCTCTTCTGCACAGGATTAATTTTGAGAAAGGGACGGTTAACCTTGACGGGACGGATTATCCTCTTCTGGATACGAATTTCCCGACAATAGACCCCAAAGATCCCTATAAGCTTTCGGAGGAAGAGGAAGAGATCATGGAGCGTATGGAGCGCGCATTTCTCGGCTGCGAGAAACTGCAGGAACATATGCGTTTTCTGCTTGCAAAGGGCAGCCTGTACAAGGTTTATAATCATAATCTGCTGTATCACGGCTGTGTGCCTCTGAACGAAGACGGCAGCCTGAAGGAAGTTTCTCTGTTCGGAAGAAAGTTTAAAGGAAAGTCACTGTATGATGCCCTGGACCGGTATCTGAGAAAAGGATTTTTTGCATTGAATGAGAGGGAACGGGAGGACGGCAAGGATATGATGTGGTATATCTGGCTGAATCCGAATTCTCCGCTGTTTGGCAAGAATAAAATGGCAACATTTGAGAGATACTTCCTTGCAGAGAAGGAAACACATGTGGAGAAGAAGAATCCGTATTATTATCTTCTCGAGAAAGAAGAGGTGATCGACAATATTATGCGGGAGTTCGGTCTTTGTCCGGATGAAGCGCATGTTGTCAACGGTCATGTCCCTGTAAAATGCAAGAATGGAGAAAGCCCCATAAAATGCAACGGCAAGGTGCTTGTGATTGACGGTGGATTTTCGAAGGCTTACCAGAAGGAGACGGGAATTGCTGGTTATACGTTGATATACAATTCTTACGGACTGCTTCTGGTTGCACATGAGCCTTTTGAATCCACGGAAGCGGCGATCCAGAAGGAGAGCGATATCCACTCGGATTATATGGTGGTAAAGCGGGTGCTGGAGCGGCGCCTGGTCGGTGATACGGATATTGGAAAAGAACTTAAGGAGCAGGTAGCAGATCTGGAAAGGCTGCTTGCGGCATATCGAAGTGGTGAAATTATCGAAAAAATATAAGAAACGAGGGACTGCCCGGAATCCATTTTCCGGGCAGTCTGCACATAGAGAAACATTAAGACAGAAAGGCTTGGAAATGACATGGGAAAATATGCAGGGCAGGGATTTTCAATACCTGATAATGTAGAGGTGACGGAACCTCTGAAGATCTATTTGAAAGAGATTGGGAGCATTCCTCCGCTCAGTGCCGGTGAGGAGCTTGAACTGGGGAAAAGAGTCGCGGCAGGGGACACAGACGCGAAACGGAGGCTGGAGGAGGCGAATCTTTGCCTGGTCGTGTCAGCCGCCGGGCAGTACAGCGGGCGCGGCCTGCAGTTTTTGGATCTGATCCAGGAAGGCAGTATTGGGCTGATGCAGGCGGTAGAAATGTTTGATTATACAAGGGACGGCGCATTTTCCGATTATGCACGCAGCTTTATTGAGGAGGCCATGAAACGTGCGATAGATGAACAGTCCCGAGAAATCCGTGTGCCGGCTTATGTTGCGGAGAATATGAAAAAGGTACAGAAAGTTTCGAACGTATTGCGTCAGGAACTGGGGCGCGCGGCCACTGCAGGTGAGATTGCGGGAAGGATTGGGGATAAGTCAGAAGAGGAAGTGAAAAGCGTGCTGGCATTTCTGGAAAACCCGGTTTCACTGGAGGCTCCCACGGGGGAGGAAGAGGATGATATTCTGGAAGATCATATTGAGGACCAGGAAGAAAAGACTCCCGAAGATGCGGTGAATATTTTAATTCAAAAAGAAGAAGTGCTTCATCTCCTGGAGAGTCTGAGCGAGAGGGAACGCCATGTGATCAGCATGCGCTTTGGGCTGGAGAATGGCAGGATCCACACCCAGGAAGAAGTCGGACGGGAGCTGAATGTGTCAAAAGAGCGGATCTGTCAGATAGAAGAACATGCGATGAAAAAACTCCGCGAGGCCGCCGGGAAAGAATAGCATCCGAGGTTCCTGTTAAAATAGAAATTTTTCCCACACATAAACATTCTGAAATTGCAAATATTACTAACACAAGATTATGAATGGAAAGGGAGAAATAAAATGAAAAGATTTAAAAAGTTTTTATTATTAATGATGTGTGTTGGAGTACTTTGCGGTGTAACAGCATGTGGTACAGATAAGAACACAAACGATGGAAAAACAAATACAACAGACGAGAAGAATATGAACGATGCTACAAACGGCAAAGACACCAAGGATAATAAAGGTGATGGTGCGGTAGATAACGCAGTGGATGATGCAACAGATGCGGTAGATGATGCTGCTGATGATCTTACAGATAACAATGGTCCTGAAAAGGATAATCTGGAAGACAGAAATACAAACGACAAAGATGTAAATAATAATGATGCAGCTAACAACACAGATAACAATGCTGCAGACAACCAGTAGGAAAACACGGCAGAATCTGCAAAGGGGTCTGACCCCTATGCGCCCCATTTTCTTAATTGTTTCAAACAATTAAGAATTCGAGGTTCATAGGGGTCAGACCCCTGGTTTTTTCAAGTTTACTGTGGTAAAATAGCAAAATGAGACATTTCATAAGTTAAGATATAATTCGAATACGTAAAGAAACAAAAGTAAAGGAGTACATATTATGAGTATGGAAAGAAAGCTTGTTATGGGCAACGAGGCGATTGCCCTGGGCGCTGTCCGTGCCGGTGTGAGAATGGTGGCCGGTTATCCGGGGACGCCGTCGACAGAGATTCTGGAGACAGTTGCTAAGCATAATGACGGGAGCATTCACGTGGAGTGGTCTACCAATGAGAAGGCCGCTATGGAAGTCGGCGCAGGAGCCGCTTATGCTGGTGCCAGAACGCTGGTTACGATGAAACAGGTGGGGCTGAATGTGGCTTCCGACCCTCTGATGAGTCTTGCCTATGTTGGGGTAAAAGGCGGTATGGTGATTGTGTCGGCGGATGATCCGGGACCGATTTCTTCACAGACGGAACAGGATACAAGACATTTTGCACAATTCTCGAAGCTGCCTGTGTTTGATCCATCATCGCCGGATGAGGCATATCTGATGATTGCGGATGCTTTTGCGTATTCGGAAAAGTACCAGACACCGGTTCTTTTCCGCCCGACGACAAGAGTGTGTCACGCCTGTGTTAGCATTGATCTGCTGCCAAAGCTGGATGTGCCCGAGCCGGAAGGGTTTATCAAGGATACCATGCGCTGGGTTATTTTTCCCAGGCTTTCCTACCAGAATCATATCAAGATCGAAGCGAGAAATGTGGAACTGTCGGAAGTGTTTTCTTCCTACGACAAGAACCTGCGAAGGGAAGGAAAAGGCAGGAAAGGCGTTGTCTCTGGCGGGGTGAGTTTTGCATATACGAGCGAAGTGATACCGGAGGATGTGCCGCTTTTGAAGATCAGCACGCCTCATCCGTTTCCGGAGCGTCTGGCGAAGGAATTTATGGAGGACCTGGATGAAGTGCTGGTACTGGAAGAACTGGATCCGGTGATTGAAAAGGAACTGCTTCAGATTGTGGGTAAATACCATCTGAATGCAAAGATTTGTGGAAAACTTACGCATGATACGAAGAATGCGGGGGAAAACAGTGTGGAAAGTATCCGGGGGGATCTGGAGCGTTTTCTCGGAACCGAAGAAACTGATTCGAAAGAGCTCTGCGGCGCCCGGGGGGATATACCGCAGCTGCCGGTCAGGCCTCCGGTTCTGTGTGCCGGGTGTCCCCACAGAGCTTCCTTCTATGCGGTGAAGAAGGCAATGCGCGGGAAAAAGGCGGTATTCAGCGGGGATATCGGCTGTTATACCCTGGGAAACGCGAAGCCGCTGGATATGGTGGATACCTGTCTCTGTATGGGGGCAGATGTAACGATCGCCCAGGGATTACATATTATAGAACCAGACGCGGTGAACTTTGCGTTCATCGGAGATTCCACGTTTTTTGCTTCCGGTATTACAGGGGTTGTGAATGCGGTTTACAATCAGACGGACATTGTGCTGATTGTGCTGGATAATTCCACAACGGCGATGACCGGCCACCAGCCCCATCCCGGAACAGGTGTAACCATGATGGGGGAGGTCGCGGACAAAATCAGCATCGAGAATATTTTGCGGGGAATCGGGTTAACGTGGATTGAGACCGTTGATCCGCTGAACCTGGAGCTTGCTGCAGATACAGTGAAGAGGGCGGCCAAAGAAAAGGGTGTGCGTGCCGTGATCTTCAAGTCTCCGTGTATTGCGGTAGCAAAACCGGGAAAATTATATGAGGTAAAGCAGGAGTCCTGTACAAAATGCAAGGTCTGCATCAGCCAGCTTGGATGCCCGGCAATTACAGTAAATGGCGGTGAAATTGTGGTGGAGCCGTCTTTGTGTTATGGATGCGGTCTGTGCAGCCAGGTATGTCCGTCAGGTGCAATCGGGGAGGTGGAAAGCGATGAATAAAAGTTGTCTGTTATGCGGAGTCGGAGGTCAGGGCGTTGTGCTTGCCTCCAAACTGATTGCCTATGCGGCTATGGAGCAGGGAAAATTTGTGAGGACGACGGAGACCATCGGGATGGCACAGCGCGGCGGCTCAGTTGTGAGCCATGTGCGGATGGGGACAGAGGTGCATTCTCCGCTGATTCCGCTGAAAAGTGCGGATATGCTGCTGGCATTTGAACCGGCAGAGGCGGTGCGCTGTCTGCCGTATTTAAAAGAGGGCGGTACAGTGATCGTCAGCAGCAAGACAGTAAAGCCGGTTACGGCCACGCTGAGCGGCAGTACATATGAAGGAACCGAGATGTTGGAATATCTGAAAAAAAATGTAGAGAACCTTGCCATATTGGACGGAGAAGAGATCTGCCGGCAGGCGGGTTCTTCCAGGGTTCTGAATGTGGCGCTGCTGGGCGCGGCGGCTGCCAGCGGTGTGCTGGACATTTCCGCAGAAGAGATGGAAAGTGCCGTGGCCGGCAACGTGAAGGAAAAATTCCTGGACATGAACAGGAAAGCGTTAACACTTGGAATGACCGCGTTTGAGCAGGCATAGAGGGGAGCAGATATGAAAATGACAGAATTACAGCTGGAGCTGATTAAAGAAAATCTGAAACAGCTGACATCCAAAGATTGTTTTTACAAAGAAAAGTTTCAGGATATCGATGTTTCTAAAATACAGAGCCAGGAAGACTTTGAAAAGCTGCCGTTTACCTGGAAGGGAGATCTGCGGGAGGCATATCCTTTGGGGCTGCAGGCCGTGCCCGATGAAGAGGTAGTGAGAATTCATTCTTCCTCAGGGACAACGGGGACTCCGGTTATTATTCCCTACACCAAAAAGGATGTGGAGGACTGGGCGAAGATGTTTGCCCGCTGTTACGAGATGGCCGGAATCACGGCGCTGGACAGAATTCAGATTACTCCCGGATACGGACTGTGGACCGCCGGTATCGGATTTCAGGCAGGTGCTGAGTATTTAGGTGCAATGACGATTCCGATGGGACCAGGCAACACAGATAAACAGCTTCGCATGATGAAGGACATGAAAGCCACCGTTTTGTGTGCGACTTCTTCTTATGCACTGCTTTTGGCGGAGGAGATTGCAAAAAGGGGGATCTCTGACAAGATACATCTGAAAAAGGGCGTGATCGGTTCCGAGCGGTGGGGCGAAAAGATGAGAAAACGGATCGCCGCGGAGCTGGGGGTTCAGCTGTATGATATTTATGGGCTGACGGAAGTGTATGGGCCGGGAATTGCCATGAGCTGTGATTATGAATGCGGAATGCATTACTGGGATGACTACCTGTATTTTGAGATTGTGGATCCAAAGACAGGGAAAACTGTACCCGACGGTGAAATCGGCGAGCTGGCGATTACAACCCTGCGCAAACAGGGCGCGCCGCTTGTCCGTTACCGTACCCATGACCTGACGCGTTTCATACCGGGAGAGTGCAGGTGCGGTTCAAAGTTCCCGCGGATCGATACACTGATCGGAAGAACGGACGATATGGTAAAGGTAAAAGGCGTCAATATCTTCCCGAGCCAGATCGAAGAGATGCTGGGCGGAGTACCGGAAGCTTCCAGCGAGTACCAGTTTATGCTGGACCATATGAATGGAAAAGATGTCTGCACCCTGTTTGTGGAAGTCAACAAGAATGTGGATAAAAAGCAGGCGGAGGAAGCTGTGAAAAAGGCGTTCAAGACGAAAATCGGTATTACTGTGAATGTGATGCCTGTATCAATCGGAGATCTGCCGAGAAGCGAGAAAAAATCTACACGTATATTTGATAACCGATATTGACAAATGTTTGACAATGAGGTTCAAGGGGGTCAGACCCCTCTGCAAAGGGGTCTGACCCCCTTGAACAAGAAAGGAAGAAGATGAAATTCAGACCATGTATTGACATCCATAACGGAAAGGTGAAACAGATCGTAGGGGGCAGCCTGCGGGACCAGGGGGACCAGGCGGTTACCAATTTTGCTTCGGAGCTGGACGCTGCGTGGTACGCCGGACTTTACCGGCGGGACGGCCTCAAGGGTGGCCACATCATCCTACTGAACCCTGCCGCCTCGGAATATTACGAAGCTACAAAAAAACAGGCTTTGCTCGCTCTCGCAGCATACCCCGGAGGGATGCAGATCGGCGGAGGAATCCATGCAGGTAATGCGGCAGAGTACCTGGAGGCGGGAGCCAGCCATGTAATTGTGACTTCTTACGTCTTTCAGGACGGAGTGTTCCATGAGGAAAATCTGAAACGCCTGGTGTCCGCTGTCGGAAGGAAACATATCGTACTGGATCTGAGCTGCAGGAAGAGAGGCGGGGCATATTACATTGTAACAAACCGCTGGCAGACCTTTACCGATGTCCGCCTTACACCTGAGGTACTGGACAAGCTTTCTGCATCCTGTGATGAATTCCTTGTACACGGTGTCGATGTGGAGGGAAAATCCTCCGGTGTGGAGACGGAGCTTGTACGTATGTTAAGTGGGTGGAATAAAATGCCCGTCACATATGCAGGCGGTATTGGCAGCATGGAAGATCTGGATACATTTGCTTCCGTGAGCGGGAAAAAACTGGATTTTACAATTGGCAGTGCGCTGGATTTATTCGGAGGAAACATTCCCTATGAGATTATTGCAAAGCTGTAAATGAATTATTAACAAGTAATGAATTTGTTGAATTCACTGGAAGATAGTGTTAGAATGGAGCGTAGAGTAAATTTAGACAAGGAGTAAATTACAGATTATGGGTTTTATAGAGAAGATTTTCGGAACACACAGCGAAAATGAATTAAAGCGTATTTACCCAATCGTGGATCGGATCGATTCGTTGGAACCAGAGTTTCAGGCTCTTTCCGACGCAGAATTAAAGGACAAGACAAGAGAATTCAAAAGACGCCTTGCCGATGGGGAGACCCTGGATGATATCCTTCCCGAGGCATATGCAACCGTTCGGGAAGCGGCAAAGAGAAGTCTGGGAATGCGCCATTACCGCGTCCAGCTGATCGGCGGAATTATCCTTCATCAGGGGCGTATCTCGGAGATGAAGACCGGTGAAGGTAAGACCCTGGTTTCTACACTTCCTGCATATCTGAACGCGCTGGAAGGAAAGGGCGTGCAGATCGTAACAGTCAATGACTATCTTGCAAAGCGTGATGCCGAGTGGATGGGAAAGGTTCATGAATTTCTGGGACTGACCGTGGGGGTAGTCCTGAACTCCATGGATAATGATGAGCGCCGTGCGGCATATAAATGTGACATCACATATGTTACCAATAACGAGCTGGGCTTTGATTATCTGAGGGATAACATGGTCATTTATAAGGAGCAGCTTGTACAGAGAGGGCTGAACTACGCCATCATCGATGAGGTCGATTCTGTTTTGATCGACGAGGCCAGAACTCCTTTGATTATTTCCGGTCAGAGCGACAAGTCCACAAAGCTGTACGAGGCATGTGATATACTGGCACGCCAGCTGGAACGGGGCGAGGCCAGCGGCGAATTCTCCAAGATGAATGCCATCATGGGAGAAGATATCGAGGAGACGGGAGACTTTATCGTCAATGAGAAGGAAAAAGCAGTCAACCTGACAGAGGACGGTGTGAAGAAGGTAGAGAAGTTCTTCCATATCGAAAACCTGGCGGATGCCGACAACCTGGAGATCCAGCACAATATCATTCTGGCCCTGCGCGCCCACAACCTGATGTTCCGCGATCAGGATTATGTAGTGACTCCGGAGGGGGAGGTCGTGATCGTTGATGAATTTACCGGACGTATCATGCCGGGACGACGCTATTCGGACGGCCTGCATCAGGCAATTGAGGCGAAGGAGCACGTAAAGGTAAGGCGTGAGAGTAAGACACTTGCGACTATAACATTCCAGAACCTATTTAATAAATACGAAAAAAAGAGCGGTATGACAGGTACGGCCCTCACTGAGGAAAAAGAGTTCCGTGACATTTACGGCATGGACGTGATCGAGATACCGACCAATGAGCCGGTACAGAGAGTGGATCTGGAGGACGCGGTTTATAAGACTCAAAAAGAAAAGTTCAAAGCGGTTGTGGAAGAAGTCGAGAAAGCTCACGCGAAGGGGCAGCCGGTACTGGTCGGCACCATTACCATCGAGATCTCCGAGCTGCTGAGTAAGATGCTGAAAAAAGCGGGGATCCCGCATAAAGTCCTGAATGCCAAATATCATGAAATGGAGGCCGAGATCGTAGCGGATGCCGGTATGCACGGCGCGGTAACGATCGCCACAAACATGGCGGGCCGTGGTACAGATATTAAGCTGGATGATGAGGCAAAGGCCGCGGGCGGACTGAAGATCATCGGTACGGAGCGCCACGAGTCCAGACGAATTGACAACCAGCTGCGCGGGCGTTCCGGACGTCAGGGAGACCCGGGGGAATCCCGTTTCTACATTTCCCTGGAAGACGACCTGATGCGTCTGTTCGGTTCCGAAAAGCTGATGAGCGTGTTCAGCACACTTGGAGTAGAGGATGGAGAGCAGATCGAACACAAGATGCTTTCCAGTGCGATTGAGAAGGCGCAGAAGAAGATCGAGAGCAACAACTTTGGTATTCGTAAGAATCTGCTGGAATATGATCAGGTCATGAACGAGCAGAGAGAGATTATTTACAGCGAGAGACGCCGTGTGCTGGACGGCGAGAGCATGCGGGATACGATTTACAGCATGATCACGGAATACGTGGAGAATACAGTGGACCGTTTCGTGTCATCGGAAGTAGATGCAGAAGAGTGGGATCTTACTGGCCTGGATGTGACTCTGCACGCGGTCATCCCACAGCTGAAGCTGCCTTCTGTGAAAGAGGCGCAGGAAATGCAGCAGAAGGAGTTGAAACACCTTCTGAAGGAACGCGCCGTAAAAGCTTACGAGGCAAAAGAGGCGGAATTCCCGGAAGCAGAGCATCTGCGTGAGGTAGAGCGCGTCGTACTGCTGAAAGTCATTGACGGCAGATGGATGGATCATATCGACGATATGGACCAGCTTCGTCAGGGAATCGGGCTTCAGGCGTACGGTCAGAGAGACCCGCTTGTTGAGTACAAGATGATGGGATATGATATGTTCGGCGAGATGACCAACTCCATCGCTGAGACAACCATCCGCACCCTGTTCCACCTCCGTATTGAACAGAAGGTGGAAAGAGAACAGGTAGCAAAGGTCACCAGTACCAATAAGGACGAGAGCGGGGTCCGCGCTCCTAAAAAACGGGAGGAAAAGAAGGTCTATCCAAATGACCCGTGCCCGTGCGGAAGCGGCAAGAAGTACAAACAGTGCTGCGGAAGAAGATCATAAAAATCAGTAATACTTCAGACAGGCCTGAACTGTTACAAAAATAAACAAAAGTGCAGAATAAATGACTGCACTGTATATGAGAATCTGTCGTGGCAGATTCTCATTTAAATGAGAAAGAGGTGAATAAGGTGGTTTTGTTAGACGAATTAAAAGCAAAACTGATTGCATACGAAGAACCGCTGAAAGATCTGAGGGATTCACTTTGACTTAGCGTCAAAGAAGGAGCGGATTGAAGAGTTAGAAAGAAAGATAGAAGAACCCGGTTTCTGGGATGAGCCGGAAAAGTCGCGGCATACGATGCAGCATCTCAAGGCTCTCCAGGAGTCTGTCAAGCAGATTGAGCAGCTTTACGGAGACCATGAGGATATCGGTCTACTGATCGAGATGAGCGAGGAAGATCCGGACGAGGAGACCATAAAGGGGATTGAGGAAGAACTGGCCCGTTTCGAAGAAGAATTTGAGGCGCTGCGGATTCAGACACTACTGACAGGGGAATACGACAGCAGTAATGCGATTGTTACCCTGCATGCCGGTGCGGGCGGAACGGAATCCTGCGACTGGGCCAGCATGCTGTACCGGATGTACAGCCGTTGGGCAGAGAAAAAGGGGTTTTCACTGGAAGTGCTGGATTATCTGGACGGTGATGTAGCCGGGATAAAGGGCGTAACTTTTGAGGTGGAAGGAGAGAACGCATACGGATATCTGCGCTCCGAAAAGGGCGTACACCGTCTGGTCAGAATCTCTCCGTTTAATGCTGCCGGTAAACGGCAGACATCGTTCGCATCCTGCGATGTGATCCCGGATATTGAGGATGACATTGACATTGAGATCAATGAGGAAGACCTGAGGATCGATACGTACCGTTCCGGCGGTGCAGGGGGGCAGCACGTCAATAAGACATCTTCTGCTGTCCGCATCACGCATCAGCCTACCGGGATTGTTGTTCAGTGCCAGAACGAGCGTTCCCAGCATATGAACAAGGACAAGGCAATGCAGATGCTCAAGGCAAAGCTGTATCTGCTCAAGCAGCAGGAGCAGGCGGATAAAGTGTCCGGAATCCGGGGCGAAGTCAAAGAGATCGGCTTCGGAAGCCAGATCAGGTCTTATGTCATGCAGCCTTATACGATGGTGAAGGACCATCGTACGAATATGGAAATCAGTAATGTGAACGGTGTCATGGATGGCAATCTCGACCCGTTTATTAACGCATATCTGAGTAGGAAACCATAGCAAAAGGAAAAGGGAAAAAGGAAAAAGGAGGAAAACATGGTAAATATAGCGGTAATGGGATACGGTACAGTAGGTTCGGGAGTCGTAGAGGTCATCAATACAAACGGGAAGCGGATCAATCAGAGAGTCGGTGATGAGATCAACATCAAATATGTCCTGGACCTCAGAGATTTTCCGGGAGATCCGATTCAGGAAAAACTGGTTCACGATTTTGACGTAATCGTAAATGATCCTGACGTGCAGATCGTGGTGGAGGTTATGGGCGGTATTGAGCCGGCTTATACTTTCGTCAAGCGCTGCCTGCAGGCTGGGAAAAGTGTAGCGACCTCTAACAAGGCTCTGGTGGCAAAGCATGGGGCAGAACTTCTCTCCATTGCAAGAGACAACAATATTAACTTTTTGTTTGAAGCCAGCGTCGGAGGAGGCATCCCGATTATCCGTCCCCTGAATTCATCCATGACGGCCGATGAGATCGAAGAGATCACAGGAATCCTCAACGGAACAACCAACTATATGCTGAGCAAAATGTTCTATGAGGGAGCTGATTACGATGAAGTTCTGAAAGAAGCCCAGGCAAACGGGTATGCGGAGCGCAACCCGGAGGCGGATGTGGAAGGCTACGATGCCTGCAGGAAAATTGCGATCCTGTCCTCCCTGATTTCAGGGCAGCAGGTAGATTTTGAAGATATCTATACCGAAGGGATTACCAATATCACAAAAGAAGATATGATGTATGCAAAAGCACTCGGTATGACCATAAAGCTTCTCGCTTCCAGCAAAAGAGACGGCGATAATCTGCATGCGATTGTTGCTCCTTACATGCTCCACAAGGAGCACCCGCTCTATAATGTAAATGATGTGTTCAATGCCATATTTGTCCATGGCAATGTGCTTGGCGACGCCATGTTCTATGGCAGCGGAGCAGGAAAACTGCCGACGGCCAGTGCGGTTGTTTCCGATGTGGTGGATGAGGCGAAGCATCTGAACCGAAATATCATGACCATGTGGAAGAGTGAAAAGTTAAGCCTTCAGCCGATCTCGGCAACCAGTAAAAAGTATTTTGTAAGAATCCAGGGGGATGCCGATGCAATGAAGGCGCATCTGGAGAGCAAGTTCGGTCCAATCGAAATTGTGAAGGCAGAAGGCCTGAAAAACGAATTCGGTTTCGTTACAGGTGTGATGACAGAAGGTACTTATGAAGAAAATGCGAAAGAATTTCCAAGCATTCTGCATATGATACGTGTAGAAGGTTAAGATAAAGACCTGAAAATAAACTGGAGGCATAACATGAAATATGTAATTGTACTGTGTGACGGAGCAGCAGATGAACCGCTGGAGGATCTGGACGGCAGAACTCCGCTGCAGGCGGCTGCGACTCCCAACACAGATAAATTGGCGCCAAAATCAGAGATAGGCATGGTTCGTACCGTGCCTGCAGGGATGGCGCCCGGGAGCGATACGGCGAACCTGTCTGTGATCGGATATGACCCAAAAGAATATTATACCGGAAGATCCCCGCTGGAAGCGTTGAGTATCGGAGTGGATATGGAACCGTCTGACGTTGCTTTCCGCTGCAATATTGTGACATTGACGGAGGAGCAGGACCGTTATGAAGACAGAGTAATTGTGGATCACAGCTCCGATGAAATCAGCACGGAGGACGCGGCCGTACTCGTAGAGGCACTGAAGGAAGGACTGGAGCGGGAAGGCTACGAGTTCTATGTGGGAACCAGCTACAGACACCTTCTGATTCAGAAAGAGGGCAGAGTAGTGGATCTGACTGCACCCCATGATATTCTGACCAGGAGAATCGGGGACTATCTGCCCGCCGATCCTGTCCTGCGGGAAATGATGGAAAAAAGTTATGACATACTGTCCGTCCATCCGCTGAATGTGGAGAGAAAGAGGCAGGGGAAGAACCCGGCCAATTCCGCTTGGTTCTGGGGAGCAGGCACAAGGCCAATGCTGACTTCCTTTGAGGAAAAGTTCGGAAAGAAAGGCGCCATGATCTCAGCGGTGGATCTGCTGAAAGGCATTGCGGCAGGAGCCGGAATGCACAATATTTCAGTGGAGGGAGCCAATGGCGGTTTACATACCAATTATGCCGGTAAAGCAAAGGCAGCTGTGGAAGCTCTGACACAGGAGGGGTATGATTTTGCTTACATCCATGTGGAGGCTCCGGATGAGATGGGGCATCAGGGCAGTTATAAAAATAAAATTACGGCCATTGAGAATATCGATGCCCATATCATCGGCCCGGCGGCGGAGATGCTGGAAGCGGCAGGGGAAGAGTTCCGCATGCTGATACTTCCGGATCATCCGACACCGGTGAGCGTGCGCACTCATACAGGAGATCCAGTGCCATACCTGCTATTTGACAGCAGAAATGCGGTGCAGGGCCTGGCTTCCTACGACGAAGAAAGTGCTCGTAGCAGCGGAATAACTGAAGAAGTGGGACACACGTTGATTTCCCATCTTTTTGAGCAGAAATAATGCGCAGCCGGTCAGAAACCAGGAGGACAACATGCTGATAGTTAAAAAATTTGGGGGAAGTTCAGTTGCGGACAGGGAATGCATTTTCCGCGTGGCTGAGCGCTGTATTGAAGAATACAGAAAAGGAAACGACGTGATCGTTGTCTTGTCTGCAATGGGGGACACAACGGATGAACTCATAGAAAAAGCAAAGTTAATCACTGCAGAACCGTCGAAAAGAGAGATGGATATGCTGCTTACAACGGGAGAGCAGGTCTCAGCGTCGCTACTGGCCATGGCCGTCAACTCGCTGGGAGTGCCGGCCGTCTCACTGAATGCATTCCAAGTACGGATGCACTGCACATCTGCTTACGGCAATGCCAGGTTTAAACGGGTAGAATCCGAAAGAATACGCCACGAACTGGATTCCAGAAAAATAGTGGTTGTCACAGGCTTTCAGGGCGTGAATAAATACGAGGATTATGCAACACTTGGCAGAGGCGGTTCAGACACCACCGCGGTAGCCATTGCGGCTGCACTTCACGCGGATGCCTGCGAGATCTATACGGATGTGGACGGCGTATACACTGCCGATCCGCGGATCGTGCCGAATGCGAGGAAACTGGATGCCATCAGTTATGATGAGATGCTGGAGCTCGCGTCACTGGGGGCGAGAGTGCTCCACAACCGTTCCGTGGAGATGGCCAAAAAATACGGTGTACAGCTGGTCGTACGTTCCAGTCTGAACAGAAATGAAGGAACGGTAGTCAAGGAGGTAGTGAAATTGGAGAAAATGTTAATCAGCGGAGTTGCTTCCGACAAAAATACATCCAGAGTTTCCGTGATCGGTGTAGACGATAAGCCCGGCGTGGCATTTAAAATATTCAACACACTGGCAAGGAAGGGGATCAATGTGGATATCATCCTTCAGTCTGTAGGACGTGAGGGGACAAAAGACATCTCCTTTACCGTTGCACAGGACGACCTGGAAGAAACGCTTAGTATCTTGAGTGACAATAAAGAAGAGTTAACGATCCAGGCCATCGAACACAAAGACAACGTGGCCAAAATCTCCATCGTCGGTGCGGGCATGATGAGCAACCCGGGTGTGGCAGCAAAAATGTTCGAGGCGCTGTTCAACGCAGGTGTAAATATCAACATGATATCCACGTCCGAAGTGCGGATCACCGTGCTGATCGAAGAAAACGACGTAGAAAGAGCCATGATAGCAGTACACGACAGATTCGGACTGGCGGAGTAAGATCGAAAGGGGCGCTTTCCTGACCAGGAAGAAGTCCGGCCCGTGTGTGTGCGGTGCTGTGCGGGAGGACGGATGAGGACGGAGGGCGTGTCTGCCGTTTTTACCGGCATAGAGCGCGCATACCAGCAGTTCCCTGCAATTCTCTGCTTTTCTTCTAACTGCTGGTATGCGCGCTCTATGCCGGTAAAAACGGCAGACACGCCCTCCGTCCTCATCCGTCCTCCCGCACAGCACCGCACACACACGGGCCGGACTTCTTCCTGGTCAGGAAAGCTGGGCGCATCAAAGGGGAGGTTCGAATGGGGGCCTTTTTGGGAGAGGCGTATGGGACTGGGATTGTGTAGTGGATATGGCTGGAGTAAGAGCAGAATGTCAAGTCGTTTAGGATACGATTGCAGGACTTTCCATTATCTCCGATGGGCTGCCCTTACCGCGCCGCCGTTTCACATCCGCAGCTCCCGTCCTGAAGTCCCTCTCGGGGAATAGAGTTGTACTGATATGATGAACCAGCCGGAGGAGATGGGAATATGGCCTGGCTGAGGGCATATAGGCGGCGGTTAGCGCCCCTTCATCAAAAAGAGCATTGAAATATGGACCGCCTGCAGGGCCACAAGCCCTGCAGGCGAGCTGACCTGCAGTGTGAATGCATCGACATTCACGCGAATGTCAGCGGTGTCCAATATTTCAATGCTCTTTTTGATTAGGGGCGCTTACCGCCGCCGGTAGCCCTCAGCCAGGCCATATTCCCATCTCCTCCGGCGTCCGCATACCCTCCACTATTCAGCAAGCAGCCTTTTGATTACTGTTTTTACGTCTTCACCTGCATTCCGAACGCCCAGGACAATTGCGACCTCTTCTTCTGAAAGATATATGGTGTTACCAGTCAGGAGTTCTATTCCTGGTCGAAACGGTCCTTTATCTTCATGGATTATGCCGTCTGCCCTGTAGGGATGTTTAATCAGATCGTCCAGTGTGATGTTATAAATCTGTGCGATTTTAAGGAGCAGATCTAAATCCGGCGTTCTTTTGCCGGTTTCATAATTTGAATATGCCTGCCGGGAGATGTTCAGCATTTTACCAAGTTCTTTTTGAGTCAATTTGCGGGCCGTTCTGTAACGCTTCAAGTTTTTAACCAGTTGTATATTGGCCAATGCGACACCTCCATTCACAGGGAAATTGAAATCTTCATAAATTATAGCAATTTTTCCTGCAAATAGATATTGTTGCCACGAAACGTATATTTGATGTGAAAAGCAACTTTTCGTTGCCACCTGTTTTATCTGCTTAATGTGCTGTTGTGGTACCTGGAGGAGAAGGTGACATCCTCGCCGAACCAGGATGGCGCCTGGAAGGAGACGGCGGTTTCCTTATCCGGAAATTCAACTTCAGCCAGAATCAGCGGCGCCAGATCGCCGTGAAAAAGATCCAGCTCAATGGTAAGTCCGTTGTCCAGCGGCAGCATATAGCGTGTCTTACGGATCAGCCGTCCGTCTATTTTTGCTTTCAGGTGCTGATAGGCCTCTGACGTCAGGGGGAGGTTGTATTCCTCGCGTACCATCAGCCCTTTTGATTTGTAGGTGAGTACATATTCTTCGTTGTCTCTCCGGATGCGCACCACGGGTTCTGTGCAGAGATAGCCCTGCTCGATCTGCCGGCTTGGATATTCTTCCAGGCAGCAGGGAATGTTGTCTTTATCGATCAGATATTTGCGTTCGATTTCCATAAAGTGCTCCTTATCATTTTTTTATTATCATAATACTGCGCGTATAAATTGTAAACCATTGCATTTCCTGACTTCATTTGATACACTGAAATTGTGCTGAAAATGCAGACAGTAAAGCGTAATTTGAAGGAGGAATCAGTGATGAAGGATGTGAAAGTATTTCTGGCGGACGGCTTTGAAGAAATCGAGGGACTCACCGTTGTGGATCTGCTCCGGAGGGCGGGGGCTGCCGTCGAAACAGTATCCGTAACCGGACGCTCTGTGATCAGCGGCGCCCACGGAATCAAGGTGGAGGCGGATACGCTGTTTGAGGAGGCAGACTTCGCCGGGACAGATATGCTGGTACTGCCGGGAGGCATGCCGGGGACAGTGCATCTCCAGGAACATCCGGGGCTGAATGGGCTTCTAAAGGACTTTTACGGCAGAGAAAAATATATTGCGGCAATCTGTGCGGCGCCGAGTATTTTGGGAGGACTTGGATTTCTGAAAGGACGCAGGGCATGTTCCTACCCCTCAAAAGAGAAGGAACTGACCGGCGCGGAAGTGGTACGGACGCCTGTGGCAGTGGATGGAAACATCATAACAAGCCGTGGAATGGGTACTGCAATTTCATTTTCTCTGGAATTGATTTCCATACTGTACGGGGCTGAAAAGTCAGACGAAGTCAGAGCGTCAATCATATTTGGATAAAAAGTGTCCGAAAGGCTTAAAAAACCCCTAAAAATAAGGAATAACGAGTAAAAAGTACTGGAAATTTACTGACGAATGTGCTATACTCCTTTAATGACTGTGAATGTATATTATCAGGTACGGAACCGTGACTGTGCACGTCCGAAGGGTGTGAACCGAAAGGCGGAACCGCCTGACTGATACAAAACTGCATGACGAATGGTACGAATCAAGGAGGAAGATAAAAAATGAGTTTACAGGTAGAAAAGTTAGAACATAATATGGCGAAACTTACAATCGAAGTTCCGGCCGAGGAAGTGGAGCAGGCTCTCCAGGCATCATACTTAAAACAGCGCAATCAGATCAGCATGCCTGGTTTCCGCAAAGGAAAAGTGCCGAGACAGATGGTTGAGAAGATGTACGGACCGGAAGTGTTCTATGATGATGCGGCAAACAAGCTGGTTCAGGAAGCCTACGCAAAAGCTTTTGATGAGTGCGAGCTGGAGCTTGTGACACCACCGGAGATCGATGTTGTACAGCTGGAAAAGGGAAAGCCATTTATCTTTACTGCAGAAGTAGCAGTAAAGCCGGAAGTGACCCTTGGCGAATATAAAGGATTAAAGGTAGATAAGATATCTACCAGGGTTACCGCAAAAGAGATCGATGAAGAGATCGACAAAGAGCGCGAGCGCAATGCGAGAACAGTTGATGTGACAGACCGCGCAGTGGAAGATAACGACCAGATCACTCTGGATTTTGAAGGATTTGTTGACGGAGTGGCATTCCCAGGTGGAAAGGCACAGGATTATCCGCTGGTAATCGGATCCGGATCTTTTATCCCGGGATTCGAGGAACAGTTGATCGGCGCTGAGATCGGCAAAGAGATGGAAGTCAATGTGACATTCCCGGAGGAATATCAGTCAGCAGAACTTGCCGGAAAAGATGCTGTATTTAAATGTACAGTACATGCAATCAAGGCAAAGGAACTTCCGGAACTGGACGATGAGTTTGCTTCTGAAGTATCCGAGTGTGAGACACTGGAGGACTATAAGGCAGAAGTAAAGAAAAAGATCAAAGAGCGCAAAGAGCGCGAAGGAAAAGAAAAGAAAGAGAATCAAGTCATTGATATGGCTGCAGAGAATGCGCAGGTGGACATTCCGGAAGCGATGATCCAGTTGAAGATGAGAGAGATCCTGGGAGAATTAGAACAGCGCATACAGCAGCAGGGCCTGAGCATGGAGCAGTACCTTCAGTTTACAGGTGTGTCAAAAGAGGGGATGCTTGCGGAATTAAGGCCGGAGGCAGAGAAACGCATTAAGACGAAACTGGTTATGGAAGCAATCGTAGAAGCTGAGAATCTTGAAACATCCGAGGAACGTCTGCAGGAAGAACTGCAGAAGATGGCGGATGCTTATGAGATGGAAGTTGAGAAACTCAGAGGATTCATGGGAGAGAACGAAAAGAAGCAGATGGAGGATGGCCTTGCCGTACAGGAAGCCATTAAACTGCTGGTAGCTTCTGCTGTGGAAGAGTAAATCAATGGGCTTTATGGCTGAGCAGAGATAACCCGGTGACTTGCCCGGTACAATCCGGGCAGTCCGTATTCAATAATTATTAGGAGGGACATCAATGAGTTTAGTACCTTATGTCATTGAGCAGACGAGCCGTGGAGAACGTTCCTACGACATATACTCAAGATTATTAAAAGAAAGAATCATTTTCCTTGGAGAAGAGGTAAATGATGTGTCGGCAAGCGTAATTGTTGCAGAGCTTCTCTTTTTGGAAGCGGAGGACCCGGATAAGGATATCCAGCTGTACATCAACAGCCCTGGCGGTTCTGTAACCTCAGGAATGGCAATCTACGACACCATGCAGTACATCAAGTGCGACGTTTCTACCGTGTGTATCGGTATGGCGGCAAGCATGGGGGCGTTTTTGCTGTCAGGCGGCAAGAAGGGCAAACGCTTTGCGCTTCCTAACGCCGAGATTATGATTCATCAGCCGTCAGGCGGAGCACAGGGACAGGCGACAGAGATTCAGATCGTAGCAGAGCATATTCTGAAGACACGTCAGAAGTTGAACCAGATACTGGCCGAGAACACCGGACAGAGCCTGGACGTGATCAAGGTCGATACGGAGAGGGACAATTATATGTCGGCTCTGGAGGCTAAGGAGTATGGATTAATAGATGAGGTAATTGCCAGTCATTAAGGGCAATATGAGGTGAAAAGCATTATGGCAGGAAAAGTAAGCGATGATACAGTTAGATGTTCTTTCTGTAATAAGACGCAGGCGCAGGTGCGTAAGCTGATCGCAGGTCCGAACGGGGCATATATCTGTGATGAGTGCATTGACGTGTGTGCCGAGATTATTGAGGAAGAATTCGAATACGATGAGATAAGAGCGTTTGATGATATTAATCTTCTGACGCCGGAGGAGATAAAGGCATTTCTGGACGAGTACGTAATCGGACAGGATGAAGCAAAGAAAGTCCTTTCAGTAGCTGTATATAATCATTACAAGCGGATTATGGCAGAGCAGGATTTAGGAGTGGAGCTGCAAAAGAGTAATATACTGATGCTTGGGCCGACTGGCTGCGGGAAAACGCTGCTTGCCCAGACTCTTGCGAAGATTCTGAATGTACCATTTGCTATTGCGGATGCCACGGCATTGACTGAGGCCGGTTATGTGGGAGAGGATGTTGAGAATATCCTTCTGAAGGTGATTCAGGCTGCAGACGGAGACATTGCCCGCGCAGAGCACGGCATCATCTATATCGATGAGATCGATAAAATTACAAGAAAATCTGAAAATCCGTCCATCACACGCGACGTATCCGGTGAGGGAGTACAGCAGGCACTCTTGAAAATAATTGAGGGTACTGTTGCATCGGTTCCCCCTCAGGGTGGGAGAAAACATCCCCATCAGGAATTGATTCAGATAGACACGACTAACATCCTGTTTATCTGCGGCGGAGCTTTTGAGGGGATCGATAAGATGATCGAGACCCGTATCGATAAGAAGTCAATTGGATTCAATGCGGAGATTGCATCCAAGCATGAATACAATGTGGATGTGCTGCTGCATCAGGTATTGCCGCAGGATCTGGTAAAGTTTGGCCTTATACCGGAGCTTGTCGGACGTCTGCCTGTGACGGTGACTTTGGATATGCTGGATGAAGAGGCCCTGATCCGGATACTGACAGAGCCGAAGAGTGCAATTGTGAAGCAGTATCAGAAGCTGCTGGAATTAGACGGCGTTAGGCTTGACTTTGATGAGGATGCTCTCTACGCAATCGCAGAGACATCTTTTGCAAGAAAGACGGGAGCCAGAGGCCTTAGGGCGATCATGGAAGATATTATGATGGACACCATGTTTAAGGTGCCGTCTGATGATACGATCAAAGGATGCCGTATCACAAAAGAAGTGGTGAAAGGGACGGGAAAACCATTGTATGAATGCGATGGAGAAGAACGCAGATCGTTCCTGGCATCGGAGAGTGCATAAGAAAGACAGGCGGGTGCAGTGGTATACCATGTATCCGCCTTTTCACATGCACATAAAAAGCCGATAAGGCAGTATTGTGGGTGGAGGAGATAATATGAAAAGTGAAAAACAGAGCCTTCCGATGGTTGCGCTGCGTGGTATGACTATCATGCCGGAGATGGTGGTGCATTTTGATGTTAGCCGCCAGCGTTCAATAGCGGCGATCCAGGAGGCTATGGTAGAAGATCAGAAGATTTTCATGATAACACAGAAAGATCTGGAAACTGAAAATCCAAAGCAGGAGGATCTTTATGAAGTAGGAACCGTAGGAACGATCAAACAAATTATTAAGCTGCCGAAGCATATCATGCGGGTACTCGTTTCCGGGGAGACGAGAGGCGTCCTGCAGAAGATCGAATACGAGGATCCCTATCTGCGCGCGGAAGTGGATGTTATGGACGAATCCGATGTGCTGATTAGGGATGATTTGAATGCACAGGCCATGGAGCGCGGCCTTAAAGATATGTTTGTGGACTTTGCTGCAAAGAGCGGGAAGATGTCCAAAGAATCAGTGGCACAGGTTCTGGAGATCAAGGGGCTGAAAAAGCTGGTCGATGAGATCGCGGCCAATACTCCGCTGTTCTATACAGATCTTCAGGAGATTCTAAATGAAACCGATTTTTGGAAGCGTTACGAGGCGCTGGCCTTTAAACTGGTGAATGAAATACAGATCATGAACCTTAAAGAAGAGATCCAGATGAAAGTAAAGGAGCGGGTGGATAAACACCAAAGGGAATATATTCTCCGGGAACAGTTAAAACTAATCCGGGAGGAACTGGGGGACGATACAACCCTCACGGATGCAGAGGAGTTTGAAAAAGCGGCGAAGGGACTGAAGGCTCCCAAGGAAGTGAAAGAGAAGCTGGCGAAGGAAATCAGCCGTTTTAAAAGTTCCCTGAACAGTCCTGCAGAAAGCGGCGTTATCAGGACCTACATCGAGACGCTGCTGGAAATGCCGTGGAATAAGTCGGTAAAAGACAGCGGAGATATCGTATTCGCCCGGAAAGTGCTGGATGAGGATCATTATGGTCTGGAGCAGGTGAAGGAGAGAGTGCTGGAATTTCTTGCAGTGCGCTCCCTGACTAAAAAGGGAGAAAGCCCGATTCTGTGTCTGGTGGGCCCCCCGGGAACCGGTAAGACCTCGATTGCAAAGTCCCTTGCAAGAGCGCTGAAAAAGCCTTATGTCAGAATTTCCCTGGGCGGTGTGCGGGATGAGGCCGAGATCCGCGGTCATAGAAAGACATATGTGGGAGCCATGCCCGGCAGAATCGCGAATGGGATGAAGACTGCGGGCGTGAAAAATCCGGTTATGCTGCTTGACGAGATCGACAAGGTAAGCACCGATTATAAGGGGGATACATTTTCCGCTCTCTTGGAAGTACTGGACAGCGAGCAGAACAGCAAGTTCAGGGACCATTATCTGGAGGTGCCGATGGATCTGTCAGAAGTGCTGTTTGTTACGACGGCAAATACGCTGCAGACCATACCAAGGCCGCTTCTGGACCGTATGGAAGTGATTGAAGTGAGCAGCTACACGGAGAATGAGAAGCTCCACATTGCCATAGAGCATCTGATTCCAAAACAGCTGGAGAAACACGGATTAAAAGAGGAGCAGCTGACTTTCAGTAAGCATGCGATCTGGAAGATGGCACGCAACTATACGAAGGAAGCCGGTGTCAGACAGCTGGAGAGGGAGATCGGGAATATCTGCAGAAAGGCTGCCAAGGAAATACTGACAGTAAACAAGAATAAGATCACGATAACAGAGAAGAATATTCATAAATATCTCGGAAAAGAAAAATATACGTATCAGATGGCAAATGCTTCGGACGAGATCGGTATTGTACGCGGCCTGGCCTGGACAAGTGTGGGCGGAGACACGCTTCAGATTGAAGTGAACGTCATGCCCGGAAATGGCGAGATTATGCTGACAGGGCAACTGGGTGATGTGATGAAGGAATCGGCGCGAACAGGGATCAGCTATATTCGTTCCATCAGCAGGCGGTATCAGATTGCAGAGGATTTCTTCGAAAAGCACGATATCCATGTACACATTCCGGAGGGGGCGGTTCCCAAAGACGGCCCTTCCGCAGGAATTACTATGGCAACGGCTATGCTTTCTGCCATTACGGAACAGAAAGTCCGCGCAGATCTGGCCATGACCGGGGAAGTGACGCTGCGCGGCCGGGTGCTCCCGATAGGGGGACTGAAGGAGAAACTGCTTGCGGCGAAAAACGCGGGGATCAAGACGGTGCTGATTCCAAAAGAAAATAAAATAGATGTGGATGGCCTTTCCACCGAGATCACGAAGGGCCTGGAAATCCTGCCCGTTGAAAGTATGGATGAGGTACTGAAGGCGGCCCTGACCGGGGAGACGAGCGGGGATAAACCGCAGACAGGAGAATAAAAATGGTAATCAAAAGCATTAATTTGGAGACAGTCTGCGGGATCACAAGCGTGCTTCCGGACAATGACAAGCCGGAGATCGCGTTCGCAGGGAAATCTAATGTAGGGAAATCTTCGCTGATCAATGCGCTGATGAACCGGAAATCCTATGCGAGAATATCCGCTACACCGGGTAAAACACAGACGATTAATTTTTATAATATCAACGAAGAGATGTATCTTGTAGACCTGCCGGGCTATGGTTACGCAAAAGTCTCAGAAAAGGAAAAGGTACAGTGGGGAAAGCTGATCGAGCGTTATCTGAATGGATCCACCCAGCTGAAGGCTATTTTTCTGCTGATCGATATCCGGCATGAGCCTTCTGCTAACGATAAGATGATGTACAGCTGGATCGTGGAACAGGGATTCCAGCCGATCATCATTGCCACAAAGCTGGATAAACTAAAGAGAAGCCAGATTCAGAAGCATGTGAAAATGGTGAGAGAGGGCCTTGACCTGGTTCCAGGGACGAAGATTATACCGTTCTCCTCAACCACAAAACAGGGCAGAGATGAGATTTGGGAGCTTATAGAAAGCGAGTATTTAGACAGAGCAGAGGTGGAGTAGATATGGAGAACAGACGGCCGTACTGGCAGGTCGCTGTAAGCCTTGTTTTTAGTCTTGCGGCGACAGCGGCTTTTGTGTTTATTGGAATAAAATCAATCGGATTTTTTATGCCGTTTGTCATTGGCTGGATCATATCGGCGATTGCCACGCCCGTAGTGAACTGGCTGGAGAAAAGACTGAAGATTGTGAAAAAACTGGGTTCGGCCCTGATTGTAATCGTAGTGCTGGCATTGATCGTACTGCTTATTTACTTTGCCGTCAGTAAAGTATCTGCGGAGATCGGGGATCTGATTAAAAATTTTCCGGATCTTTACGCCCAGCTGGAGGAAGGCCTCCGCGAGATTGGGAGCACACTGTCGGGAGTATTCTCGAAGCTTCCTGCGGGGATACAAAACGGCTGGAATGCTGTTGTTGCAAATCTGGATCAGTCGATGGGCGAGCTGGTGACTAAGATCAGCCAGCCGACGGTAACTGCAGCGGGCAACTTTGCAAAGAGTCTGCCGTCCTATCTGATAGCCTTTATTGTGGCGATGATGTCGGCCTATTTTTTCACGGTTCAGAGAGAAGAAGTGATCCTATGGCTGAAAAAAGTTTCCCCTCCATCGGTGGAAAAGCGGATGAGCCTTGTCATGGACAATCTGAAATATGCGGTGGGCGGATATTTCAAGGCGCAGTTCAAGATCATGGGAATCGTATTTCTTATCCTGTTTGCAGGACTGGGGATGTTCGGTGTACATTACGCCATTCTGATTGCGTTTCTAATCGCATTCCTGGACTTCCTGCCCTTTTTTGGTACGGGCACAGCCATGATACCGTGGGCCTTGTATAAGCTCCTAACGGGGGATTACAAGATGACGGTGGCGCTGCTTGTGATCTATGTGATCACCCAGCTGGTGCGTCAGCTTCTGCAGCCGAAACTGGTAGGAGACAGCATGGGACTGAATCCGCTTGTGACGCTGCTGCTGCTCTATATTGGATACAAGGTGAGCAGCGTGCTCGGGCTGATCCTGGCGGTTCCGGTCGGAATGGTACTGATAAACATGTGCCAGGCTGGGGCTTTTGATTATATATTCGATGATGTAAAGATACTCGTGGAGGGGGTTCTGGGGCTGCGGGAGTAGGGGTGGAGGTCCGCCTGCCAGCGGTTTTGGTATCAGGCACAGGGGAAGTGTGTGCTGGTTTTACTGGCTGTCCATTCGCTAAGCGCAGCTAGAGAGAAAACGGCCGGATTTTATGGAACATGAAGGATTCACTGCGCTGTCTGATGACAGCGCAGCTCAGCCTTCAATGACATTTGATTTTGTGAATCAAATGTCATCCATAAAATCCGGCCGTTTTCTCTCTAGCTGCGCTAAGCTTATTCTATGCCTGTAAAACCAGCACACACTTCCCCTGTGCCTGATACCAAAACCGCTGGCAGGCTGGGCGCATCCGGTGAGGCGGTGCGACGGATCAGGAGGTGGTTTAAACGGATGGGGGTTAAAATTGTTTTTATGTTCTCGTATTTGAAGAATTAGGTGCTTTGGGTGGAAATTTTTATTAGTGGGGTTATGGATATGGCTCCGGAGATGTCTATGTTTCTTACTTCCGGAGGGTAGGTCAGGCTGAAGGATAGGCGGGCTTCTTCGGCTGCTGCTGCGTTGGTGGTGAAGCTTCCGGCGGCGGAGGTGTTGCGGGAGCCGCTGCCTGCGGGGGCAAGGAAGGAATAAAGCAGCTGCAGGGTTCCGTTGATTCTGGGAACGATCTGCATGTAATTGTCTGGCTCTGTGGTGGCCAGGAGCAGATAGTTTATTAGGTATAGATAGCCGGGGGGCAGAATGATTTCGGTGTTTCCGTTTAGGTGTATCTGAGTGCCCTCCTGGAAAATGGGGATCAGAGGCAGGTTTGAACCTGACGGCGGACTGGACTGTACGCCGTACTGGGCATAAAAATTGATACTTTCCCCGGGCGGTTCGGGCGGACATGGTGGAATTGGCGGTGGACAACAATTTGGTCTCATATTGATACACTCCTTCTCTTTCTTATATAATCAGTATATTGATAAGACAGGAGAGTGTGACGGGAAGCAGATGGTTTTACAAGCCGTTTCGGCGTTTTCCGCTCTTTTTTACGTGGTGCAGGCTGTACATGCAGAGCATCAGCCAGATGGGCAGAATGATGCCTTTCAGGACGCTGGAGATGCTGATACTCCACCAGATTCCATTGAGTTTCAGCAGGCTGGCCGAGAGGACGGCTGCCAGTGGAATCCGAAGTGTGTTGAATATGATTCCGATCAGAGATGGCGGCAGTGTTCTGCCTAGTCCCTGGAATGCTCCGGCGGATGCGGCCTCTGTGCACATAAAAAGCTGTGAGACAGCCAGAATGCGCAGGTAGTCTGTGCCCATTGGGAGGATGTCTGCTTCCGGGATGAAGACGCGGAACAGGATTTCCGGGAAAAGAAGGAGCGCAAGCGTCGTAAAAAGACCCCAGGTGCACATGATTTTGAGTGCGCTGAAGTAGCCTTTTCTGACACGGTCGTTTTTGCCGGCGCCATAATTCTGCGCGGTAAATGCATTGACTGCACTGCCAAATCCCTCCGCGGTCATCCAGGAGATGGATTCGATCTGGCTGCCGACTTTCTGGACTGCAACGGCTGCATCGCCCCAGCCTGCGATCATTCTCGCAATCAGCATGGAGATGCCGGTGAAAATCAAATTCTGGACGGAAGCGGGAAGACCCACAAGCAGAATTTCCTTCATGCGGTTTACGGCAGGCCGCTGCAGAATACGGACTTTTGAAAAGATCAGAGCATCCCTCCGTATACGCAGGAGATAGATTGAGAACACCATTATCTGTGCAAAAACAGTAGCTGCAGCGGCCCCCTTAACGCCGAGACGGGGCAGCGGCCCAGGCCCGAATATCAGAACCGGGTCTAGGACCAGATTGATCACAAGCCCGATCGTTGTGGACCAGAATGTGATCATACTGTTTCCCATGGCCGTCAGAAGCCCTGTGAGAATCTGATTGATAAAGTTAAATACAATTCCTCCACAGGTGACCGCCAGGTACCAGCGGGCATCCAGAATCACTTCCGGGCTGTTGAGGCGGAAAAAGCCAATCAGTGGTCTATTAAATATCACGGATATCACGCCGTAGAGAAGTCCGAAGAGCAGTCCCATCTGCAGGGAAGCAGTGGCATACTGTACCGCCTTTTCCTCTTTTCCGGCGCCCAGAGACTGGGCCGTAAGCACCTGTCCCCCCATCCTTGCAAGCATGGTAAATCCGGCGGAAAGCCAGATATACATGCCGGCCGCCCCAACGGCTGCCACGGCATTACTGCCAATCCGTCCGATCCAGAGCATATCGGTCAGATTATAGGCCATCTGAATCAGCGAAGTCCCCATAATGGGAAGGGCCAGTCTGGCCAGCGACCCGGCTATGGGGCCATTTAACAAGTCAATTCCTTTTTTCATTCTATGAATTCCCCTAACTAAGCAGTTAATTATATTTAAAATAAATACAGCAGTACCGTTTGTACTTCTGAAGAGTTATAAACAGCGGTAATATTATAACATGGAATGATACGATATGACAGGGGAAAACCAGGAAGCAAATTCCCCTTCCCATGAACCATAATAAGAATTGACTTCCCGGTGATTCCAGGCCTATAATAGTTGTATTACAATTACATATAAAGAAAATGGAGGCGTTACTATGACAAAGGTATTAATTCAGCCAGGCCCATGCGGACTTGACACACAGGTAGAAGCAACTTCAGAGGACGGGATGGAAGTACAGGTAAAGATTACATCTGGCTGCGAATCCATCAATAAAATGACAGAAGAATTAGGTGATACATGGGACGCCTACGAAGTCTGTCTTGGAAAACCAGGGACCGGCCCGCTCTACGATTATGCAGCAGAAAAACTTCCGGGCCATGCATCTTGTCCTGCCATAGCAGGAATCATCAAATGCATCGAAGTAGAATGTAAACTGGCACTCCCAAAAGACGCATCAATCACATTTGTTTAGGGAGTGAGGTTTTTAACGAACGGATGGGGGGGACGCTGTCTGGAATCGCGGCAGTCCTCTTTGGGATGCGGCTTTGCGGCGTAACAGCCGCTAATCAAAATGAAAGCCAGCATGATGGACACCGCCGACAAACACGGGTATGCCGATGCATACCCGCTTGAGTCGGCTTAATCGCAGGACTGGAAGTCCTGCGATTAGTCCATATGCTGGCTTTCATTTTGATGTAGCGGCTGTAACACCGCAAAGAAGCATCCCGAAGAGGACTGCCGCGATTCCAGACAGCTGGTGCATCCGGCCGGTCGGAAAATCATCCCTCCTCGGGAGAAAATCAGAACGGGAGCAGCGGATGTTGCCTGAATGCTCGGTAAGAAACATACAATAAAGTGATAATAACCTATAGATTATATATCCGTAGACCCATTCCCAGCCGCCTTTCCCGTCTGCGGCCCCTTTACCGCAATCCCTCAATCCCGATTCAGCACTCCTTTGATATATTTACCTGTGTAGGATTGCGGATTCTCAGCGATTTCTTCCGGTGTTCCGGTTGCGACTACGGTTCCGCCTTTGTCGCCCCCTTCCGGTCCTATATCGATGATATAATCGGCAGTTTTGATGACATCCAGGTTGTGTTCGATTACGATGACGGTGTTGCCGTCACCGGAGAGCCGCCTTAGGATTTCTGTCAGTTTGTGGACATCGGCAAAGTGGAGGCCGGTTGTTGGTTCGTCCAGGATGTAGACTGTCTTTCCTGTGCTGCGTCTGCTCAGTTCGGACGCCAGTTTAATCCGCTGGGCTTCGCCGCCCGATAATTCCGTTGAAGGCTGTCCCAGGCGGATGTAGGAAAGGCCCACATCGTTGAGGGTCTCCATCTTTCTACGGATGCTTGGAACATGCTCGAAGAACTGCAGGGCTTCCTCTACGGTCATATTGAGGACGTCATAGATGGTCTTTCCTTTATATTTAACTTCCAGAGTCTCGCGGTTGTAGCGCTTGCCGCCGCAAACTTCGCAGGGAACGTATACGTCCGGAAGGAAATGCATCTCGATCTTCAGGATCCCATCGCCGCTGCAGGCCTCACAGCGTCCGCCCTTGACGTTGAAGCTGAAACGCCCCTTTTTGTAGCCGCGCGCCTTGGCATCGGGGGTTGAAGCAAACAGATCTCGGATCAGATCGAAGACTCCGGTATAAGTTGCAGGATTGGAACGGGGAGTACGTCCGATCGGGGACTGATCGATGTCGATTACTTTATCGACCTGATCCAATCCTTCGATGCGCTTGTGTTTCCCCGGGATTGTCCTTGCACGGTTGAGTTCCTTTGCCAATTTTTTATAAAGGATTTCGTTCACAAGAGAACTCTTACCCGAACCGGAAACACCGGTCACACATGTCATAATTCCAAGTGGAATGTCTACATCAATATTTTTCAGGTTATTCTGCTGTGCACCGATAATTCTGAGGTATCCGGCAGGCTGTTCTCTTTTTTCGGGAATCGGTATTTTGATCTTGCCGCTCAGATAGGCTCCGGTGATGGAGTTCTTGTTTTTCATGATTTCCTGTGCGGTTCCGACGGCGATCACTTCTCCGCCGTGTTCGCCTGCGCCTGGGCCGATGTCCACGATGCAGTCGGCAGCCAGCATGGTGTCTTCATCGTGCTCTACGACAATTAGAGTGTTGCCCAGATCCCTGAGGTGCTTCAGTGTGCCGAGAAGCTTATCGTTGTCCCGCTGATGCAGCCCGATGCTTGGCTCATCCAGAATGTAGGCGACGCCTACCAGGCCGGAGCCGATCTGGGTAGCCAGGCGGATCCTCTGGGCCTCTCCGCCGGATAAAGTGGCGGTTGCCCTTGCCAGTGTCAGATAATCCAGCCCCACATCCATCAGAAACTGGATCCGGGCCTTGATTTCCTTCAGTATCTGCCCGCCGATCAGCAGCTGTGTCTCGGTGAGCTGCAGCTCCTGAAGGAACTTCTGCAGTTTATTGATGGACAGAGCGGTAACGGCGGCGATATTCTGACCGCCTACAGTAACGGCCAGAGCCCCCCTTTTCAGACGCTGCCCTCCGCACTCGGAGCAGGGGGTAATATTCATAAAGGTTTCATACTCTGCCTTCATAGAGTCGGATCCCGTTTCGCGGTAACGGCGCTCCACATTTTTCAGAAGTCCTTCAAAGGCCACATCGTAGACGCCTTCTCCGCGCTGCCCTTTATAATATACCTTTACAGATTTTCCGTTTGTTCCGTGGATTAGGATGTCATGCACTTTCTTTGGATACTTTTCAAAGGGAGTATCCAGATCAAACTTATATTCTTTGCAGAGCGCATCCAGAATCGCTCTGGTAAAACTGGATTTGTCCGTACAGGACTGCCAGCCGATGACTGTGATGGCCCCCTCGCTGATACTGAGCGATGGATTGGGGATGATCAGGTCCTCAGAAAATTCCATCTTATATCCCAGGCCGAAGCACACCGGACATGCGCCGAAGGGATTGTTGAAGGAGAAGCTTCTCGGCTCAATCTCTTCAATGCTGATTCCGCAGTCCGGGCAGGCAAAGCTCTGGCTGAAATTCATTGCTTCTCCGCCGATGATATCGACAGTCAGCAGGCCTTCTGCAAGGCTCAGTACGCTTTCCACAGAATCTGTCAGGCGCTTCTCAATACCGGATTTTACGACAAGGCGGTCCACGATTATCTCAATGTTATGTTTAATATTCTTATCCAAGGTAATCTCCTCGGATAATTCATAGAGGTTTCCGTCGATGCGTACACGCACGTAGCCGCTCCTTTTTGCACGTTCCAGGAGCTTGGCATGGGTTCCCTTTCGGCCCCTGACCACCGGGGCCATAAGCTGTATTTTTGTTCCCTCGGGCAGGTTCATGACCTGATCCACCATCTGGTCCACGGTCTGCTTCATAATCTCTTTGCCGCATTTGGGACAGTGGGGGATACCGATGCGCGCGTAGAGAAGTCGGAAATAGTCGTAGATCTCCGTTACGGTTCCGACTGTAGAACGGGGATTGTGATTGGTTGATTTCTGGTCGATGGAAATTGCAGGAGAGAGTCCTTCAATACTCTCCACATTCGGTTTTTCCATCTGGCCGAGAAATTGCCTTGCATAGGAGGACAGTGATTCCATATATCTGCGCTGGCCTTCCGCGTAAATTGTATCAAATGCAAGAGAGGACTTCCCGGAGCCGCTGAGACCGGTCAGTACGACCAGCTCATTTCTGGGAATGTCCAAATCTATATTTTTCAGGTTGTTTTCATTTGCGCCGCGTATCTTAATGTATTTTCTGGCGTCCATTTTTTTGCCCATGTGTAATCCTTCCTGTTCCTTCTAATGTATTTATAATGATCTGTCAGTCGTCCATATCGTTCAGGACTTTTTTGAGTTCCACCAGCTTGTCTCTCAGTTCAGCAGCGGATTCGAAGTTCAGTTCAGCAGCAGCCTTTTTCATCTGCTTTGACAGGTCTGCAATTAATTTTTCCAGTTCTTTTCGGCTCATGGATTCCGGATCTTTTTCCATCCGCATCTCCTCTGCGGCAACTTTCTTGGAAATACTGATCAGATCACGTACTGATTTACGGATCGTCTGCGGTGTGATTCCATGCTCCTCATTGTACTTCATCTGTATCTCGCGGCGGCGCTGTGTCTCATCCATAGCTGTCCGCATGGAATCTGTTATGGTATCCGCGTACATAATGACATGCCCCTCTGCGTTACGTGCTGCACGGCCGATCGTCTGGATCAGTGAGGTGCCGGAACGCAGGAACCCTTCTTTATCCGCATCCAGGATCGCCACCAGTGTGATCTCGGGAATATCCAGCCCTTCCCTCAGAAGGTTGATGCCCACGAGTACATCAAATACATCCAGACGCATATCACGGATGATCTCAGTACGCTCCAGGGTATCGATATCGGAGTGCAGGTATTTGACACGGATGCCCACCTCACGCATATAGTCGGTCAGGTCCTCGGCCATTCTTTTTGTCAGCGTGGTTACCAGAACCTTATTCTTTTTTGCAATCTCCTTATTCACTTCGCCGATCAGATCGTCGATCTGTCCCTCCACCGGACGGACCGTAACCTCGGGATCCAACAGCCCTGTGGGGCGGATAACCTGCTCTGTCCGAAGCAGTTCGTGTTCTTGCTCATAAACACTCGGTGTGGCAGATACAAATAAAACCTGATTGATCTTGCTCTCAAATTCCTCAAAATTGAGCGGACGGTTGTCCTTTGCCGACGGCAGCCGGAATCCGAAGTCCACGAGGGTAGACTTGCGCGACTGGTCACCGGAGTACATGCCGCCGATCTGAGGAATGGTCTTGTGGGACTCATCTATCATGATGATAAAATCATCGGGAAAGTAGTCGATCAGCGTGTAGGGCGGCTGCCCCGGTGCAAGCCCGGACAGATGGCGGGAGTAGTTCTCGATGCCGGAACAGAATCCGGTCTCCTTGAGCATCTCGATATCAAAATTTGTGCGTTCTGCAATCCGCTGTGCTTCCAGCAGCTTATCCTGGCGCTTGAATTCCTTAACGCGCTCCTCCAGCTCTGCCTCAATAGCGGTTACAGCGCGGGCGATATTCTCTTTGTCCACAACATAATGGGATGCGGGAAAGATTGCGATGTGCTTCAGCTCATCCTTGATCTCTCCGGTCAGGACGTCAATCTCGGTAATCCGCTCCACCTCATCCCCGAACCATTCGATGCGGATCGCGGTATCCTCGGAGTAAGCAGGGATCACCTCCAGAACGTCACCCCGCACCCGGAAGGTGCCGCGGTGGAAATCCATTTCATTTCTGTCATACTGAATCTCAATGAGCTTTGCCATGACTTCATCCCTGTCCCGCGTCATGCCCGGGCGCAGTGAAATCACCATGTTCTGGTAGTCCATCGGGCTTCCCAGTCCATAGATACAGGATACGCTGGCTACGATGATCACATCCCGACGTTCCGCCAGGGCCATGGTGGCGGACAGGCGGAGCTTGTCGATCTCGTCATTGATCGCCGAATCCTTGGCAATATATGTGTCCGATGAGGGAACATAGGCTTCCGGCTGATAATAATCGTAGTAACTTACAAAATATTCGACCGCATTTTTAGGAAAAAATTCCTTGAATTCCCCGTAAAGCTGAGCGGCCAGAGTCTTGTTGTGTGCGATGATCAGAGTGGGCCTGTTCAGCGCCTGAATCACGTTAGCCATGGTAAATGTCTTACCGGAACCGGTAACGCCGAGCAGAGTTTCAAATTGATTGCCCTCTTTAAACCCACGCACCAGCTCGGCAATGGCCTGCGGCTGGTCACCCGTGGGCTGGTATTCCGATACAAGTTCAAAATGATCCATAAACCCGATACCTCCATATATAAACAATTCCCTATAATTGGGAATTTCATACTTTCATAGTGTCAGATATGATTATAGCAGAGGTTCTGGAAAATGTACAGTAAAAACCGAATGTTTGTTCTGTATAATTGCGAGACCATGTAACCGTTCAGGACGGACTGAACGGTTACGCATCCAGCCCACGGAAACTCGCCTTCCGTGAGGGGAAAACATTGCAAAAAAGGCTGTTTATGGTATAATGAATGTCAGTGGGAAGATCATGTCTGCACATTTTTAAATGGAGAATTTCAGTCATGAATTTTAGTTACATCGTATAATGATTCGATATTGGATGGGGTCCATATTGGATTTTTACTTCGTTTAAATGAAATTACCCGTGCATGCTATTGATCGTCAATTCGGAAAATGAGCGAAAGGATAGAAGATATGAAAAAAAGAACGATTGCTCTGCTGATCCTTTCTGCCTTAATATTGTGTATATTATCCGGATGCATAGAGAACAGCAGAGTAGTAAACTATGATGGTCAGGACGAAGAAACTACAACCATTACCTTTTTTGGGAATAAGTATGAACCGGAAAATGTTACGGTCATAGAGGAGATCATTTCCGGTTTCATGACGGAGAATCCTGATATCCGTGTTTCCTATGAAAGCCTGAAAGGGACCGAATACTTTGAAGCCTTAAGAAAGAGGATGGCTTCCGGCAAGGGAAACGACGTTTTTATGGTAAATCACGATATCTTGCTGGAGTTGCAGCAGAGCGGGCAGGTGGCGGATCTGTCATCACTCAGCGTGATCCCGGAGTATACCAGGCAGATGCGCAGCCAAATGGAGGAGAACGGAAAAATCTACTGGATGCCTACCACGGTATCGGCGTTTGGGCTGTACTGTAACATGGATTTACTCAGAAAACACGGGCAGGAGGTGCCTCAGAATCTCGGAGAATGGGAAACGGTCTGCGGTTATTTCAAAGACAGGGGGATTACACCGATGATTGCTAACAATGACATTTCCCTGAAGACACTGGCCATCGGGTACGGATTTTACTCTATCTATCAGGAAGAGGTGCAGGCAGAAGTATTTGCTCGGATTAACAGCGGTGAAGAGACGCTGAGCCATTATCTGAGTTCCGGGTTCTCCATAGTGGAAAGTTTTATCCGGAAAGGATATATTGACGGAGAAAAGGCACTCGATACGAAGAAAACCTCCGATGATCTGAAAGAGTTTATCAAGGGAGAGTCTCCTTTTATGCTGACGGGGGCATGGGCGGCCGGGCGCGTCAGCGCGATGCAGCCGGAGTTCGGCTTTGAGGTGCATCCACTTCCGGTTTTAGAGGACGGTTCCCTGCTGGTGATCAATCCGGATACAAAATTGAGCGTAAATGCCGGCAGCGGGCATATAGATGCTGCTATGAAATTTGTAGAGTATTTTACCAGGGCGGAAAATATACAAAAATTTGCAGATCAGCAGTCTTCATTCAATCCGCTGCAGGGGGCAGATCCGTCACCGGCGCAGGAGATCCTGCCGCTGGTGTCCTGTTACAGAAGCGGGCGTACGGTGATAGGCACGGACGCATTGCTGGATCTGCCGATCTGGGAGCTGACTGCTGAAGCGTCACAGAAGCTGCTTGCGGGGGAAGCGCTGGATACAGTCATGGATTGGATGGATCTGCAGGTGGAGG
The DNA here is from genome assembly GCF_001244405.1 of Eubacterium sp. SB2. Taxonomy (NCBI): domain Bacteria; kingdom Bacillati; phylum Bacillota; class Clostridia; order Eubacteriales; family Eubacteriaceae; genus Eubacterium; species Eubacterium sp. SB2. The sequence goes on along the minus strand of NZ_LN865153.1, from coordinate 69,280 downwards.
AGGACAGGATGCCTTGAAAAAGAATGAAGCAACAGAACCAAAAAAATCAAAATTGCTGATTGTGACCGCAGCGCTTGTTACAGGCGTTTTGCTCAGCACCATTACAGCCTTTTTCGTAAGGGCAGTACAGAGCCAGCTGTGGCAGCAGTCGATGGCTTCCATTCTTGAGAGTACCCAGCAGGGGCGCAACACGCTGCAGATCCAGCTGCAAGGGGAATACGAAGTAATGGGAACCGTGGCGGCCCATTTAAGTGGATTTGCCAGTTCGCAGGCCGACGAACTGGACGAATGTTTAAGGGATTACAGTGCGGTGGACACAGGCATCCTCTTGTACCTGGAGAATGCAGCATGCTATCCGGATGATGTGGGGATCGATGAAAACTTAACGAAAATACTGGCGAAGAATGACCGGAAACAGGGAATTATTGCCCCGCATATCAGCAGTGTTACTGGCGTCAATGTGTTTAACCTGTATGTGCAGGTGACGCTGAAAGACGGTACAAAAGGATATTTGCTCAAAGAGTTTGAGGTGGATCGGATCGTCGACACTTTTACTGTTTCGTTTTATCAGGACACAGGCTTTTCTTATGTGCTGGATACAGAAGGCAATGTCCTTATCCGGCCGCCTCATCCCAACAGCAACAAAACCGTACAGAATCTCTTTGATATGCTGCAGGTACCTGAAAACAGCCACACCGGGCTGGAGCGTTTTACACAGTCCCTAAAGGAGGGGAAAACGGGATGGGCCACCTTTACCTATCAGGGAGAAAATACTGTTTTCTGCTATATCCCTTTGAAGCTGGATACTGACTGGTATTTGGTTTCCATTATCCCTTCCGCTGTTGTGAATAAGCAGACCAGCCAGATTATAATGCGCACCTTTGCCTTGATTGGCTGTATTATCCTGGGAATAGCCCTGCTGGTTCTGCTGTATTTCCGTTATGTAAACCGGGCGAACCACAGGCTCCGTAATCAGGCGGAGTATATCAGTCACCTGTATAATGCTGTTCCTGAGGGAATTGCCTTAACGACATCAGAGGAGCCGTACCGGTTTCTGCAGGTCAATGAGGAGGGGTTACGCCTTCTGGGATTTCCGAAAGGATCCCCGAACGACGTCCTGGAAGGGAAGAGTCTCCGCAGCATGGTATATCCCGAGGATTATGAAAGAGCGGTGCAGCTGTTTCAGGATGCCGCAGAGAATGGACATAAGAATGTTTTTGAAATCCGGGTCAGAACAAGGGATGATTCTTACTTTTGGGCGGCCGGGATTGTGGAAAAAACTCTGGATGAAAATGCTCATCCGGTATTCATCATTGCCATTCATGACATTACCGAGGAAAAATTGGCAGAAGAAGAGGCTAAGCGCAGGGATTTGCAGGAGCGTTTAACACTGGTGGGAGCGATCTCGAATGCGTATCCTTTGATCATCAGCCTTAACCTGTCCCATGATACTCTGAAGTTTGTGTATATCAGGCCGGGACTTATGCTCTCCATTGGAGGACAGCAGTCTTACAGTGAGTTGTATGCCGATATGGCGCCGTCTATTCACGAAGATCATCGGGAGCATTTTAAGCAGCGTTTCGCACCCGAATACCTTCTGGCTGCCCTGGGCGGAGAAAGAGATGAAATCAGCGGGGAATATAAACACCTGCTGGCGGATGGGAAGTATCATTGGATCTCTACTCAAATCATTGCGGTAGACAATCCCTATTCCGAGGATAAGCTGGCGATCCTGATTTCCCGGCGGATCGATGAGCAGCGGTATGAGGAGGAACAGCAGCAGCAAACTTTAAAGAGTGCATTAGAAAGCGCCAGGGCCGCCAATGTGGCTAAGAGCCAATTCTTATCAAATATGTCCCATGATATCCGTACACCCATGAATGCTGTCATTGGGATGGCTGCGATTGCGGCCGCGCATCCGGATGATCCGGACAGAGTGGCGGACTGCCTGAAAAAGATCGATATTTCCAGCAGGCATCTGCTCAGTTTGATCAACGATGTGCTGGATATGTCGAAGATAGAGAGCAGGAAATTGTCAATCAGAGAGGAGCCTTTTAATTTTGCTGAATTGGTAACGGATGTCATTGAACTTTTCAGGCCGCAGACGGCAGAATGCCGGCTGAAGCTGGATGTGCATCTGGCTGTATTGGAGAACGAAGCAGTAATAGGAGATTCTCTCCGTATTCGGCAGGTTTATATCAATATATTGAGCAACGCGGTGAAGTACACGCCTTCAGATGGGAAAATACGTGTGGATGTGCGGCAGGTAAAGGAGAGTCACAACGGATACTCCAGCTTTATATTCCGCTGTTCTGACACGGGAATCGGAATGAGCGAGGAGTTCCAAAAGAGACTATTCGAACCTTTTGAAAGGGTACAGGATACTACCAGCAGCAAGATTGTCGGTACCGGGCTTGGGATGGCCATTACCAAAAACCTGGTGGACTTGATGGACGGGAGTATCCGGGTGGAGAGCAAACTGGGAAAGGGGTCTTCCTTTACCGTGAGTATTCCGCTGAAGCTGCAGGCAAAAGGACCGGAGACTGCCCCCCTCGAATGGAGCGGGGCACGATGCCTGATTGCGGACGGCGACCCGCAGGTTAGTGAAAGCATGGTGGAACTGTTGGAAGACATGGGAATGCATGCCAGTTCTGCCGCCTCTGGGGAGGAGGCCGTTTCCTTTGTTTTACAGGCGAAGGATACGCAGGATCCGATTCGGCTGGTGATCCTGGGTCTGGAGATGCCGGATATGGATGGGGGTGTTGCCGCACGGTGTATCCGGGAAGCGGTGGAAAATGATATTCCTGCGGTCGTCCTGACTGCATACGATCAGGCGGAATTAGAGAGCGAAGCCCGCAGCTGCGGAGCAACAGCGAGTCTTACCAAGCCTCTTTACCGTGAGAAAATATCCAGTCTTCTTAGGAAGCTAAGCGGGGACGAGGAAGCGCCAAAACCGATGTTCAATGGAACTGCCGGAGATTTCAATGGAAAACGTGTTTTGCTCGTAGAGGATAACGAAATAAATCTGGAGATTGCACGCACACTGATAGAAGAGAGCGGCGTCCAGGTGGAGGAGGCATATAACGGAGAGGAAGCGGTGCGGAAGGTGTCGGAATCTGTGGAGAGGTATTATGATTTGGTTTTCATGGATATCCAAATGCCGGTTATGGACGGATACCAGGCAACAAAGGCGATTCGGGCTTTGAACCGGGATGATGCATTAACCCTGCCGATTGTGGCAATGACGGCCAATGCGTTTGAAGAAGACGTATGTGACGCGCTGCAGGCGGGAATGAACGTACATCTGGCGAAACCGGTTGATGTGGCGGAACTGGGACAAGTGCTGCAGCGATTCCTTGGTCAGAATATCTAATACGGCAGGTATCTTTAAGCAGCAGGGCAGGATGTTTTCCTGTATAAACGGGAAACAGCTCCGCAGCATACAGTGGCTACAAGGTACTAAAAAAGGGAACTGTGTACAAATTACTTTGTACAGCAGTTCCCTTTTTGACCGATACGTTTTGCCTGGTAATGAAATTATCTGTTATTCTTCCACATTTATACAGGAACACAGGTAACTATGAAACGCTTATCCAGCTGCTTTTTTCGGTGCCGTCTTAGGATAATTAAAAATATTTTTCTTAATAATATTATAGTAAATAATACAAACGATAATCGTACTCGTTGTAGCAGTAGGCGTTGCCAGTGAAAGATGGAAAAGTGTTGCGCCTGCCATATGGCTGAAAATATAGGCGGCTGGTACACGCATAACCCATGAATCCCAGAAAGCCTGGAAAAATACGAACTTTGTTCGGCTGCAGCCATTGTAAAATCCCATAAAGCAGAATAAAATACCAACCTGTATACAGTCAATAGAGAATCCTTTGAGATACTGTGCCGCTGCTGCGATAACTTCGCGGTTCGAGGTAAAAATTGAAGCCAGAACATCACCGTGGAAGCATACAAAATAGAACACGATAAGTCCCGTTACTACGGAAGTCCCCATACCATAGAAGAGCGTTCTCTTTGCTCTTTCCGGTTTCCTTGCCCCCATGTTCTGCGCAATAAATGCAGACATTGACTGCATGTATGAGATCGGTATCAATAACACGAAACTAACAACACGCCATGCAATACCGTATCCGGCTGACATGATGAGCCCCATGCCGTTTGCGAATGTATTGACAGCGAGAAATGAAATCTGTGTAACAAGATCCTTCATTGCTACAGGTGTTCCAATGGAAAACATCTCTTTGATCATATAATTATCAAATCGAATGTGGCTTAACTTGAAGACGAAAGGAAGCTTTGTAAAGCGGATTATAATAATTGATAAAATCAGACTTATAGCCTGAGCGCTTACGGTAGCAATAGCTACACCTTTTACTCCCATATCAAATACGGAAACTAAAACAACATCACCAATAACGTTAATTACACAGGCGATGATAACGAAAACCAACGGAAGAATAGAATTGCCGATACCTCTGAATATACAGCTCAGCAGATTATATCCGACAATAAAAACCAATCCTCCGCAGCAAATCGACAAATACTGAACGGCAAAATCATGAGCTTCTGCAGGCACGTTCATAGCACTTACCAATACTGGTGTTACAAAAACCATGATAATCGTTAGAATTACGCCAAAAACAGCAAATATGCTGATGGAAGCTCCCATAGATTTTGCGGCGCTTTCGCCGTCGTTCTCTCCGATATAACGCCCTATTGCTACAGTAACACCCATAGCAAGCCCTGTGACAACCACCTGAAGGAGATACATTACATTACCGCCCGAGGAAACAGCGGCACTTTCTGCAGGCCCGCAGTAACGGCTGATAACAATCAAGTCAACTGCACTGTATAAAGCCTGTAAAAACATAGATATCAGAATCGGAAACGTAAACTTAAGAAATGGGGACAATATGGGTCCCGATGTAAATGAATTTGTTTCATTATTGTTGCTCATCTTTAAACCACTCCTCTCAATAAGTGCATAAGTACATGAATACCACAGATTTTGTTGATGCAGAAATAACCTTATAAAACAACCTTAAAAAACATATCCTAAGTATTGCTGATTATCTTCGGCATTGCTCTTTATTTTATGACGTCTACTAAAAAAGAGCCCTCGCGGACTGGGCTGAAGATCGAGCCTTTGCTTCTGCAAAACACCTGCTGGAGAGGCAGACAGCATACTTAAAATAGATGAGATACGAGTATCGGAATACTCTTAATATACATTCTTTTCCCCCTTGCCTCCTTTGACTGATAATTATCATATGATATTTATTATGTAAGATTATTTTATCATCTGGGTACCTGAACAAACAGTGAACAATGCACACGAATTTAAATAAGAAAAGACACCTTCTGATTGTGCGGTAAATATGCACTCTTAACCAGATGGTGAAAGCATAGCGGGCTGAGATTTCACGCCTCAGATTATTGATTGAGCACTCTCGAGAACTCTTATTTTAATTATTGCTGAAGCGCTGACATAAAAACTTTCGAATTCTGCATACTAAATAAGTATATACAGAACCTTTTATATTTTTGGGTACTGCATACCAGTATCATAAAATATAAAAAAGGTCGTATTTTGGCGGGTGTATTTTTACAATCCTTAAGAAATACTAAAAATACAAAAAAGGGGTTTCCATTTCTGGAAAAGTTTATTATACTATTGGTGCAAGTTGGGGAGAGACTGCACGAGGAAACAGAGAAATTTATCTAGACCAAGGCGTGTTTAAAAATATACTTGAAGAAAAATTTCTGCGGGGCAGAGGAGTACGAATGAGTGGAGATAAAGAGTAATATGGGTTGTGGAAGGGAGCGTAAATATGTCTGTAGATATCGGGATAGATTTGGGAACAGCCAGTGTACTGGTGTATGTAAAAGGAAAAGGGGTTGTGTTGAAGGAACCCTCAGTTGTAGCGTTTGACAGGGATACGAATGTCATCAAGGCGATCGGGGAAGAAGCGCGCCTGATGCTGGGAAGAACTCCGGGGAATATTGTTGCGGTGCGGCCGCTGCGCCAGGGGGTTATTTCGGATTATACGGTTACTGAGAAAATGATTAAATATTTTGTACAGAAATCGCTTGGAAAAAGGACTTTTAAGAAGCCGCGCATCAGTATCTGTGTGCCGAGCGGTGTAACGGAAGTGGAAAAGAAAGCGGTGGAAGAGGCCACGTTTGCTGCAGGAGCCAGAGAAGTACATTTGATAGAAGAACCGGTAGCTGCTGCGATCGGCGCGGGGATTGATATATCCAAGCCCTGCGGGAATATGATTGTGGATATCGGAGGCGGGACTGCGGATATAGCAGTGATTTCGCTGGGCGGTACAGTGGTCAACACTTCGATCAAGATTGCAGGGGACGATTTTGATGAGGCAATCGTGCGTTACATGAGAAAGAAGCATAATCTGCTGATTGGTGAGCGCACGGCGGAAGATATTAAGATTAAAATTGGGACAACATATCCTCTTGTCGAGGAAGAGACCATAGAGGTCAGAGGACGGAACCTTGTGACAGGACTTCCGAAAACAGTCACGGTGACGTCTTCGGAGACTGAGGAAGCGCTGAGGGAGGCTACAGGGCAGATTGTAGAGGCAGTAATTGCCGTACTGGAACAGACACCGCCGGAGCTTTCCGCGGATATTCTGGACAGGGGTATCGTACTGACCGGCGGAGGCGCCATGCTGCGCGGTCTGGAGGAACTGATTGAGGAGAAGACAGGGATTCATACAATGACCGCCGAAGACCCCATGAAGGTTGTAGCGATTGGAACAGGTCAGTTCGTAGAATTTATGAGCGGCAGGACTGACTTCTAAGGGAGAAAGTCAGGGTGGGACAGACTGCTTCAGACGGTGCAATGCGCTGTCGAAGGGGTCTGTCTTAACTTATGTTACGGAGGAGCCTGCCGGACGTTCCGCGGATACTCTGCGAGACGAAAGGCTCCGGTTAGGAGGAAATTTTGGAAGTAGTCACCGGATATGTGGAGCATATTGTGTTCCGGAATGAGGACAATGGATATACGGTATTTAATCTGGAAAATGAAGACGGGGAGACTACCTGTGTTGGCAGTTTTAACTATATTAATGAGGGGGAGATGCTGGAACTGCACGGGGAGTTTGTGAACCACAGTGTGTATGGAAGCCAGCTCAAAGTGAACTCCCATGAGGTAAAGGAGCCTGAGGATCTTGTATCTATAGAACGTTATCTGGGATCCGGGGCCGTGAAGGGGGTCGGAGCGGCGCTGGCAGGGAGAATCGTGAGGAAGTTCAAAGAGGATACGTTCCGCATCATTGAGGAGGAACCGGAGCGTCTGGCTGAGGTGAAGGGGATCAGCGAGCGGAAGGCCAGGGAGATTGCCGAGCAGGTAGAAGAGAAGAAGGATATGCGCCGGGCGATGATCTATCTGCAGAAATATGGGATATCCACGACTCTCGCCGTTAAGATTTACAAGTATTATGGAACGAAGCTGTACCAGGTGCTTGAGGAGAACCCGTACCAGCTGGCGGATAACATAGAAGGCGTGGGGTTCAAGACGGCCGACGAAATCGCTTCCAGAATAGGGATACATACGGATTCGGATTTCAGAATCAGAAGCGGTATTTTTTACACGCTGCAGCAGTCCACCCTGGAGGGACATGTCTATCTACCCCAACAGGTACTGGAGGCCCGCGCCGGGCAGCTTCTTGGGGTGAACATCCAGGATGTGGAAAAGTATATCATGGATCTCTGCATTGAGAAAAAGACGGTGCGCAAAGAGGCGGAGGGCGAGATCAGGATCTATCCGGCCCGCTATTATTACCTGGAACTCAACACGGCCAGGATGCTGCATGATCTGAATATCGACTGCAATATGCCGGAGGACATGATGGAGAAGCGGCTCAGAAAGGTGGAGCGGCAGGAACAGATTTCCCTAGACCCCATGCAGCACAGGGCGGTGATAGAATCCATCAAGCACGGGCTTCTGGTCCTGACCGGCGGGCCCGGGACAGGTAAGACGACTACAATTAATACCATGATCCAGTTTTTTGAGAGTGAGGGGATGAGCATTCTGCTGGCGGCGCCTACAGGAAGGGCCGCTAAAAGAATGACAGAGGCCACCGGATATGAGGCGCAGACGATCCACCGCCTCCTGGAGGTCAGCGGGAATCCGGAGGAAGAGGGCAATGTAAATGGCTTTATGCGTAACCGGCAGAATCCCCTGGAGACGGATGTGCTGATTATCGATGAGATGTCCATGGTAGACCTTCCGCTGATGCATGCCCTGCTTTCAGCCGTTGTGGAAGGCACCCGGCTTATATTAGTGGGGGATGTGAACCAGCTCCCTTCCGTGGGACCCGGGAGTGTTCTGAAGGATATTATCGCTTCGGACTCGTTTCCGGTGGTAACGCTGACAAAGATATTCCGTCAGGCAGGCGAGAGCGATATTGTTGTGAACGCCCATAAGATCAATGCCGGGGAACCTGTCGTACTGAACAACAAGAGCCGTGACTTTTTCTTTTTAAAACGGCAGGAAGCAGATGTGATTATCAGTGTAGTGATTACCCTGATTCAGAAAAAGCTTCCCAGGTATGTGGATGCACTGCCCACGGAGATTCAAGTCATGACTCCCACAAGGAAGGGACTGCTGGGGGTGGAGCGGCTGAATACAATCCTGCAGCGTTATCTGAATCCGCCTTCTCCGGAGAAAGCGGAAAAAGAAAACGGGCAAAGATTGTTCCGTGTTGGGGATAAAGTGATGCAGATAAAAAATAACTACCAGCTGGAGTGGGAAATCTGCACCAAATTCGGACTCACTGTGGATAAAGGCATGGGAGTCTTTAACGGAGATATGGGGATTGTGAAGGAAATCAATTCCTATGATGAATCCATGGTTGTCGAGTACGATGAGAAAAGAACGGTAAAGTACCCCTTCGAGATGCTGGAAGAACTGGAACTGGCATATGCCATTACGGTCCACAAATCTCAGGGGAGCGAATATCCTGCGGTAGTGATACCGCTGCTGCAGGGACCGCGCATGCTATATAACAGAAATCTTTTATATACGGCGGTAACCCGTGCAAAAAAATGCCTGACAATAGTGGGGAGTGAAGCGACATTTCAGGAAATGATACAGAACAAAAACGAACAGAACCGTTACACAAGCCTGGCGGAGTGTATACGCGGATTTTAAATCTGCTCTATCCGCAGGTCTGTCCGTTTTGCGGCAGAATATCGGAACAGGGGATCTGCAGTGCCTGTAAAAAGAAGATTATCTATGTACAGGAACCACGATGCATGCGCTGCGGCAAGCCGCTCGAAAAGGCGGAACAGGAATACTGCAGGGACTGCGCAAAACAGGATGCCGCCTATGAACAGGGGCGGAGCGTATGGGTGCACAGGGAGCCTGTTTCGGGCGCAATTTATCGGTTCAAGTATGGAAATAAAAGGAATTACGGCCGGATATTTGCCGGGGAAATGGCGGAACACTGCGGGGCTCAAATCAGAAGGTGGGGAGTTGAAGAGATCATTCCGATTCCGCTCCATCCCGCCAGAAAAAGAAAACGTGGATATAATCAGGCGGAAATACTGGCTGAGGAGCTGGGCTGCCTTCTTCATATACCGGTTAGGAAAGACGTGCTTTACAGGATACGCAAAACCAGGCCGCAGAAAAGCCTCAATGACACGGAGAGAATCCGCAACCTGAAAGGGGCCTTCGCGGTGTCCGGAAAAGAGACGGTAAAGGCAAAAGTACTGATTGTAGACGACATCTATACGACCGGCAGCACGATCCGCAGATGCGCAAAAATGCTGAGACTTGCAGGAGCTGAAAAAGTGTATTTTTTAACTATAAGCATTGGACAAGGACTCTGAGTATATGCTATACTAAAAATGATGTTTATCTTAAAAGGAGATAAGACTCCCACCTTTACAGGTGGTTAAGAAAAATTAAATTTAGGAGGGAGTCTGGTCTCCTTCCGGAATAAAGCCGCCGGCGGGCGGCAGAGGCGCGCAGAAGTATGATGTCATGCAGAGCATGACGCGCGCCTCGCCGCAAGTACGCCAAGGCGTGCCTGCACTGAAAGAAAACTTAGAGGTGAGGAAATGTTAGATAAGGAGCGCATCAGGCTGATGACAAAGATGGCGGCATATGAGAACACTCTGGCGCCGGATGATTTGAAAATCAGCAGTTATTATAAGAAAGATTATTCAAGTCTCAACACACTGATCACAGCGATCTGGGTCACGATCGGATACGCCATTGCCGCAGGTTTGGTTATCCTGTGCAGCATCGACGCAATGCTGAAGGATCTGACGGTTGCAAAGCTGATTATAATCGCGGCTGTCGTGGTGGGTGCATATATTATCTTACTTGTGGCTTACTGCGTATGTGCCAGCAGCTTTTACAAGTCGAAGCACAATAAAGCAAAACAGCGTGTGAAAAAGTATTACCGGGATTTATCCCGCCTGGGAAAGATGTGTATGAAGGAGAAAAAATAAAATATGAGTACTTTACTTGTCTGGAAAGAGCAACTGCAAAAAATATATGCGAAGTATTCCACATATATAATGAAAGCATTACAATTTATTTTAGGACTCTGTGTCTTCGGCCTGATTAATTCCAACATCGGTTTTATGAAGGCGGCGTCGTCTATTGTCTGTACTGTGGGACTTTCCGCAGTCTGTGCATTTCTGCCGCTGGTCGTGATGGTGATCGCAGCCACGCTGCTGGTACTGCTGCATTTTTATACCTTATCCATGCCCATAGCTCTTGTATCTCTGGCGATTTTTCTGATCATGTACATCTTTTATTTCCGGTTTACACCGAAAAAAGCATGGCTTGTTCTGCTGACGCCGGTTGCGTTTGCACTGAAGGTTCCGTTTGTGATTCCGGTTGCCTTTGGCTTACTGGGAACGCCGGTCTGTGTGCTTCCCGTTGCATTTGGGACGATTGTTTACTATATGCTGCATTTCGTAAAGATGTCATCCACCGCCCTCAAGGGAGGGGATGCAAAAGGCCTGGTGGACAGCCTGATGGTTTTCACAAAGCAGTCTCTGACCAATAAGGAGATGTGGGTGATGGTGATTGCTGCTGCCGTCAGTCTTCTGATTGTATATGCCGTACGCACAAGATCCGTTGACCATGCATGGAAGATCGGATCGGTCGCTGGTGCGATTGCAGGCATTGTCATCGCTGCTGCGGGGAATATTACACTGGACGCGCATCTGTCATACGTTACAATGGTGGTCAGCGGTGTTGCAGCGATTGTGGTTGGGCTGGTGCTGGAGTTTTTGTTCTTTTCTGTGAACTATTCCAGAACGGAGCGTATGCAGTTTGAGGATGATGAATATTATTATTATGTAAAAGCCGTTCCGAAAATTGTAGTAGCTGCACCTGAGATGAGTGTGAAGCATATTAATGAAAGACAGGACCAGAGTGAATGGCAGGAGTCACAGGACAGCCAGGAGACGGCGCTGATTGATACTTCAAATGTACAGAGGGCGGCAGGGGAGCCGCATGCGCAGAGAAAGCGCCCGGCGCCAAAACAGGGGGAACACGCGAAAAAGATAGATCACGCCAGGGCGGCGGACGAGATTCTGCTGACAAGAAGCCTTACCAAAGAATTGGGTATAAATCTTGAAGATCTGGAAGATAAATAATACCTAAGGGGAACTCAGGGACTTATGTTCTTTGGGCATTAAATGAATAAAGGGAGCAGCATTCATAATTAAGACAGGAGGTGGCAGAATGGAACAGTGGATCAAAACGTTTTTTGACAACTATGTGAGCGACATGTACTTTCCGAATGTTCACCTGACAGATATCATAGAGATTATCATTGTATCGATCATCGTCTACGAGATTATGCTGTGGATTAAGAATACAAAGGCATGGATGCTTTTGAAGGGCATGATCGTCCTTGGCTTGTTTATACTGGTAGCTGCTATATTTCGGATGCATACCATATTGTTCCTTGCCAGAGAGTCGATCAACGTTCTGGCAATAGCCGCTGTGGTGGTTTTTCAGCCGGAGCTGCGGCGGGCGCTGGAAAAGCTGGGGGAGAAAAACCTTCTGAGCAATATCAATCTGTTTGACAGAAGCAGAGAAAACCAGAGGTTCTCCGATGTAACGCTGGAGAGTCTTGTAAAAGCCTGCTTTGACATGGGGAGTGTATGTACAGGGGCTTTGATTGTAGTAGAGCAGGCCATCCGTCTTACGGAATATGAGATGACCGGAATCGAACTGGACTGCAAAGTCTCTTCCCAGGTTCTGCTGAATATATTCGAACATAACACTCCGCTTCACGACGGAGCTGTAATTATAAGAGGAGACAGAATTACTTCAGCCACATGTTATCTGCCGCTTTCAGATAACATGTCAATCAGCAAAGACCTGGGGACCAGGCACAGAGCTGCATTGGGGATGAGTGAAGTAAGTGATGCACTGATTATTGTTGTATCCGAGGAGACGGGCCAGGTTTCCGTTGCGATGGGCGGGCAGCTTGCGAGAGGAGTTACGCCGGAATACCTTGCCACAAGGCTGAACCAAATCCAGTATAGAACTGCGGAAGGCAAGAAATTTACTATACGGAAAGGACGGCAGAGGCATGAAGAAATATAAGTTTACGAACAACCTGGGGCTGAAGATTATGGCACTGGTTTTCGCTGCCCTGTTGTGGCTGATCGTAGTGAATATAGATGATCCGGTGGAGTCGACGACCTTCCGGAATATAGATGTTACGGTACAGAATACCGAGGTTGTGACAAATGAAGGAAAGACCTATAAGATATTAGACGACACACAGAAGGTAAGTGTGGTAGTGCGTGCGAAGAGATCAGTTTTGGCTAAGCTGTCCAGCAGCAGTATCATTGCGACGGCGGACATGAGTGAGATGCAGATCAGTTCACTGATTCCCATCACAGCAACAGTTCCAGGTTATGAAGGAAAGTATACCGCGGAAGCAACACCAGGCAACCTAAAGGTTAAGATAGAGGATCAGACAAAGAATCCATTCCCTGTGAATGTCAGTGTGACGGGCATACCGCGTGACGGGTATGTAGTCGGCAATACGCCGACCAATCCGGCGAAGGTTACCGTGAGCGGGGCGGAATCACTGGTCAACAGTATTGATAAAGCGGTGGCAAAGGTGGATGTATCGGGATTGTCCAAGACGACAGTACTGCAGGCCGAGCTTACCTATTATGACAGCAACGGCAATCCGGTGGATAAGAGCCAGCTGAAAGATAATCTGGGGGAGGATGGCATTACCGTCGAGGTGGAGATACTCAATACAAAGAGCGTAGCATTGAATTTCAATGTTATGGGGACTCCGGAAGAAGGATATGTGTACAGCGGCCTTACCAGTGAACCGGAGCGGATTCAGGTCTGCGGTACGGCGGAGGCCCTGAGCGGGTTCACCGAACTGGACGTACCGGCTTCAGAGATCGACATCAGCGGAGCTACGGAAAAGCTGGAGCAGACGATTGATATTGTGCCATATCTGCCGGAGGGGATAAAACTGGTAGACGAGACCGCCAATAATGTTGTAGTAACCGTATCCATTGAGCAGGAAGGAACCCGAACGATTGAGCTTCTCGCAGAATCCATCCGGGTGAATAATGTGCAGGATAATCTCAGGGTATCCTTTGAGGACAATACAGATATTCAGCTGCAGTTTAAAGGCGCTCAGGAAGCACTTGAGAAATTGGATGTGAAAAATGCAGTATATATAGATTTAAAGACTTATACAAAACCGGGGTCATACGAAGTGCCGGTAAACGTGGATCTGGATATGGACGGCGCGAATGGTTCCAATATTACATTGCTGAAGAATCCAACGGTAAAGGTTACTCTTACTGAGAAAGATGAAAAAGAGGAGCAAAGCGTAACAAAGGAAGAATAACGGGAGGAGAGAGTTCACATGGTAAGCGAAAAAGTTACGATAAAGAACCCTACAGGCCTGCATCTCAGGCCCGCAGGCCTGTTCTGCAGAACTGCCATGCAATATGGCAGCAAGATTACGGTGGAGAAGAAAACAAAGTCCGAGGATGTAACAGCGAATGCCAAAAGCGTGTTAAGCGTGCTTGGCGCCTGCATTAAAAGCGGAGATGAGATTCGGATTATCTGTGAAGGAGACGACGAGGAAACCGCACTCCGGGAGATGGTACGTATTGTAGAAGATGGTTTGGGAGAATAGAATACAGTCTATGATAAGGCAGAAATAAGGAGAAAAAGATGAGTAAAGCTACATTAGTGATTATGGCGGCTGGTATTGGAAGCAGATTCGGCGGGGGCATTAAGCAGCTGGAGCCGGTTGGGCCGAACGGTGAGATTATCATGGATTATTCGATCTATGATGCCATGGAGGCAGGATTTGACAAAGTTGTATTTGTAATCAGACGGGATCTGGAAAAAGATTTTAAGGAAGTGATCGGAAACAGGATTGAGAAGGTAATCGATGTCGATTATGCCTTCCAGGAGGTGGATGATATTCCAGAGCCTTATAAAGAGCGGTTTGCCGGAAGAACAAAGCCATGGGGAACCGGTCAGGCGATTCTCTGCTGCAAGGATGTGGTGGACGCGCCGTTTCTTGTGATCAATGCGGATGATTATTACGGTAAGCAGGCATTCAGAGAAGGGTTTGAATATCTCACGGCGGAGTCCCGAAGCGATGGCATGGAGATCTGCATGATCAGTTTTGTGTTAAAAAATACACTGAGCGACAATGGGGCAGTGACCCGCGGTGTATGCAGCGTGGATGAAAATGGCATGCTTGCAGACATCGAGGAGACCCATAACATCGAAAAAGTTGACGGCCGGGCGGTCGTGCAGAAGGAATGCGGCAGCCGGGAGATTGATGTGGAGTCTCCGGTTTCCATGAACATGTGGGGACTGAGGCCGGACTTCTTCCAGATACTTGTGGATGGTTTTGAAGAGTTTTTGAGTATGACAGATGAGGAGAACCTAAAAGCCGAATACCTCCTTCCAACGATTATAGGGGAGCTGCTGGGAGAAGGAAAACTGGCCGTTAAGGTGCTGAAGTCCGGGGATAAATGGTTTGGAGTAACTTATAAGGAAGATAAAGATGCTGTGGTTTCAGCGGTAAGGGGACTTGTTGATGCGGGAGTATATCCGGAGAAGTTATTTTAGAATTGAGTGAGAAGAAGGCATGTGTATCCATAAAAAAGGATGCATATGCCTTTGTGCTTGAAGTGTTCTATTGACAAGGGCAGGAAAAAGTATATATACTTAGCAGGTGGCAATTGTTAACTACAGAGAGGAGATGCTAGATGTTAAAACACATAAGAAGATTAATTGCGGCGGTACTTGGTATTGGTATGATAACGCTCGGAGCACCGGTCAGTGGGACGATTAGCAATGCAGCAGCGATGGGCGGAGATCCGATAGCACAGGATATTCAGAATATAGATGGCAGTGAACCGGACGGGGGCTACTGCGAATACACAGACAATAATGTGGAAAAGGCAGCGGGGGATGAAGCAGCAGATAACGGCGCTGATTTTGCAGCAAATAGTGATCAGTCTACATCTGAAAATTCTGGCAATTCAGAAGGCGGTGAAGCTCAAACAGAAGACGGGGGAAAACGTGAGAACAGCTGGAGGTATGAGGACGGAAGTCCGATTCCGGGGATTGAGCTTTACGCACAGCATCCTAATGCATGGGAAAAGGTGAATGGTGTTTATGTCAACAATACCGGAAATATAATTGTGGGGGCAGCGAAAAAGGGGATTGATGTCAGTGAACATCAGGGAATAATCGATTGGAATAAAGTGAAGAGTGATGGCATTGATTTTGCCATACTGCGTTGTGGATACGGTGATGATTATTCATACCAGGACGATGCACAGTGGGCAAGAAATGTATCAGAATGCGAACGCCTTGGAATACCATATGGAGTATATATTTATTCCTATGCGACCGATATCACAATGGCGAAAAGTGAGGCAGCGCATGTTCTGCGCCTTTTAAGGGGACATACACCATCCTATCCGGTATATCTGGATATGGAAGACAGTTCCACAGCAGGCGTCGGAACAAAGATGCTGGGCAGTATAGCAAAAACTTTCTGTGATACAATTTCAAATGCAGGTTACAAAACAGGAATATATGCAAATCTGGACTGGTGGAGCAGGCTTTTGACAGATCCTGTATTCAATAACAGTTCATGGTCGAAATGGGTTGCACAATATAATACTACCTGTGATTACAGCGGAAATTACGACATATGGCAGTGTACCTCTTCAGGGAAAGTGGATGGAATCAGCGGAAATGTGGATCTGAATTTCTGGATGGATGATACCCTGCCTTTTAAAGATTTAAGCAAGGACAGCTGGTGTTATGATGCTGTTTATTATATGTACTGGAATGGATTGATGACGGGGCTGAATTCCACCACATTCGGTGCCTCTGAAAAAGTGAGCAGAGGGCAGTTCGTAACAATACTGTATCGTATGGCAGGGTCACCGGAGGTGTCATATTCACCCAGATTTCCAGATGTAAAGAATAATGAGTTTTATACAAGCGGGGCTTTATGGGCGTCATCGGCAGGAATTACTACGGGATATGAAAACGGATATTTCGGACCGGGAGATGAAATCACGCGTGAACAGCTGGCAGTTATGCTGAATAGATATGCAAAATACAGAGGTTATAATGTATCAGCTGGCGGCAGTCTGGATCAATTCCCAGACGGAAAAATGACAAGCCAGTTTGCAATGGAAGCGGTTAAATGGGCCGTAGGAGCAGGCATTATAAGCGGAAACGGTGATGGTTCACTGGCCCCGGGCAGCTCGACTGACCGTGCAGCGTGTGCGACGATGCTGATGCGCTACATGACAGGAATAGAAAAAAGATAAAAGTGAGGATATGTAATGGAAGTTACAATTATCATTCCAAATTATAATGGCAGGCATTTTATGGAGCCATGTTTGAAATCTCTGGCAAGGCAAAGCTATCAAGATTTCAGGATACTTGTTGTAGACAACGGTTCGACGGACGGAAGCCTGGATTATATGAGAAGCTCATATCCAAACATACAAGTAGAAGCGCTTGATAAAAATTATGGATTCAGTTATGCTGTGAATAAGGGCATAAAGATGTCTGATACCCCCTATGTAATACTTCTGAATAATGATACAGTTGTTGAAAAACATTACGTAGAGGAAATGGTCAAGGCAATGAAACGAAGCTGTAAGATTTTTTCGGTGAGCAGCAAGATGATCCAATTATACCACCCGGATCTGATCGACAGTGCAGGGGATCTGTATACACTGCTGGGCTGGGGGATCTGCCGCGGAGTAAGTCGGTCAGTAAAGAATTATAGGAAGACAGACCAGATTTTTTCTGCCTGCGCAGGAGCTGCAATATACCGGAAATCTGTTTTCGAAAAAATAGGTTATTTTGATGAAAGCCATTTTGCATATTTAGAGGATATAGACATAGGCTACCGAGCAAAAATTTACGGATATAAAAATACTTACTGTCCAACAGCGCTGGTTCGCCATGTGGGCAGTGGTACAAGTGGATCAAAGTATAACACGTTTAAAGTAAAACTGTCTGCAAGAAACAGTATTTATCTAAATTACAAAAATATGCCAGTATTTCAGTTGGCATTGAATTTTCTGCCGTTGACGGCAGGTTACGTAATGAAGTATCTGTTTTTCTGTAAAAATGGATTTGGAAAGGATTACCGTGATGGACTTAAAGAAGGACTGAAAACTTTGAATATGTGCCGAAAAGTGCCGTTCCAGTGGAAATTCTTTTTCCATTATTGCCGGATAGAATGGGAACTTTTTGTGAATACATGGGCTTATGCCGCAGACTGGGGACAAAGAAAACTGAAAAAGAAGTCTAAATAGACAGTGACATAAGAGTAGGGCCGGAGTCTGTAGTGTTTCACCACTGCAGACTCCGGTTTATCAGGAGAACTATAAGATGAGAGTGAATGATTTTTTTAAGAAAAACAGGACTGTTTTTATTGCTGCGGGTATTTTATCATTTCTGTGTTTTATTTATATGCTTGTAAATCCGGGGGTATCAATTGATGAAGAAACCTGGATACAGATTGAGGAACCTTTTACTAAATGGTTTGTCCAGGGTAGATGGGGAATTGATTTATTTAACTTTCTTTCCATGGATAATGGGCGGTATGCGCCAGTTTTATGGGATATCCTTGCTATTATCTTATGGAACGCAGGTGGAGCACTGTTTGGCTTCACCTTATTTGGAGATAAAGCAAAAAAGGTTCCGCTGTTTTTTTTCCAGGCTTACTTCTGCTCTTTACCGTTTGTGATGGGTGAAATGTTCTCTTTTTCTATGTTCAGTTTACAGATTGCGTCAGGGATGTTGTGTACAGCAGTGGGATTTATGTTCAGTGTTGAGGCAATTGAAGAGAAATGCCGAAGAAAATGGTTGTATGCATTGATTATGCTGATTTATGCGTTTGCTGTTTATCAGGCTTACACCTGTGTTTACGTGACTGCGATTGTGGCGTATTGCCTGAAAAATTATCTGGATGGTATGGATGGCCTCGGGAAAAAACTTGTGAGATGGGCCGGCGTATTTGCTGCCGGCCTTGCGGGGTATTATGGTATTAATCTTCTGCTAATGAAATTATTCGGAGCATCTACTTATCTGGCAGATAATTACGTGGGATGGTTTGAGGAGGGCGGTATTGGGAAGGCTCTGTTTATGGCACTGGCTAATGTTGCAAGGGTATCTTTTGCAATTCCGGTTGGTGAAGAGTACATATACGGTGGCGAAGTGATCCGGATAGTTACTGTTTTATTTGTAGTTTTTGCAGTGTGGAGTTTTCTGAAAGAAAAACATGCGGTAAGGAGGCTGGGCATTCTGTTTTTTACAGTCGCGCTGACGGCCGCCCCCTTTATATTATATCTGGCCCTCGGCACCTACAAGACGCATGGCCGTACTCTGTTGGGACTGGCCCTTTCAGGTGCTGTTGAAATGTATCTGATCCTCTCTGTTTTGAAGAAGCCACTGCTTAAGCGGCTGGGGATGATTGGCGGGGCCTACTTGCTGTTTTTAAATGCGAAAAATATGAATATGCTTTTTTACTCGGCAAATGTGGCCTATGAATATGACAAAAATGTTGCGAACCAGGTGATGTACGATATCAAAAGCCAGGGGATTGAGTATGACAAGAAAGCAGTTGTGTTTATTGGAATGGAACCTATGGATGACGTAGGGCTCGTAAAGTCAGACACTGTCGGCAGCGCCATCTTTGAATGGGATGACGGAAATATCTCCAGGATGTGTAATTTTATGAAAACAGTAGGATATAGTCTGAGCCAGCCGACACCGGGGCAGATAGAGCATGCTTTAGAGTTGACACCGGGAATGGAGCCATGGCCCGGGGAGAATAGCATAAAGGAAACAGAAGACACCGTAATTATATTTTTATCAGAACCGACGGACAAGTGGTACAAAATCAATCTGGGCCGGTAGTTGGCTATTCTGTAAAAACCGAATTATATTACGGAAATATTAAGCAAATGTTAAAGAACACATAGATTTCACTTGTCCTTTTACCGAAAGTATTGTATCATATAACAGATAATGTATAACCTAATCTATGAATTGAGATTCACTATTAAAGAATACCGCAGGGCATCTCGTAATACAAGTTCTGCGTGCGGGTCTGCGGCATAGCCGCAGTATATGGTATTATATATAAACGAGCAAGGTGAAAATAATGATTAAAGACAATCAGAAATATCTGAACCGGATGCAGGTGGTATTGGACGGGCTGGTCATCATAGCTTCTTATGCGCTTGCCTGGTATCTGCGATTCAGAAGCGGACTGATGGAGGTAGATGGCTGGTATCTGCCTTTTGAAATATATATGCGGGCGCTGACGTATATTGTTCCTGGATATTTGATCCTATATGGATGCTTTCAGGTGTACACACCAAGGCGTGTTCAAGGCAGAAGACTGGAAGCATGGCACATTACCCAGGCAAATGTGATAGGACTGCTGGGCTTCATCCTGATTCTTTACCTGACAAAGCAGCCCAACTTTTCACGAAAAATGATTTTCGTGTTTTTTGTGGTAAATGTTTTTCTGGAAGTTTTGTCCAGGAACCTGATAAGATATTTTCTTCGCAATATCAGAAGAAACGGATACAACCAGAAGCATATGATTCTGGTTGGTTACAGCCGCGCTGCGGAACAATATATTGACCGGATAATGGCTAATCCGGAATGGGGATATTCCGTCAGAGGAATTCTGGATGACCATCAGCCGAGAGGCACGGAATATAAAGGCGTAAAAGTCATTGGAAGTATTGATAATCTTCTTATTATTCTGCCTCAAAACAGAGTGGATGAGATCGCTATAACTCTTGGCATTGACGAGTATCATAAGCTTGAATATATTGTAAACATGTGTGAAAAATCAGGTGTGCATACAAAATTCATTCCTGACTATAATAATATTATTCCAACAAAGCCATATACTGAGGATCTGCTAGGGCTGCCGGTGATTAACATCAGGCGTGTTCCTCTGAACAATACCGTGAATAAAGTGGTGAAAAGAAGCGTCGATATTTTTGGCGCGGTTGTGGCAATTATATTATTTTCACCCATTATGCTGTTTACTGCACTGGCAATTAAAGTGACATCCCCCGGTCCGCTTATTTTTAATCAGGAAAGAGTGGGACTGCAGAACAAACCCTTCGCCATGTATAAATTCCGCTCTATGGTAGTGCAGGAGGCAGAAAAAGAGAAAAGCAGATGGACTACTAAAAATGATCCCAGAGTAACAACCGTAGGTAAGTTTATTCGCAAAACAAGCATTGATGAACTCCCACAACTTTTTAACGTTTTGAAAGGCGATATGAGCCTGGTCGGCCCCAGGCCTGAACGGCCGCTTTTTGTCGAAAAGTTCAGGGAGGAAATACCCAGATACATGGTAAAACACCAGGTACGACCCGGCCTGACAGGATGGGCACAGGTGAACGGCCTGAGGGGAGATACTTCCATTAGAAAGCGTATAGAATACGATTTGTACTATATTGAGAACTGGACGATAGGATTTGATTTTAAAATATTGTTCCTGACGTTTTTTAAGGGTTTTGTAAACAAAAATGCCTATTAGGCAGAGATCAATTTTAAGGGGAAGTGAAAATGGCTAGAAAAAAATCCAAGGGTAAACTGACAAAGCAGCAGCGTGCTTTGTTACATAAGAAAAAGATGAGAAAAAGAATTATACTGCTTGTAGTTGAAATTATTCTTCTTCTTGTTTTGGGAGCAGCAGCTTATGCAATGTCCAAATTGGACAAACTGGATTTTAAGACGGTTGACACCTCAAACCTGGAGATCTATCAGGATACGGGAGAATTTACCAATATCGCGCTGTTCGGACTTGACTCCAGAGAAGGAGAACTGGACGGTGGAGTAAGAAGCGACAGTATGATGATCGCAAGCATTGACAATAAAACAAAAAATGTAAAAGTTGTATCTGTATTCAGGGATACATTGACCCAGCAGGACGACGGGACATACGAGAAGGCGAACGCCGCATATTCATTTGGAGGCCCGGAGGAGGCAATAGCACTGCTGAACCGGAATTTTGACCTGGATATCAGCAAGTATATGAGTGTGAATTTTAATGCCCTGGCAGATGTGATTGATTTACTTGGAGGTATCGAAATCGATCTGACTGCAGAGGAAGTATTTTGGACAAATGGATATTGTACGGAAACTTCACAGGTAGTAGGAAGAAAAACAACAGAACTGACCCAGCCTGGAAATCAGCTTTTAGATGGGATTCAGGCAGTTTCATATGCAAGAATAAGATATACAGAGGGGGATGATTATAAACGTGCCGAGCGGCAGAGAACTGTTCTGCAGAAGGTGGTTGATAAGGCGAAGAGCGCGAGCCTGTCTACTTTGAATAAAATTATTGACCAGGTACTTCCACAGGTTTCGACTAATTTGTCTACCAGCGATTTTGTAGGTCTGGCAGCAAGTGCTGCAAGGTATACAATCGGTGAAATGTCGGGATTTCCGTTTGATGTTACCACATCGGAAGAAGTAAGCGGGCTAGAGGGTTCTTTTGTCGTATCAATTGGTTTTGCTGATAATGTGAGACAGCTCCACAAGTTCTTGTTTGGTGTGGATAATTATCAGGTATCTGACAAGGTGCTGCAGATTGACAGTGATGTAGCTTATCTGACAGGAATCGCTGGTTCTTACGATGATAACGCCGGCGGTGCAGAAGACACGGATACTGCAGGCGGAACCGGAAGCACAGATGCCTATGGATCTACAGATACCCAGGATAATGGAGATTATGGATATACGGATGGCTCAGATAGCAGTGGCGCTGATTACGGAGATGCTGCAGGATATTAGGAGAAGTAATTATGAACACACCCACAGTAGATATTATTATTCCCGCTTACAAACCGGATATAAAATTTGAAAAGCTGATCAGAGGGCTGAAAAGGCAGTCATATCCCATACAGAATATTTTTATTATCCATACAAAAGGGGGACGATTTCCCTGGGAAGCTGTGGGACCGGACAGCAAGGTGACAGTGAAAGAGATTGAGAAGGAAGCGTTTGACCACGGAGGGACCCGCCGGATGGCTGCGGGTTTAAGTAAAGCCGATATTTTTATCTGTATGACCCAGGATGCCGTTCCGGCAGATCGTGATCTTATATTGCATCTTTCTGAGGCCTTTAAGGATGATAAAGTCGCCTGTGCCTATGCAAGGCAGTTGCCGGACGAGAAGTGTGATGTGATTGAACGCTATACGAGAGGCTTTAATTATCCGGCAGAAGGTTGTATAAAAGATTTAAATTCGGTTGATAAAATAGGGGTAAAAGCATTTTTTTGTTCTAATGTATGTGCGGCATACAGAAGAACCTATTATGATGAGCTGGGGGGGTTTGTGAAAAAGGCAATTTTTAATGAAGATATGATTATGGCTGGGAGAATGCTGAAGGCGGGGTACAGTTGTGTATATGCATCGGAAGCAAAGGTGATTCACTCACATAATTATTCTTGTATTCAACAGTTCAAGAGAAATTTTGATGTTGCTGTTTCACAGGTTGATAATCCAGATATATTTGGCGGCATTAAGTCTGAGAGTGAAGGAATCAGACTGGTGAGAGATACGGCAGGATACCTTATTAAGATAAGGAGCCCCTGGCTGATTGTGCCGCTTGTAATAAAAAGTGGGTTTAAGTACCTGGGGTATAAACTGGGACAGCGTTATAAGCATCTTCCACAAAGGCTAGTAGTAAAGCTCTCCTCAAATCCTAAATATTGGAATTGAAGCAGGAAGAATACGGAAATTAAGATTGAAGTTTAGCTGGAAGTATTGTATGATTAATTGTGATCATGAATTCGATATTTTAGGAAGGATTTACAATGGCGAGAAAAAAGAATATAAGAAGACGCAGAAGAAGAGCGAAGAGAGGATTTGCATCTTGGGCAGTATGGAAGAAAGCACTGGCTATCGCTGGGGGGACTGTTATCCTGCTGACAACTGCCGGAGTAGCCTTTGCGGCATCAAAGCTCAATAAGATAGAAACCACAAAGCTGGATGCATCAAAGCTGAATATATCGACAGAAGTTGAGCATAATGAAACTGGATATTTGAATGTGGCGTTGTTCGGCCTTGATACCAGGCCGGGAAATCCCGAAGAGGGGGAACGAAGTGACACTATCATTATAGCAAGCCTGAACCGTGAGAATAAAGAAGTCAGATTATGTTCCGTATTCAGGGATACACTGCTTCAGCAGGAGGACGGATCATACAATAAAGCAAATGCAGCTTATTCTTTTGGGGGTCCTGAAGAGGCTGTAGCCATGCTGAATAAAAATCTGGATATGGACATACAGCATTATGCAACGGTTAATTTTAATGCGCTGGTCGATGTTATAGATGCACTGGGCGGCATTGAGCTGGATCTTACGTCAGAAGAAGTTTTCTGGACTAACGGCTACTGCACGGAAACATCAAGGGTAACGGGTAAGACGACCACCGAACTGACGCAGCCCGGCAAACAGATACTGGATGGAGTACAGGCCACATCTTATTGCAGAATCCGCTATACACAGGGCGATGATTTCAAGCGGGCAGAGAGGCAGCGCACGGTATTGGAACAGATTGTAAAAAAAGCTCAGACAGCTGATCTTACTACTATCAATAAGATCATTGATAAAGTATTTCCGATGATTGAAACTAATTTTTCACTGACAGAAATTTTAGCATATGCAAAAGATGCTTTTGAATATAATTTAACAGATATGAGTGGTTTCCCGTTCGATAAATCTACTGCAAGTTTATCCGGGGTAGGCAGTTCAGTGGTACCGGAGACACTGCAGAGTAATGTCCTTTTGCTGCATGAATTTTTCTTTGGTGATGATGGATACAGTCCGTCCTCTACTGTAACTGAGATAAGTACCGAGATAGGCAGTTATGCTACGAATATAATTTCGGATGAAGAGGCCGCAGCTTACGAACCACAAGAGGGCAGCTATTATTATAATGATGCACCCCAGGGAAATGATGATGGAAGTGCAGGGAATACGGACGTTACCGGCGGAAGTACAGGGAATACAGATGGCACTGGCGGCAGCAGCGTACCGGAAAGCGGAGAAAACAGTTCTGGAACAGGTGGAAATACCGAGTATCCTGAGAGCGAAGCCGAAGGCGGAACTTCAGACCAGTTAAGTGGAGCAGTACAATAAAAGATGGCAAAAGAGGTAGATAAGATGGAAAAAGCATTTAAAAAGATAGGAACCGCAATATTGACATTGTGCCTGACGGTTTCATGTTTTTCGTTTGTTGCATTGGCGGCAGAAGGTTCTCTGCAGTTTTCAGACCCCTCAGCGGCGGCAGGAGAAAATGTTACGGTCACAGCAAAGGTGATATCCGGCGCAGAAGGCGTTGCTGTGGGCGACACGGATATTACAGTCACTTATGATCCTTCTATATTAAAATTTGTAAGTGGAACAAATGCAACTGGCGGCGACGGTACAGTCAAATTGTCTGCAAAGGGTGACGGGACTTCGATGGAAGTAAGTTACTCTATGGAGTTTACGGCCCTGAAAGAAGGGACTGCTACACTTGAGGTAAAAGAATATACGGCATATCTGGCCAATGACGAAGCTCTTAATCTTACTTTAGGTACTTCACAGGTGACCATACAGGGTGGTACGCCGGTTCCTGAGGAAGAAGCAGGTGAAAACGAAGGCCAGGCAGGTTCAGACGGGCTAAAGGTAACCGTAGACGGGAAAGAGTATACGGTAAATGCAAACTTTTCAGAGGCGGTGATCCCAAATGGATTTGCGGCAGCGGATACGGAACTGGACGGTAAGAAGACGAAGGCAATGCTTCAGGAGACCAGTGGGCAGTATATATTCTATTTGCAGGACAGCGACGGCAATTCTGACTATTTTCTTTACAGCAGTGACGATGGCTCTTTTTCACAGACAGCGGTAGTGGACGTTAATTCTTCACTTTCCATTTTTTTGATGGACCACAAGGACAAAGAAGGTCTGCCGGAAGAGTATAAAGAGACAACAACGGATATTGGTGGAAAGGTGTTTACTGCATGGCAGAATACATCTGAAAAAGAGTATTATTTAGTATATGCACTCAGCAGTGAGGGTACCAAAGGATATTACCAATATGATACTACAGAGAAGACCTACCAGAGATATACGCTTCCAGTGGTAGAGAAAAAAGAGAGCAGCAATACGCTGACTGATAAGCTTACAAACTTTATAAATAAATATATGACAATTATATTATGCGCTGTATGGGGCGTGTTTCTTATCATGCTGATTATCATAATCGTCCTGGGCGTAAAACTGAGCCGCAGGAATCAGGAGTTGGACGACCTGTATGATGAATATGACATTGATGGGGATGAGCCGGATGATATGCCGAAGTCAAGAAAGAGGGACAGAGATCAGTTTGTCGGTTTCCAGGAAGATAAGGAAGAATATGATGACGATTATGACGATGATTATGACGACGATTTCGAAGAATATGACGAAGACTTCAATGACGAATATGAGGATGACGATGATTCCTATGATGACGAATTTGAAGAATATGAAGAAGAAACACCCTCAGTCAGAAACAGAAAGAAAAAAGATGACGATGATTATTCAGTAGATTTTATTGATTTGTAACAGTCTGTTGAATGTATCAAAGAGAATGGCTGGGAAAACCAGCCATTTTTCATGATACAGAAAACGTTGCTCTATATGGAACAGGGTGCTATAATAGATAAGAAAAATTTGCGGAAGAACCTGGCAGTATCCCGGGATGCTGCCAGTTCGCGTTATTCTGCAGGGTATCTCCTGATAGATTCAACTACCGCAAAAGAAGAGGAGAAGTAACTGTTTTGTCAAGATATATTCAAAATTTTTTGAAATTTAAACCTCTGTTGGGGGAACTGGTTGCAAGGGATATTAAAATTAAATACAGAAGGTCTGTTCTGGGTGTACTATGGACCTTACTAAATCCACTCTGTATGATGATTATTTTGTCCGTGGTCTTTTCAAATCTGTTTAAATTCGATATTGAAAATTTCCCATTATATATTCTAAGCGGTCAGGTGATTTTTAATTTTTATTCAGATGCTACATCGGGTGCTATGTCGGCCATAATAGGAAGTGCAGCGTTAATTAAAAAGGTGTACGTTCCTAAATACTTATTTGTTCTGTCCAGAGTTTTTTCCAGCACGATTAATCTGATGGCATCCTTTACAGCGATGCTGATTGTTATGGTGGCAACAAGAACAGAGCTTCACTGGACAGCCTTTTTATTCCCCATACCGTTGATCCTGCTGGTACTCTTTTCATTAGGAATCGGTCTGATTCTGTCAGCAGTAACAGTTAAATTCAGAGACATTATACATTTATATGGAGTTTTTGTAACAGGTCTGTTGTATTTAACACCTGTTATTTATCCGATGTCGATTTTACCTGACTGGTTATATAAAGTGGTCATGCTGAACCCATTGACTAATATTTTAATGATGTTCCGTGATGTGATGTTAAACAACAGTATGTTTAGCTTATCTTCATTTTTGATTGCACTTGTTGAGGCATGCTTGTCTTTGGGGATTGGTCTGTACGTCTTTTATAAAAATCAGGATAAGTTTATTTTAAATATTTAGGAGTTGAGTATGGATAGGAAAACAGTGGTAAAAGTAGAAAATGTATCAATGAAGTTTAACCTTTCATCTGAAAAGTTTGACAGCTTTAAGGAATATATTATAAAGAGCATTAAAAATCAGGTATCTTATGATGAATTTTGGGCGCTGAAAGATATATCTTTTGAGGTTGTGCAGGGAGACTCTCTGGGACTGATTGGTCTCAATGGCAGCGGGAAGAGTACGATGCTTAAAACAATAGCCGGGGTATTAAAACCTACCCAGGGTTCCGTGGCAGTCTATGGGAATGTGGCCCCGTTAATTGAACTTGGTGCAGGATTTGATTTTGATCTGACGGCCAAGGAGAACGTTTATCTGAATGGGGCACTTTTGGGATACTCAAGGAAAGTGATGGAGGGGTATTACGACGACATCGTGGAGTTTTCCGAGCTGCATGACTTTATGGATGTACCGGTTAAGAATTTTTCTTCAGGAATGGTGTCCCGGCTTGCGTTTGCTATAGCAACGATCGGTACGCCGGATATATTGATTGTGGATGAGGTGCTGTCTGTCGGAGATTTTCGTTTTCAGCAAAAGTGTGAGGAGCGGATTCACCACATGATGGATTCCGGGACAACAATCTTGTTTGTATCCCACAGCATTGAGCAGGTAAAATCTATCTGCAACAAGATTGTCTGGCTTGAAAAGGGAAAGCTCAGAAAATTTGGAGATGCAGAGAAAATCTGTGAAGAATATAGTAAATGCTATTGATAAGTGCTGAGGAGATAAGATGAAAAAAGTAAAAAGTCTGATTATAATTGTTCTTATACTCGCGGCTGCATTTTTGTATGCCCATATAGGAAAAAATAATCTGGTATATGATAAGAATGTGGATAACAGTCAGTATATTCCAACAGGAGCTGTAGCGGAAATAGAGCAGACTTTTGTAAGTCAGGAGGAGACACTGGATGGAATTCGTGCCAAGTGCCAAGTGATTGGGAATGTTACGGGAATGAAAGTAAAATATTCATTGATAAACATGAATGACGGCAAGCTAGAGGCACAGGGCACTGCGGATGCTGAAAAAATAACAAATGGACGCTTTTATTATTTTAAATTTGACACTGTGAAAAATTGTAAGGGGAATACGTACAAAATAATTTTTGAGAACGAAAGTGTGGATGAATCTAAGGGAATAGGGTTTAGTTTTCAGCCTGAAACAGAAGCAGGAACGGAACTCACAATTAAAGGCGTAAGTACAACAGGAACAATGATTCTTAAAGCAGTAACAGAAAGATTTGATCTGGAGACCTTTATTGTCCTGTTGGTATTTATATTATATGTAGCAGTGTTCATTAAGTTTTTGTATAGGTTATTCAAATAGGCAGATTCAGAAAGAGAAGGATTGTATGGATTTTAAATATTATATTGATCAAAAAAAGTTCAGAATAAAACCGGCAGAAAGATATATTCGTGTAAATGGATGGTGTTTTGAGAAAAAAGGAAAGCCGTTTACCTACGAATCAGAAGTGAATGGTAAAGTGGTGGAGAGCAGAATTAAAAAAATTGTACGTCCTGACGTACAAAGCAAGTTTAACGGAAAGTATAGTCCGTCTGCAGATACCGGGTTTCACATAAAGACTTATGTCGAAAATGGTGTTACTCCGGAAAGCTATCGTCTTTACATCCGCCGGGGCAGTTACAGAA
Organism: Eubacterium sp. SB2; assembly: GCF_001244405.1. Taxonomy (NCBI): domain Bacteria; kingdom Bacillati; phylum Bacillota; class Clostridia; order Eubacteriales; family Eubacteriaceae; genus Eubacterium; species Eubacterium sp. SB2. The sequence goes on along the minus strand of NZ_LN865153.1, from coordinate 40,413 downwards.
AATGTATTGTCTCCATGGACCGTAAAGAGATCATTGCTTTAAAGGATGAGAGTACGATTTCTTACAATATTGACTGGGTGCATGTTGAGCCGCTGAAAATCATACTATCAGGATGGGCAGTATCTACATCGGGTACAGATAAGGTGCATGTCAGTGTAAGGGATGATATGGGCAAGGCTCTAAAAGTAAAAATGCAGAGGACAAAGCGCAAAGATGTAGAGGATGCAGGGCTCATTGAGGCGCACAATGTGGAATGCGGATTTATAGTTGAATTTATATGCGATCCAGGAAAATGCTATACACTGGTTATAGAAGACGGGGTGAAACGGAAAAAGATCCGGCTTGATCCGGTAAAACTTAAAAAGTACGAGAGAGCACAGCGCAGCAAGCAGTTTGCAGTACGGTTTGTAAAGGCATTAAATAAAAAGAACATAGAAAAAGGGATGAAGTACCTTCGGAAAAATGGATTGCATGGATTGAAGGATCACATATTGTCCTGTGTAAATGCACAGGGGAAACCATATCAACAGTGGTTTGAGGAAAATAAAGCAACAGAAGCAGATTTGAAAAAGCAGAGAGAGACCATATTTGCATGGCAGCCGAAAGTCAGTATTATTGTTCCCACTTATAAAACTCCGGAAATTTTTTTACGGGAGATGATTGATTCTGTCAGGAATCAGTCCTATCAGAACTGGGAGCTGTGTATTGCCGACGGAAGCGGTGGTGACGAAAACGTAGAAAGAATTCTTGAGGAGTATGCTGTCATGGACAGCAGAATCAAATATTGTTTACTAAAAGAAAATCTTGGTATTTCAGGAAATACAAATGCAGCGCTGGATTTAGTGAGCGGAGATTATGTGGGGCTGTTTGACCATGATGACGTACTGACACCGGATGCCCTTTTTGAAGTGGCAAGTGCATTACAGGAATACAGATACGATATACTCTATACAGATGAGGATAAGATGACAGGAGACGGTTCGGAGTTCAATGATCCGAATTTTAAGCCGGATTTCAGCATGGACTTATTCCGTTCCCATAATTATATTACGCATTTCTTCGTTGTTAAGACAGAAATTATTAAAAAAATTGGTGGGTTCAGAAGTGAATTTGACGGATCTCAAGATTATGATTTGATGTTCAGATGCATTGAAGAGTCTGATAAGATACGGCATATACCGAAAATATTATATCATTGGAGAATTCATATGAATTCTGTAGCCGGTGATCCTGCAAGCAAAATGTATGCATATGAAGCAGGAAAACATGCAATCGAAGAGCACTTAAAACGAGTTGGAATCGAAGCGTCTGTTGAGCACGTGGGACTGTGGGGAATGTACCATGTAAAATATGCGACTCCGGGAGATCCTAAAATATCTATTATTATACCAAATAAAGACCATATAGAGGACTTAGACCTCTGTATTAAATCAATTCAGAAACGGAGTATTTATAAAAATTACGAATTTATTATCATAGAAAACAACAGCAGCGAAAAGAAAACCTTTGAATATTATAAATATCTGGAAGAGCAATACTCCAATGTTAAAGTAGTATACTGGAAAGAAGGATTTAATTATTCTGCTATCAATAATTTTGGTGTACAGTATGCTGCCGGTGAATATCTGCTGTTTCTGAACAATGATACGGAGATGATAACAGAATCTGCGCTTTCAGAGATGCTTGGTATCTGTATGCGGAAGGATGTGGGAGCTGTAGGAGCGAAACTGCTGTATGCTGATGATACAGTACAGCATGCAGGGATAGTCATTGGTTTCGGAAATTATGCAGGACATGTACACGTAGGACTGAAGCGCGATGACTATGGATATATGGTGAGGGCCCGGATAAACTGCAACTATAGTGCGGTAACAGCCGCGTGCCTGATGACCAAGAAGGCCCTTTTTGAGGAGGTAGGCGGCTTTGACGAACAATTTGCTGTTGCCTGCAATGATGTGGATCTCTGCCTGAAATTAAGAAAAGCAGATAAACTGATAGTTTATAATGCATTTTCAGAGTGGCATCACTATGAATCAAAATCTAGAGGCTACGAAGATACTCCAGAAAAGTTAAAACGTTTTGAGAAAGAAGTAGAAAAATTTCAGAAGAAATGGCCGGAGATACTGGAAAATGGTGATCCGTTCTATAACCCTAATTTTGCAATTAACCAGGCGCCTTATACATTGCCGTAAGATGCAGAAAAAGTAAGAGTTCAGAATTGTCTGAACTATTGTACCAGATGAGTTAGACAGTATGAAGGGAGTTACATTATGTGTGGAATAGTTGGATATGTAGGTGAAAAACAGGCAGCCCCGATTTTGCTGGACGGTTTGGCAAAACTGGAATACCGCGGTTATGATTCCGCCGGCATTGCAGTATATGACGGGCAGGAGATCGAGATGAAGAAATCCAAGGGCCGCCTCAAGGTACTGAATGAGCTGACCCATGACGGGGCGACCCTGCCGGGAACGGTGGGAATCGGGCATACGAGATGGGCTACCCACGGGGAACCGTCCGATGTCAATGCACACCCGCATTTCAATAAAGAAGAGAGTATCATCGTTGTACACAATGGAATTATAGAGAATTATCTGAAACTGAAAAACAAACTGGTAAATAAAGGGTATGAATTTATATCGGATACGGATACGGAGGTGATCGCCCATCTGCTGGACTATTATTACCAGGGAAATCCGCTGCAGACGATCACGAAGATTATGCACCGTATGGAGGGATCCTATGCGCTGGGAATTATGTTTAAAGACCATCCGGATGAGCTTTATGCGGTACGCAAGGACAGTCCGCTTATTGTCGGCAAATCTGAGGGAGGCTGCATTATAGCATCCGATGTGCCGGCAGTGCTGAGGTATACGAGAGACGTCTATTTTATAGAAAACGAAGAAATTGTCAGAATGACTGCGGACTCCATGGAGTTTTTCAATGTGGATGAGGAACCGATTGAAAAGGAGTCCACCCATATCGAATGGGACGTGGATGCCGCCGAAAAAGGCGGATATGAGCACTTTATGCTGAAGGAGATGTATGAGCAGCCGAAAGCGATTACAGATACCTTTTCACCGCGCATCAAAGGCTGTGATATCGTGATCGAAGAGCTGAATATGACGGACGAGGAGATACAAAAGATCGACAAGATCATGATCGTAGCCTGCGGTTCCGCATACCATGCAGGGATGACCAGTAAATATGTATTCGAGGGAATGGCGAGGATTCCCGTGGAAGTGGACCTGGCCTCGGAGTACAGATACCGGGATCCCATCATTGAGGAGGGAACCCTGGTTGTTATCATCAGCCAGTCGGGTGAGACAGCAGATTCACTGGCGGCCCTGAGGGAGTCAAAGGCAAGAGGGGCCAAGGTTCTGGGAATCGTAAATGTGGTGGGAAGTTCCATTGCCAGGGAGGCCGATAATGTCATGTATACCTGGGCAGGACCAGAGATCGCGGTGGCTACCACCAAAGCATATTCCTGTCAGCTCATCGCGATGTATCTGCTGGCTATGAAATTTGCAAAAGTACGGGGAAAAATAACCGATGCGGAACTAAAGACGTATATTGAGGACTTGAAACGGATTCCGGATCAGGTAGAACTGCTTCTGAATAATAAAAACAGAATTCAGAAATTTGCCAATCGATATCTGGCGGCCAGAGATGTATTTTTTATCGGAAGGGGAATCGATTATTCGATTTCTATGGAAGGCTCCTTGAAATTGAAGGAAATTTCTTACATACACTCGGAAGCATATGCTGCAGGTGAGTTAAAACACGGTACGATCTCCCTGATTGAGGAGGGGACGCTTGTAGCCGCGGTTCTGACGCAGGAGAATTTGTATAAGAAGATGATCAGTAATATGGTGGAGGTCCGGACCCGGGGGGCGTTTGTTCTGGCTGTTACAAACGAGGGCAACGACGAGGTAGAGCGCGCAGCTGACTATGTAATCTATATACCGGAGACAAACCGTTATTTTACAAATTCCCTGGCTATCATCCCGCTTCAGCTGTTTGGATATTATATTTCTGTAGGCAGGGGCTGCGATGTGGATAAGCCGAGAAATCTCGCTAAATCGGTAACAGTTGAATAAAATAACTGCTGTTTCAAAATTTGTTAAATAAATAAACACAATTCCATCACAAAGAGCGGCTATTATATCAATATAAAATACAAGAGAAAGAAGGTATTTGTATGGAAAACCAATATAATTATTACAATCCCGAAGGACAGCAGGGGAATGCTCAGTATAATAGCCAGCCGGATCATAACAGTCACAGCAGAAAACTAAAAAAGAAAATGCCCAAGGCTGTGGTAGTAACCGGATGCGCTCTATTATTTGGAGTTGTCTCCAGCGCAACATTTTTAACATCTAATATTGTAGGCAGTAAGGTACTGGGTCTGAATGAGTCGTCTAATACAACGGCCAAGAATACGGCTCCGGTTAACAGCAGTTCTCTTACCAAAACATCCAGTGTCATCACATCGGATGTGTCCGGTGTTGTGGAGAGCGTTATGCCTTCCATTGTTTCAATCACCAATATGAGCGTCCAGCAGGTGCAGGATTTCTTCGGAGGCATATCTCAGCAGCAAAGCGAGAGTGCAGGTACGGGTATTATCATAGCCCAGAATGACTCGGAACTTCTGATTGTAACGAACAATCATGTGGTGGAAGGCAGTGAGACACTGACAGTTACATTCGATGACGGCACAAGCCTTGAGGCAGATATTAAAGGGACAGACCCGTCCCATGACCTGGCAGTCATTGCCGTGCCGCTGGATACGATTTCCAAAGATACAATGGATAAGATTGCAGTAGCTACCCTGGGAGATTCTACTCAGTTGAAAGTTGGGGAGCCGGCCATTGCCATCGGAAACGCACTCGGATACGGCCAGTCTGTTACGACTGGTGTTATAAGCGCGACGGATCGTGAGAGTACGACTACAGACACTATGACAGGTGAAACAACAACCAGCGATGTCAGACTGATTCAGACAGATGCAGCGATCAATCCAGGTAACAGCGGCGGCGCTTTGGTGAATGCAAACGGAGAGGTTATCGGAATTAACTCCTCCAAACTCGTAGGAAGCTCTGTTGAAGGTGTCGGCTACGCAATTCCGATCAGCGATGTGTCAGATATTATTACAAATCTCATGAATCAGCAGACAAAATCCAAAGTTGCGGAAGCAGACAGAGGATATCTGGGAATCGAAGGTATTGATGTGACCTCTGAGAATGCACAGAGATTTAATATGCCGCTTGGCGTTTATGTGACAGATGTTACCAGCGGAGGCGGAGCAAAAGCAGCTGGAATGACAAAGGGCGGAGTTATAACAGCATTGAATGGAACTACCATTGACAGCATGAATACACTGAAAGAACAGTTAAGATATTATGCAAAAGGTGACACCGTGACGCTGACGGTTGAGGTTCCAGGAAGTAACGGGGAATACACTGAAAATACCTATCAGGTAACATTAGGTGCAAAGGAGGAATAGCCATATAGGAACGCAGATATATACCTGCAGGACCTCTTCGATGTATTTCCTGCAGGGATAAAAAGAACACACAGCGGCAGATACCGCATAAATACAATACAGGACGCAGCCTTTATGGTAAGGCAGCGTCCTGTAATTTTATGGAGTGATAGGTGTGACATTGGCCATTGGTGTAATCTTAATGGAACCGGTGGATACCTTCAGAGTGGCGCCCTCACGGAACGCTACGTTTTTATATGACGAGCCTGCTGATTCTGCCATGGCGGGATCAGATGAAAACATCCCGGTGAAAGCCCCATCAGTTAAACTCACATTAACGATTGTACCGCTAACAACCGATATATCATAATAGCCAGGTGTAATATCCTGTCCGATCAAATAGTCGCCGGGGCCAAATTCTTTTTCTTCTTTTGCCGTGTTCTCATAGCCTGTCATTGTACTGAAAGTAGCTTCCTGGGTGGAGATCTTCACTTTAAGAGACTGGGTTAATTTTAATACATCCCCGTTTTTAAGAGCTGCGTTTTCGTAGGTTGATGCATATTCTACGCCTGTACCGGACCCTAAAGAGGTTACAATACCGGATTTTGTCATCATGTTTCCTAATCCTGAAACAACCTCTACATTGTATACCCCTTCCGGAATATGACTGCCAACATAATAGTCACCTGCTTCCAGTTCTGTTTCGTACGGACCTGTCACCACTTCAGGCGTTTCTTCAGCAGCTTTTTCAGGCTCCTTTGTTGTATCCTCTTTTTGAGAGCCGGCCTCATCGTTATCCTTTGTCTCCGCCTGCTTCTTATCTTCTGAAGCAGCACTTTTGTTTGCACTTTTTTCGGTGGCTTCTTTCCCACCGGAACCACAGGCAGCAAGTGATACCGCCAGAACCGCTGCTAACAGCATCGTTAAGATTTTCTTTTTCATCAAAATCCCCTCCTTATGTTTTTAATGTAAGGTAACTTATTATGTTAAGCCAACCCGGCATAACATCGCTTCCGTTGATACAGATAAAGAGATTTATCTACATAGTTTTTGAGCTGTTCTCAAAGAAGTTTATGGTGTATTGATAAATCAAATTACGATTTTTTGCTTAAAAGTGTCGAAGTGTCACACTTTATTTGAATTATACCAAATAAGACTCATAATGACAACAAAATAAAAAAAGAAAGAAATAGAAAAAAAAGGAAAAAAGAATGGAGCAACCCTAAAGGACTACTCCAATCAATTTCTTTGCTGTTAGATTCCAAGAACCCTGTAAATATAAGGAATCGGGGTGACAGGATTCGAACCTGCGACCTCACGGCCCCCAGCCGTGCGCTCTAACCAAACTGAGCCACACCCCGCCTCACTTGTTCTATTATATAAGACTTTTGCCAAATTGTAAAGTGGAACCTTTTTAATTTTCTCCCATACTATAATATTGTAAATGATATGGAAGGAGATATCGCAAATGGCGAATTGTCAAAACAATATGCGCTACGGCAGACAAATGAACTATAATAACTGCCGCAGCATGCCCAACGGTAATAATAACTGCCGTCCTGCACCAATGCCGAGAACTGACCGCCAGTGCGGCGAGCCGGAGCCTTGTGGATGCCGCGCTCCTGAGCCGCGCAAACCGGAACCATGCGGCTGCCGTACTCCGGAACCCCGCAAACCGGAACAGTGCGGCTGCCGCACACCAGAACCCCGTAAACCAGAACAGTGCGGTTGCCGCACACCGGAACCATGCGGACATCATCCGGAACACCACAAACCAGAACCGTGTGAATGTCGCACCCCGGAACGCCGTCCGTCACAGCCGTGTGGATGCCGTTATGATGCATTGGAAGATTTCCCAATTGCTATGGCATACGTGCCCTGGCAGAAATGGCGGAATTTATACGAACCTTGTAAAGGGTTCCAGAGAGGTACAATTTTTGAAGACCTTTCAAAACCATTTCATGGAAGAGGAGGGTGTAATCGATGAGTGAACGTCCATGCAGAAAAGATTTACTAGACCATATCAATGCGGTCAGCTTCGCGGTGGATGACGTGAAACTTTTTTTGGATACCCACCCCTGCGATGAAGATGCACTCGCTTACTTTCGTGAGTACAGCCGCATGAGAAATGAGGCTCTGAAAGAATATGCCGCATACTATGGTCCTCTTACAATTGATACCACTGTCTATTCCTGCGCTGACAGGTGGGACTGGATCAATGAGCCATGGCCATGGCAGGAAGGAGGATGTTAGTATATGTGGGGTTATGAAAAAAGACTGCAGTATCCTGTAAAAATCACACAGACCAACCCGAAAATTGCTCAGATCATTATTACACAATTCGGGGGACCCGACGGCGAGCTCGCTGCTTCCATGCGCTATCTCTCACAGAGATACACAATGCCTTACAAAGAGGTAACCGGTATTCTAACAGATATCGGCACGGAAGAACTGGCTCATATGGAGATGATCTGTGCCATTGTCCATCAGCTCACCAGAAACCTGACACCGGAAGAAATTGAAAAATCCGGCTTCGGTACCTATTATGTAGACCATACACTTGCGCTCTGGCCGCAGGCGGCGAGCGGGATGCCATGGACGGCAACCGTGTTCCAGTCGAAAGGCGATCCAATCACAGATCTCCATGAAGATATGGCTGCCGAACAAAAAGCTAGAACTACTTATGACAATATTCTGAGACTGGTGAAAGACCCGGAAGTCTGCGATCCTATTCGTTTCCTGAGGGAACGTGAAGTTGTTCATTATCAGAGATTCGGAGAAAGTTTGCGTATCGTTCAGGATAATCTGGACAGCAAAAACTTCTATGCTATTAATCCAGAATTCGATATACGTCAGGATTGTGGATGTAAATAAAGCCGCTTGTGCGGGCGATGTCTTCAGTCTGTTTGATATGAAGTAAGAAGAATCCCATGGGAATCAAGAGTTTCAAGACCTGATATTTCCTGTGGGATTCTTCTTTATGTATTACTATACGTTCATGTGTTGGAGGATAACCTCCAAACGGTTCCGTGTCCTGTGATCCCCTTGTTTTATAATTGGGAAGTTTCAATTTAATTATTCGACCAGCACAGGGAAGGTGTTACTGTTCAGACGTTACTTTACACGTCCCAGCCAACATCTAAATCGGGAGTTAGCGACGAGCTTTAGTTTCGGCGCGGATGGGGACGCCCCATAAAGGGATAGCCGAAAACCTCCCGGAGAACATCCATGTCCTTTCAAAAACGCGGCCGCGGGCCTAAGAAATTCTAGGCGGGAAACAGCCCTGAAAATGGAGCACCACTGACACATCACGAGAAATCCGATGATTTCTCGCGCTGGGTCAGCTGATTTTTGGATTCGGAATCCAAAAATCTCTCCATTTTCAGGGCTGTTTCCCACCAAGAATTTCTAAGGTTCGCTTTGAGCGTTTTTGAAAGGACATGGATGTTCTCCGGGAGGTTTTCAGCTATCCCTTCATGGAGCTGGTGCATCCGACCAGCAGGAAAAGGACTCGTTCCTAAGTTGGAGCCTCAAACGGGGGCAGCGTATGGATATTGAATTGGCGGGACTTTTATGTCCCCAGTAGGTGTACATAAGCAAAGGGATACGGTTCCAGTATCAAAATAATTCAATACGCATCTTGAAGATGAAAAGACACGCATAGCCAATCCACATCCGCTGCCCTGGTCCGGGATCCCACCCGGTTGGCGGGCTTTCCTGCCGATTGGATGAGCCAGCTTCATGACAGGGAGGCCGGGGAGGTGCCGGGGCTGTATATGCCGTTGCGAAATGCTGGAGTGCGCTTAGTGATTCTTGAACAGCCGCTGCCGGATAGGCGGGGAACAACTTGATCTCCAAATCAAGTTGTTGCTGAACCCAGCGCGGGAAATCATCAGATTTCCCGTGATGTGTTCAGCGTACCCGCCTATCCGGCAGCGGCTGTTCTAGAAACACTTAGCAGCACGGGTGCATATCGCAACGGCATATACAGCCCCAGCACCTCCCCGGCCTCCCTGTCATGAAGCGTCCCCGTCCGTCGACAAGTCTAAAGCTTGCCGACTAAATCCCGAGTTAGATGTTAGCTGGGGTATGAATAGTAATAGGAATGTGGGTACTTTTTCCCTTCTTTTAAAAAAAGTTGTTTTTATATGTAAAAAAAGCTATAATATAGGACAAGTTATATAGTAGAGTATCCTTTGATACGCGGTAGAACAGGATGGCATAATAAAAGGAGATAAATTTTTATGTGTGGATTTGCAGGATTTGTAGGAGAAGTTGAAGATAGAGAACAGGTACTGGTCAATATGATGAACACGATCGTACACAGAGGACCGGACAGTGAGGGCAGATATGTGGATGAGGATGCGGCGCTGGGTTTTAGACGGCTGAGCATCATTGACCTCTCATCGGTGGGAGACCAGCCGCTTTACAATGAGGATCGCAGCATGGTGCTGGTGTTTAACGGAGAGATATATAATTACCAGGACCTGCGGAGTGACCTGGTGGAGGCCGGGCATATATTTGTATCAAATACGGATTCTGAGACGCTTCTGCACGGTTATGAGGAGTGGGGCGAGAACCTTGTGGACAGGCTGCGCGGGATGTACGCATTTGCAATCTGGGACATCAAGAAGAAAAAACTTTTTGCGGCAAGGGATATTTTTGGCATTAAGCCGCTATATTATGCACAGATGAATGGTACACTGATGTTCGGCTCAGAAATCAAGTCATTTATGGAGCATCCAAAGTTTGATAAAGTCTTTCATGAGGCGGCCCTTGGAAATTACCTCTCTTTTCAGTTTGTACCCACAAATGAGACTTTCTTCAAGGGGGTATTCTGTCTTCAGCCGGGCCATTATTTCACATATGAAAACGGAAAGATGGAGATAACCAGGTACTTTGAACCGCATTTTACGGGGAACAGCAGGAAGTCCTTTGAGGAGATTGTGGAAGATATCGAACACGTTATGAAAGAGTCGGTGGAAAAACACAAGATCAGTGATGTTGAGGTTGCGTCCTACCTTTCAAGTGGCGTGGATTCCAGTTATCTGACGTATCTGGGGCAGGTGGACCGTACCTTTACCGTAGGGTTTGACGAGGGGAAATACAGTGAGATTCAGGATGCAAAGGAATTTGCGGCAAGCATCAATATGCAGAACGATGCAAAGGTAATTACGCCGGAGGAATATTGGGACAAATTATCGGATATCCAGTATTATATGGATGAACCGGTGGCTGATCCGGCTGCTATCGCCCTGTATTTTTTGAGTGAAGAGGCTGCCAAGAAGGTAAAAGTAGTACTTTCGGGAGAAGGCTCTGACGAGCTTTTCGGAGGCTATAACATATATTGTGAACCGTTGGAGCATACCGCATTTAATAAGATTCCCATGTGCATCAGAAGAGTGCTTGGTAAGTTTGCGGAGCGCTGTCTGCCAAGAGGAGTGAAGGGGAGAGGATTCCTGATGAGGCACGGCAAGACACTGGAGGAGCGTTATTTTGCAAATGCTACGAATATTTTTACGGAGAGAGAAGCCAGCCGCTTGCTCAAGAAAGGATGTGAGCCGGGGATTCAGAAGGTAACACGCCCGCTTTACGAACGGGTAAAGGGAAAAGACCCGGTAACGAAGATGCAGTATGTGGATCTGCATCTGTGGCTTGTGCACGATATCCTGATGAAGGGCGATAAGATGGGAATGGCTAATTCGCTGGAAGTCAGAGTGCCGTTTCTGGACAGGGAGGTGCTGGAACTGGCCGAGACCCTGCCGCTGGATTATAAAGTGCGCGCACCGAGGACTAAGGTGGCCCTGAGGGCGGCAGCAGATAAAGTAATACGGAGTAAGACAGCAGAAAAGAAAAAGCTGGGCTTTCCGATTCCGATCAGAGTTTGGCTGAGGGAAGAGAAGTATTATAATATAGTAAAAAAGATGTTTACATCCGAAGCAGCGGAGAAGTTTTTCAATACAGACATGCTGGTGAAAATGCTGGATGAGCATAAGGATGGTAAGAATACAAATGAGAAAACAGACAACAGCCGTAAGATCTGGACGGTCTATATTTTCCTTGTGTGGTATGACAGATTTTTTGAGCATGGCAAACCGGTGCATCCGGCTATGAGCAGCAGATAGGAAAAGAAGGACAGCCGGCCGGAGTCGATGGCGGCCGGCTGTTTTAGCGCGTCTGTTTTCGTAAAATGCCACAATAATACCTGGCAGGAGTAAACAGACGAGATCTTTTGTAAAAATTCAGGAACAGGGGAGATATCATGAGAAGCAGGACAGTGCAGCCGATTCGAAATAACGGGAGGAAGCGTGCAACGCCGCCGGGCAGAGGCAGCAGTGATGGCGGCAGTATAGAAGCCAGGAGAAAGAGGCCGGACGCAACATGGCCCATGCAGAGCATTCCGCATTCTCCGCCGCCTGCGGAGAAAAAGGTCGGAAGGAAGCAGCGGGTGAAAAAGGGCATCCGGTATTTTGATTACGATCTGCTGCTGGTGATCATTTTTCTGATGTGCTTTGGTTTGGTGATGCTCTACAGTACCAGCGCCTACAGCGCACAGTCAGACTTTGAGAACGATATGTATTATTTTTCCAAACAGGCGGTCATCAGTGTTTTAAGTTTTGCCGCTATGTTTATAGTATCCAAGATTGACTATCATATATATGGTGCGTTTGCGTTTGAACTTTACATATTCGCGATGATTATGATGGCTCTGGTACAGACACCGCTGGGAATTGAAATATATGGAGCCAGAAGATGGATCCAGCTGCCTGGAAATTTGACACTGCAGCCATCCGAGATAACCAAGATAGCGGTGATATTGTTTATATCCTATGAATTGTGCAGGCTGGGAAAGAAAATCAATACGAGGGAAGGGATTGTGAGGATTATGGCATTCGGCGTAATTGCGGCCGGGGGAGTCATGTTTCTGACAGACAATCTGAGTACGGCGATTATTGTGATGGCGATCACCTGCATACTGATTTTTGTAGTTCACCCTAAGACAAAGCCTTTTATCGCGGTGGCGGGAGCATTTACCGCAGTGGCGGTCGTGGGGATTTCCGTGATGGCGGCGACCATTACCACAAGTGAAAACTTTCGTCTGCGCCGGATCATTACATGGCTGGATCCGGAAAACCACGCGGACAAAGGCGGCTTCCAGGTAATGCAGGGGCTGTATGCAATCGGTTCCGGCGGATTTTTTGGAAAAGGTCTTGGAAACAGTACACAGAAACTCGGGGTAATTCCGGAAGTGCAGAATGACATGATTCTGTCTATTGTCTGCGAGGAGCTGGGGGTTTTCGGTGCAATTGTGATTCTGGTCTTGTTTGGTCTTTTATTGTACAGGCTGATGTTTATAGCCAGAAATGCGCCCGATCTGTACGGTTCCCTGATTGCCACCGGGATTTTTGCCCACATTGCACTTCAGGTAATTCTGAATATTGCGGTTGTTACCAACTTGATTCCTACAACGGGAATTACGCTTCCCTTCATTAGTTATGGGGGAACATCCATCTTGTTTTTGATGACGGAGATGGGGATTGCACTGGGAATATCCAGAAAAATCAAATTGAGTGACGGGTAATTAAAAAAATATCTTTTCATACGATATAAAGTGTGCTATATTAGTATGTAGTATTTAAAACTACATATAATAGATGCGAAATGCACTATTTGTAGTGTGGGAGGATATAATATGAGCTATAAAGTAATTGTAGACAGCTGTGGTGAATTAACAGCAGATATGAAAAAAAGCGGACTTTTTGAGACAGCTTCCCTGAGTATGGAAGTGGGCGGAGTCCGGATCATAGACGATGAGACATTTGACCAGGCAGATTTTTTGAGACGCGTGGCGGCAAGCCCGGAATGTCCCAAGTCATCCTGCCCGTCGCCGGAAGAATACATGGAGAGATATCACTGTGAGGCGGACAGGGTTTACGCGGTTACTCTGTCTGCGGAACTGAGCGGATCCTATAACAGCGCGGAGCTGGGCAGAAAGCTTTACAAAGAAGAATATGGAGAAAAGGACATCTATATTTTCAATTCTCGTTCCGCATCCGTGGGGGAGACCCTGATTGCGATGAAGATACAGGAATGCGAAGACCGGGGAATGACATTCAAAGAGGTGATTGACACCGTTGAAAGATATATCGCCGGGCAGAATACTTATTTTGTACTTGAGACCCTGGATACCCTGAGAAAAAACGGCAGGCTGTCGGGTATTAAGGCAATCGTGGCAAGCGCCTTGAACATCAAGCCGGTCATGGGTGCAAAACCCGAGGGCGTCATCTGTCAGCTGGGACAGGCAAGAGGCATGAAAAGGGCGCTGGCAAAAATGGCGGATCACATAATCGAAGATCTGGAGATGCCGGAGGAAAAGATATTGGCGATTTCCCACTGTAACTGTGAAGAGAGGGCGCTGGAAGTACAGCGGATGCTTTTAGAAAAGATTCACGTAAAGACCAGCTTCATTATAGATACAGCCGGGATCAGCACAATGTATGCAAGCGACGGTGGAATTATAGTTGTGATATAGAAAAGTTTGTGATAAAATGCTTTTAGGCAGTGAGACCGGATAATGATCTCAAAAAGAAACACGAAGGAGTTTAAAGATGAGCCAGGAAAAAGTAGATAGATACAAACAAGAAAAGGCCAACAGGAAGAAAATAGTTAAAAAGCAGAGAATTATGAATGTTGTGCGCAAAACAGTGCTCAGCTTAGCAGTAATAGCTTTAGTCGGATGGCTGGGATACTCGGCATACCAGACACATGAAGCGGGGAAAGAAAGACCTGTAGCCCAGGTAAACTATGACTCCATCAATAATTATATGAGTCAGTTGAGTCAATAGCGGGGAGATGCGCGAGATGTGGGGCCGCCTGAACGGCAAGGTGTGTATGCCTTTTGCAGGGGCGGTATATGTATCAAGATTTGCTAAAATGAAAAAGACGAAAAAGCAGGGCAACCCCGGCAGGCCGTCCGAAATTCTGATGAATTTCGCACGTCCGGCCGAGGCAAAACCGTGATCCGGAATCACGGTTTTGACCCTGCTTTTTCGTCTTTTTCATTTAAGCAAATCTAAGAGGCATATACAGCCCCTGCAAAAGGCATACACACCTTGCCGTTCAGGCTGGATGCATCATGGCGGATATGCCCCGCTGGGGATTACTTAACCGGGCCTCGTGGACGGTGACGAAAGGGGGACGGGGATGGGATACGTTTAAAACTCCCCCACCAGCTACCACATATTGAAGAGGATCTCCACCTGTCCCCACTCAAATTAATTCCCCACCAGCCACCACGAATTGAAGAATATCTCCACCTGTCCCCACTCAAATTAATTCCCCACCAGCCACCACGAATTGAAGAACATCTCAACCTGTCTCCACTCAGATTAATTCCCCCACCGGCCACCACCTAAACATATTTCCCCCCACTTCTCTCCATCGCACAAAATCCCCTCCCCAAAGCGCAAGCGTAAACCTCCGCCCAGCCCCGCGCCCCAGCCATTCCCGCCAATTCCCCAAAGGGGAAGCGGCAGTTGTCAGTTTCCGGATGAACACAGCCGGGAAAAGCGGGAATATGGGGGCCAGGGGCGTCTTTGCGGGAGTTAGCCGGACTTAAAGAAAAAAGGCGGAAAACCAGGACAAAAACTGTGATCACAAATCACAGTTTTTCCTCGACCCTGAGATCAAAATGATCAGATTTTGGGCTCAGTGTCAAGGTTGTCCTGGTTTTCCGTCTTTTTTCTTTTAGTCTGGCTTACCCCCGCATACCGCCCCAGGCCCCCATATTCCCGCTTTTCCCGGCGGACGTACCCAAACGCCCCACCCCCTCCCAAGAATTTTTTTGAAAAAAGGACTTGAAAATGGAGGAAGAGTGGTTTACAATGGTGACAAGTGGTAGGAAGTGGTAGTGAGTGGCACAAAGTGGGGAGGAATGTGGAGGCCCACTTAGCAGAAGGGGTTCCGGATGTTATTAGGAGAGTTTAATCATACAATTGATGAAAAAGGCCGACTAATCATCCCAGCCAAGTTACGAGACGATTTGGGAGATAGTTTTGTAATTTGTAATGGCTTGGAGGGTTGCCTTTTTGTCTACTCCATGGACGAATGGAACAAATTCGTTGCCGAACTGGAAACCTTACCACGCATGAGTAAAGATGCCAGAGTATTCAAGCGTTATTTCTTCGGAAGTGCATCAGAAGGCAGTTTTGATAAGCAGGGAAGGGTACTTGTACCTCCCACGCTCAGGAAAGCAGCCGGACTGGAAAAAGATGTTGTCCTCGTGGGAGTTCAGGACCGCGTTGAAATCTGGGATAAGGCACTTTGGGAAGAGCGGAGCATGGTCAGCGAAGAGGATCTGGATGCCATTGCAGAAAGAATGGAAGCAATTGGGATCAGAATCTAAAAGTGATGGCTGCTCTGATGACAAATGGAGGAATTTATGGCATTCAGGCACACATCAGTTTTACTTGAAGAAACTGTAGACGGTCTGGCGGTAAAGCCGGACGGGATTTACGTTGACGCTACACTCGGCGGGGGCGGACATGCCTTTGAAGTGTGCAGCAAATTAAGCAGCAAGGGGAGTTTTATAGGAATAGACCAGGACGCGGCGGCGATTGAAGCGGCCGGCGCCCGATTACTCGACTTCGGGGAGAGAGTTACAATAATCAGGAGCAATTATTGTGATATGAAGCCGAGGCTCCATGAGATAGGCATTGACAAAGTCGATGGAATTGTTCTGGATCTGGGCGTATCATCTTACCAACTGGATACGGCAGAACGGGGATTTTCCTATCGGACAGATGCACCTTTGGACATGAGGATGGATCAGAGGCAGAAGATGACGGCAAAGGATATTGTCAATGGCTACAGCGAATCGGACCTTTACCGCGTGATACGGGATTACGGGGAAGACAGGTTTGCAAAGAATATTGCAAAGCATATTGTAATCGCACGCGGGAAGGGCCCGATCGAAACTACAGGACAGTTGAATGAGATTATCAGACAGGCCATCCCGATGAAGATCCAAAAGACTTCGGGACATCCCTCCAAGAGGACATATCAGGCCATCAGGATCGAACTTAACCGTGAGCTTGAAGTACTTCGGGACACGCTGGACGACATGATTGAACTGTTGAATCCGGGCGGAAGGATTTGTATCATAACCTTCCATTCACTGGAGGACCGGATTGTCAAGAGTGCGTTTCGGAAGAATGAGAATCCGTGTACCTGTCCGAGCCATTTCCCGGTATGTGTCTGTGGAAATGTATCAAAAGGAAAAGTAATTACAAGAAAACCAATTCTGCCCAGTGAGGAAGAACTGGAAGAAAACAGCCGTTCCAAGAGCGCAAAACTGCGGATATTTGAACGGAGCTAGTACATCCCATCAGGAAGTAGGGAGCCTGATGAGGGTTAAGCTTCCGATTGTGGGGAAGCTGCATTTATAAGGAGTATAGCAAATAGAGCTCCGTCAGGAAGGGGAGAGCCTGGCGGAACAGCATCAAGGAAAGGGGCAGACGATCATGGCTGCAAGAAGACAAGTTACCGCATACAGAAGATCAGACAGCATGAATAGCAGCCATAGACAGGCATATGTTTATGGTAATACAGTACGCCAGCCGGAAGTCCTGCCAAAGAGAATGCCAGAGGAGCGGCCGCAGCGTCCGGAAAGGACAAGCCGCCAGGTGCGAAAAAACCGGAAAAGAGCTATGAATATGAGCCCCGCTTACGCGGTATTTTTGGTAGCAGCAGCAGTCTGTGCAGTTTTTATATGCGTTGCATATCTGAAACTGCAGTCAGACATTGTAAACAGGTCAGAGAACATTTCAGTGCTGCAGGAGAAGCTTGCAGACCTGACAGACGAGAATGATACGGCGTATAACGCAGCTGCGGACTCCGTAAATCTGGAGGAGATACGCAGCAAAGCCATGAATGAGATGGGAATGGTATATGCGGCGCAGGGCAATGTAGTGGAGTATGAGAGCCCTACAAGCGACTATGTAAAGCAGTACAATGACATACCATCTGACGGTGTTCTGGCGAAATCCAGAGACGTATCAGATTAAGGATAACAACTATGGCAAAACGTAAAAGAAAAAATAGATTTCAATTTTTAACTAAAAAATTTCCGAAGAGGATGCAAAAAAAGCTGGTAATGCTGTTCATGGCAATCATACTGGCTTTTATTGTTCTTGTAGGGAGAATTACTTATATTAATGCCTCTAAGGGGAATAAATATACCAAGATTGTGCTTGACCAGCAGGAGTATGACAGCAGAGTAATCCCTTATAAACGGGGAGATATTGTGGACCGTAACGGCACCAAGATCGCCACCAGCGAGAGAGTGTACAATGTCATCCTGGATGTTAATGTGATGGTATCGGACGATGAGTATATAGAGCCCACGATTAAAGTGCTGGAAGACTGCTTTGGAATCAAGGAATCAAAGATCCGGACCCTTATAAAGGAAAAGCCGGAAAGCAGGTATGAAATACTGGCAAAGGGCGTATCCTACGAGAAGGCAAAGGAATTTGAGGCGATAGAGGAAGATAAGAAAAAGAATCCGAATGTCAAGGGAATCTGGCTGGAAGACGATTATAACCGGTCATATCCATACAACTCCCTGGCCAGCGATGTGGTAGGATTTACCGTATCCGGCAATCAGGGCGCGGTCGGAATTGAGAGCGCATACAATGCGATTCTGAACGGGACCGATGGCCGTGAATATGGTTACTTTGACAGCAAGTCTACGGTAGAGCGCACGGTGAAGCCGGCAAAGAATGGCAGTACGGTCGTATCCACGATAGATATGACGCTACAGAGTATTGTAGAGCAGTGCATTAGAGAATTCAACGAGGCGCATACCGGACAGGAGCGGGAAGGGGAACCCGGAAGTAAGAATACAGCAGTCATAATCATGAACCCCAATACAGGGGAGATTCTGGCCGAGGCATCTTATCCGAATTTTGACCTGAATAATCCCAGAGACCTGACTGGCTTATATTCGGAAGAACAGCTGAAAGAAATGTCGGATGATGAACAGCTTGAAGCAATGAATGCGCTGTGGAGGAATTTCTGTGTCAGCGATGCGTTTGAGCCCGGTTCTACAGCAAAGCCTTTTACGGTAGCGGCAGGACTGGAAACGGGGGCATTAAAGGGGGATGAGAACTATGTCTGCGGCGGCTATCTGCATGTCGGAGATTATGATATCCATTGCCATCTCCGGACAGGGCATGGCCCGGAAACAGTGGAACAGGCAGTGGCAAACTCCTGCAATGTGGCACTGATGCAGATGGCTGAGTCCATTGGAATCAAGGATTTCACCAGGTATCAGCATATTTTCGGATTCGGTGAATATACGGGGATAGACCTGCCGGGAGAAGCCTCAACGTCACCTCTTGTCTATACGGAAGAGACAATGGGAATTACAGACCTGGCAACCAATTCCTTTGGGCAGGGATTTAATGTGACTATGACGCAGATGGCGGCGGCATTTTCCTCTCTGGTCAACGGAGGGTATTACTACGAACCCCATGTAGTAAAACAGATCCAGGATGAAAGCGGAAAGGTCATTGAGACCAAGGATCCGGTACTCCTCAGAAAGACAATTTCTTCTGAAACATCGACCACGGTCAAACAGTATATGAAGGCGGTTATGACTACCGGAACAGGACAGGGCGCCGCAGTGGAGGGCTATGATATCGGAGGAAAAACCGGTACTGCCGAAAAACTGCCGCGTGATCAGGGAAAGTATCTGCTATCCTTTATAGGGTACGCTCCCCAGGAGAATCCGGAGGTCGTTGTATATGTGGTCATAGACGAGCCAAACGTGCCGGATCAGTCCACAAGCAGCTATGTTCTGGAGTTGTCAAATAAAATCATGGCGCAGGCATTTCCTTATCTTGGCATCACAACAATGGAGGGATATACTGCAGCTACGGTAGGAACCGTACAGGAGGGCACACAGCCCCAGCAGACAGAGTACGAGAATTTTGATTCTGCCTATGAGGATACTTATGATAATGCAGACGGCTCCTATATAGATGAAAACTACAATCCGGACCTGGATGACTGGGCGGCCGGTCAGCCAACGGAATAGAATACGCATAACCTTACAAAAGATGTAATATGTTATAAAAATGTCTTTTGTAAGGTTATTTATTTATGAAGAACAAAACATATAATAAAAGGAAGATACTTGTCGTATTCTGCTGTGCATCTGTCATTTTGCTGGCACTGATCGGCCGCCTTGTATATCTCATGGTATTCGATGCAGAATACTACCAGAAAAAAGCGGAATCACTTCACGAGAGAGAGCGGGAGATCAAAGCGGCCAGAGGAGAAATCGTGGACAGAAATGGGACAGTGCTTGCCACAAATAAGACGGTCTGTACGATTTCCGTAATACACAATCAGATAGAAGATCCGGAACTGGTAATCCAGACGCTGATGAAGGAGCTGGAGCTGGATGAGGAGACTGTGCGCAAGAGGGTCGAAAAAGTCTCTTCGATGGAAAAAGTAAAAACAAATGTGGCCAAAGAAGTGGGAGACAGAATCCGCAATTATAATCTGGCCGGCGTGAAAGTAGACGAAGATTTTAAGCGTTATTACCCCTACGATGAGATTGGCTCAAAGGTACTGGGATTTACAGGCGGTGATAACCAGGGGATCATCGGCCTGGAAGTGAAGTATGAAGAGTACCTCAAAGGAATAAATGGGACGATCCTGACTGTGACGGATGCGAGGGGAATTGAACTGGAGGGAATTGCGGAGGACCGAATTGAACCTGTGGCGGGAAATACACTGCAGATAAGCCTGGATTACAATATACAGTCGTTCTGTGAGCAGGCGGCCCTGAAAGTAAAAGAAG
Organism: Eubacterium sp. SB2; assembly: GCF_001244405.1. Classification (NCBI taxonomy): domain Bacteria; kingdom Bacillati; phylum Bacillota; class Clostridia; order Eubacteriales; family Eubacteriaceae; genus Eubacterium; species Eubacterium sp. SB2. The sequence continues at coordinate 20,062 of NZ_LN865153.1, read as the reverse complement.
AAAAACAGGCGGACAGCGTTTCCGTGCTGATGATGAATCCACAGAACGGTGAAATACTGGCAATGGTCAATGTTCCGGAATTTAATCTGAACGAGCCGTATATACTAAATACAGGGACAGATATGGACACGTTGACGGACGAACAGAAACAGGAAGAGCTGAACCGTATGTGGAGAAATGGATGCATCAACGACACATATGAACCGGGTTCTGTATTTAAGATCATTACGGCTTCTGCATGTCTCGAGGAAGGCGTTGTCAGCCTCAGTGATAACTTCTCATGCCCCGGCTACAGAGTCGTGGAGGACCGAAAAATACGCTGTCATAAGGTGGGCGGCCATGGCGCCGAGACCTTTGTACAGGGGATACAGAACTCCTGCAACCCTGTATTTATCGATATCGGGCTCAGGCTCGGTTCCGATAAATTTTATGATTATTTTAAACAGTTCGGCCTCCTCAGCCTGACAAATGTTGACCTGCCGGGAGAGGCTGGAACCATTATGCATAAGAAGGAAGATATCGGTACGGTGGAACTGGCCACAATCTCCTTCGGGCAGTCATTTCAGGTTACGCCGATTCAGCTGGCGACAACAGTCAGTTCTCTTGTAAACGGGGGCAGGAGAGTAACACCGCACTTAGGGATGGCAGTACTGGATAAAGAGGGGAATGAGATCGAAAAATTAAAGTATAAAGAGAAGAAGGGAATTGTGTCGGAGGAGACTTCCGCAACTATGAGGATGCTTCTGGAAAGCGTTGTTTCAGAAGGATCAGGAAAGAATGCCTATATCGAAGGTTATACCATCGGCGGCAAGACTGCGACATCTCAGACACTGCCCAGAAGCGCTAATAAGTATATTTCATCTTTTTTAGGATTCGCGCCTGCAGAAAATCCGCAAGTGCTCTGCATGGTACTGATCAATAACCCGCAGGGCGTGTATTATGGAGGAACAATCGCCGCACCGGTGGTACGCAGCATATACGATAATGTCCTGCCGTATCTGGGGATAGAAAAAAAGGAAATCGCACAGGATGAGGCAGAAGAGAACGGTACAGGGGAAGAAAATATAGCGGATTAAGCAGAAAAAATGAAAGAGTTCTGTCAGGGAACGAGAGAGAGTTTTGGTTGAAAAACAGCAGCCAATGAGGTATACTGAATGAGGTGTTCTGCTGCGGGCCGGGAGGACACGAAAGTAGTTAGAGTATGGAGCGAATTTCCGTTAACAAAAGAGATGAAGAGGTGTGTGTATGAGTTATCATTTAGCGATTCCGGTATTGATTTCATTTGTATTGAGTTTACTCATGGGACCAGTGGTAATACCGTTTCTTAGAAAACTGAAGATGGGGCAGACCGAGAGAACGGACGGCGTACAGTCTCATTTGAAAAAAGCAGGTACCCCGACGATGGGCGGTGTCATTATCCTTGGCAGCGTGATCATTACCTCCCTGTTTTATGTGAAGGATTATCCCAATATTATTCCGATTTTGTTTTTAACCATAGGCTTTGGACTGATCGGATTTTTGGATGACTATTTAAAAGTGGTAATGAAACGGTCCGACGGGCTGTATCCGAAACAAAAGATGGCGCTTCAGATTGTGGTGACCGCAATCTTTGCCTACTATATTATAAAGGTCGCAAAGATTCCGCTTACGCTGCTGCTTCCGTTTTCTGGCGGCAGGTACTGGGATATCGGATGGGTCGCGATCCCGCTTATGTTTATTGCGGTGATTGGAACCGTAAACGGCACAAATTTTACGGACGGCCTGGACGGCCTGGCTTCCAGTGTAACCGTGCTGGTAGCGACATTTTTTACCGTTGTGGCAATCGGAACGAAGAGCGGGGTGGAGCCGATTACCTGTGCGGTAGTGGGGGCGCTGCTTGGATTCCTTCTATTTAATGTATATCCTGCCAGCGTGTTCATGGGAGATACAGGTTCTCTGGCACTGGGAGGTTTTGTCATTGGAACGGCATATATGATGCAGATGCCGCTGTTTGTTATCATTGTAGGCCTGATTTACCTTGTAGAAGTGGCTTCGGTCATGATCCAGGTCACCTATTTTAAAAAGACAGGCGGAAAAAGATTCTTTAAAATGGCGCCGATCCATCATCACTTTGAATTGTGCGGATGGTCTGAGACGAGGGTGGTTGCCGTATTCTCCATTGTGACGGCGATCCTGTGTCTGATCGGGCTGATGGGGGTATAAATCATGGACTTAAAAGAAAAAAATGTACTGGTGTTCGGCTCAGGGATCAGCGGCGTGGCGGCAAGCCGTCTGCTTGTAAAAAAGGGCGCCAACGTGATCCTTTATGACGGCAACGCGTCTCTGGACGAGAAGCAGATAAGGGAAGAAATCCTGGATGGTAAAAATGGCAGCGTTAAGATGATATTTGGGGAGTTTCCGGAAGCGGTTCTGGAGACACTGGATCTCACCGTTATGAGCCCAGGCGTGCCAACGGATCTTCCTGTCGTAGGCCGGATGAGAGAAAAGAATATTCCTGTATGGGGCGAGATTGAGCTGGCCTTTGTTTCAGGGAAGGGTGATGTGCTTGCCATAACCGGTACCAATGGAAAGACGACCACCACAGCGCTTCTCGGGGAGATCATGAAAAATTACAGGGACAGTACTTTTGTGGTGGGGAATATAGGAAACCCTTATACAGATATTGCGCTGGACACCAGGGCAGATTCGGTGATTGTGGCAGAGATGAGCAGTTTTCAGCTGGAGAGCATACATACCTTCCGTCCGAAAGTAAGCGCTGTTCTCAATATTACGCCGGATCATCTAAACCGGCACCACACGATGGACGCCTATATTGCAGCAAAACTGAATGTAGCGAGAAACCAGACCGGGGAAGATACATGTGTTCTGAACTATGAGGACGAGGTGACAAGAGGTTTTGCGGAAAAAGTGAACGCAAAGGTTCTATATTTCAGCAGCCAGCGTAAACTAGAGAAGGGAATATATCTGGAAGGCGGAAGCATTGTCTGCAGTATAGATGGGACACCGGAGGCGGTCTGCCATATAGATGAATTGAAGCTTCTGGGCACACATAATCATGAAAACGTAATGGCTGCGGCGGCTATGGCTGCGGCGTATGGAGTGCCGATGGAGATTATTCGGAAGACCGTGAAGGAATTCCCGGGGGTAGAGCACCGGATCGAGTTCGTTGCGGAAAAGAACGGAGTTGCATACTATAACGATTCCAAGGGAACCAATCCGGACGCTGCCATTAAAGGGATTCAGGCGATGAAGCGCCCCACGCTGCTGATTGGGGGCGGATATGACAAAGCATCCTCTTATGATGAATGGATTCAGGCTTTTGGCGGCAAAGTAAAAAAGCTTGTGCTGCTGGGAGCGACAAGAGAAAAGATTAAAGAGACAGCAGAACGTCTTGGTTTCTGCGATATTATCCTTGCAGATACGTTTGAGGAGGCAGTGGAAACCTGCGTAAAATATGCGCGGCCCGGTGACGCTGTACTTCTGTCGCCTGCCTGCGCAAGTTGGGGAATGTTTAAGAATTATGAAGAACGTGGAGATAAATTCAAAGAACTTGTAAATCAGTTATAAGGAGTGAATTTATATTGGAGCATCCTGCTAAAAAGAAGCGGTATGATTATACACTGCTGATTGTTGTGTTACTTCTGGTGATCATAGGGCTGGTTCTTCTGTACAGCACCAGTGCCTATAATGGGCGGGTAAAATTCCACGATTCTTTTTATTACCTGAAAAAACAGGGATTTGCAACTGCACTGGGACTGGTTGGCATGATGATCGTGGCGAAAATTGACTATCACAAATGGGTACCCCTGGCAGGCCTGGGCTACCTGACGGCGATACTGTTATCGGTTGCAGTTATGTTTATAGGAGACGAGTACAATGGGTCCAAAAGATGGCTGTCTTTAGGGCCTGTTTCATTTCAGCCGTCGGAGTTTGCTAAGGTTGCCGTCATCTTGTTTTTGGCCTGCCTGGTTACGAAAAATGCAAAAAAAATGGGGAAACTTACGACGCTCATAAAGGTAATGGTCCCGGTTCTCCCTATAGTAGGGCTGGTTGGAGCCAGCAACCTGAGTACTGCGATTATTATTATGGGAATCGCAGCGGTGCTGATCTTTGTGGCAAGCCCTAAATACGCGCAGTTTGTCTGGATGATCGTGGCCGCCGGCGGATTTATGGGTATCTTTCTGGCATTGGAAAGCTACCGTCTGGAACGGCTGGCCATCTGGAGGAATCCGGAGCTTTATGAAAAGGGGTATCAGACCCTGCAGGGCCTGTATGCCATCGGTTCAGGCGGCCTGTTCGGCAGGGGCCTGGGAGAAAGCGTACAGAAACTGGGATTTCTGCCTGAAGCACAGAACGACATGATATTTTCCATCATATGCGAGGAACTGGGCCTTGTGGGGGCAAGCCTGATTATTCTGCTTTTCCTGATTCTGATCTGGCGTTTTTTTGTCATAGCAACCCGCGCCAAGGATCTGATGGGGGCTCTGATTGCCGCCGGCGCAATGGCGCATATGATGATTCAGGTGATCCTGAATATAGCAGTTGTAACGAATTCGATCCCGAATACTGGTATAACGCTTCCCTTTATCAGCTATGGGGGCACATCTGTTATGTTTCTGCTTTTGGAAATGGGGCTTGTGCTGAGTGTTTCCAATCTGATAGAATAGGGCAGAGAATACAAAGGAGGACGACAGATGAAACGTAAAAAAAAGAGCAGACGTGAAAGATATGAAGAATACGATGATGAGGCATATATAAACGAAGTATTATATAAGGAAGGATACCGTCCGCCGGAGCGTAAAAAGAAAAAACGGCGGGGAGTATTTCTTGGACTGCTGACATTTATTCTTGGTATTGTAATTATTGTATTCGCCTTTCTGCTTCTTTTTCATATACAAAAGATCGAGGTCAAAGGAAACAAGTACTGCACGGAAAATGATGTCATCGGCTGGCTCCGGGAAGACAAGTATGCCGTGAATTCGGTTTACGTCTGGTGGAAGTATAATAAGGCAGATGTGAAACAGCTGCCGGTGGTAGAGTCCTCAAAGATCTCGTTCAGGGCCCCCTGGGCCATACGGGTTACCGTGAAAGAAAAGGAGATAAGCGGTTATATTGACTATAACAACCAGTACCTTTACTTTGACAAAGACGGTACGGCTGTGCTGTCCACCGTGGAGAAGATAGATTCTGCGGCTTATATAGAGGGCATGGAAGTGGATGCTTCTAAGGTAAAACTGGGCAAGGTTCTGCCGGTTTCCGATAAGAATGTATTTAAGCGTATTGTGGAAATCTCGCAGCTTTTGGTAAAGTACGAGCTCTCGCCGGACCGGATTACCTGCTCAGGGAGCGACCTGAACCTGTATTTCGGCAATGTTGAGGTATTGCTGGGAAAGACGAATTACGAAGTACGGCTCGCGCAGGTACCGCCGATTCTGCAGAAACTGACAGAACAGTATCCGGACAAGCAGGGCACCCTGCACCTGGAGAATTATGATGCCACAGACAAGGCGGTGCGTTTTGTGCCGAAAGAAGCACAGGAAGGGGCAGAGAGCGATGGGCAGGACGACGGACAGGCAGCAGAAGGACAGCAGGATATAACGGGCGGGGAAGAGAGCCAGGACAATGGACAGAATGTGACGGAACCACAGGACACAGAGAACCAGGATTCTGTTCCGGAAACAGACAATCCGGAGGAACCATTAGGTACGGAACCGGCCCCGGAGTAAGGAAAGGGAGATGAGTTGCTGTACCAGCCACATGGAAGATGTTTCCAGAACCCCATAAAAAAAGCCTTTCAGGGACCTGGCAGAAGAAAATAAAAGGCCCGTGAATTGAATAAAAAAATCAGAAAATACACAAATATCTATTGATTATTTACCGAAAAGACTATATTATATACTTATTGAATTATATCGTTCAAGCATAAGGGATGTATAAAATAATATTAATAGGACGACAAAGGAGGAAATACTCTTGTTAGAAATTAAAACCAACGAATCAGAAGCAGCTGCAAGAATCATTGTTATCGGAGTCGGCGGCGGCGGTAATAACGCAGTAAACCGCATGATCGATGAGCAGATTGCAGGTGTCGAATTTATAGCGATTAATACAGATAAACAGGCACTCCAGTTATGTAAAGCACCAACTTTAATGCAGATAGGCGAGAAGCTCACAAAGGGGCTCGGTGCTGGTGCGCAGCCGGAAGTAGGGGAGAAGGCTGCAGAGGAGAGCTCAGAAGAGATATCTGCCGCACTGAAAGGCGCTGACATGGTATTCGTAACATGTGGTATGGGCGGCGGAACAGGAACAGGAGCAACTCCGGTCGTTGCACGTATCGCAAAAGAACAGGGCGCCCTGACGGTAGGCGTCGTAACAAAGCCCTTCCGTTTTGAATCGAAGACCCGTATGGCCAACGCCCTTGCGGGGATTGACAAGCTAAAAGAGAACGTGGATACGCTGATTGTCATTCCGAATGACAAGCTGCTTGAAGTAGTGGACAGAAGAACTACAATGCCGGAAGCCCTGAAGAAGGCGGACGAAGTGCTGCAGCAGGGTATTCAGGGTATTACCGACCTGATCAATGTGCCGTCCCTGATCAACCTGGACTTCGCGGATATTCAGACCGTCATGAAGGACAAGGGTATCGCGCACATCGGTATCGGTGCAGGCCGCGGAGACGACAAGGCGCTGGAGGCTGTAAAGCAGGCTGTTGCCAGTCCGCTTCTGGAGACAACCATCCAGGGAGCGTCCCACGTTATTATCAATATTTCAGGAGATATTACACTCATGGATGCATCCGATGCTGCTGAGTATGTTCAGGAACTCGCAGGTGAGAATGCAAATATCATCTTCGGTGCTATGTATGATGACTCCAGATCCGATGAGGCAACAATTACTGTTATCGCAACCGGCTTACATAACGTAGGCGGCAGTTCTTCCAAGTTAAAAGCAAGACTGGAAGGCCAGCAGAAGGTGGGATCGATTCTTCCGTCAGGCGATGTGGTAAGCAGAAGTGCAATTGATCCGGAGCGCAGAACAGCATCTCCGAGACCGGCGGGCAGACCGGCAGGCGGCACAATGCCGACCCTGGATCAGCCCAGAACACCGTCAAGTAAAGTAAAAGAGCAGTCCATTAAGATTCCGGATTTCTTTAAGAAATAAGACCGGACAGGCTGGTTACAATAAGAAAAAACAGGCAGGAGCCCCGCGGAGCTCCTGCCTGTTCTTTCTACAGCAAATTCTCAGGGAAGCCTTTCTATTAGATTCTTGTGAGATTGTCGAAACAATTTCTTTTTTTCCCGTCAACATCTGACAAAATTTCAGTGACATGCAATATATAATAAGTCTTGCTTGAGTGCCCAATGGTACCAACGAGAAAGAGGGTGGAACATGTACTATGAATTATACATAGACGTGTTGTTTCTTGTAAATTTTATGATGGATTCCCTTCTGCTTTTGTCAGTGAACCAGGTGCTGAAATGTCCTACCACACGTGGACGCATCTTTCTGGGCGGAGCATTGGGATCAGTACTGACATGTGCAGTGACAGTTGTGCCGATGCCGGGTGTCATAAAATTAATCATATTCCACGCGGTTATCAATACATTCATGATAAAAACAGGATTAAAGATCAAAGGAAAAAAGCAATTTTGGAAAGCATTTGGTTTGTTGTATATCGCAGCATTTCTGTACGGGGGGATTCTGCAGGCATTTCATCCCTATGCGCGCGCGGGAAGCCTGTTTTTTGCGGCAGCCGTGGGCAGCTATTATCTGATACGGGGAATCTGGAAATTCCTGATCAGACTGCGGACTCTGCAGGCAAAGATATGTGAGATTACGCTGTATACCAGTGCAGGCGAACAGAAAGTAAAAGCGTTAATTGACACGGGAAACGGTTTGGAGGACAGTGTGTCGAGAGAACCGGTAAGTGTAGTAGATAAAGCTCTGGCAAAATCCATTCTGACAGATGACGACATGAAAAACGGTTTCCATTACATACCGTACCGAACGGTCGGAAAGGAAAGTATTATGCCGGTTTTCAGAATTCGGAAAATGTGTATTCATCTGGAGGAGGAACGGTGGATCGAGAGGCCGGTTATAGGCGTCTGCGAGGAGCATGTTTCAGAAGAAGAGGAATATCAGATGATTTTAAATCCTGACATATTAGGAGGCATATAAAATGGTTGTAAAAGTAGCAGTACCCCAGCAGTTTAAACTGAAAGTAATACCAGACATCAGAAGCATTTTCTTCCCTAACCACAAAGAAATACATTATATTGGAGGATCCGAGGTGCTGCCGGCCCCGCTGGAGACAGAACGGGAAACAGAAGTGATAGAACATCTCGGTTCCGAGTATGACCAGGAAGCCAAAAAGCTTCTGATTGAGCACAATCTCCGTCTGGTCGTTTACATAGCTAAAAAGTTCGACAATACAGGAGTCGGAGTGGAAGACCTGATTTCTATAGGGACGATCGGTCTGATCAAGGCCATCAATACATTTAACCCTACGAAGAAAATCAAGCTGGCCACCTACGCATCCCGGTGCATTGAAAATGAGATCCTCATGTACCTGCGCAGAAATAGTAAAACCAAGATGGAGGTATCCATAGATGAGCCTCTCAACGTAGACTGGGACGGAAATGAACTTCTGCTGTCGGACATTCTCGGTACGGACGAGGATACCATATATAAGGATCTGGAAAACGAAGCGGAAAGAAAGCTTTTGATCAAAGCCATCAATAAGCTGTCCAGCAGGGAAAAGCTGATCGTAAAAATGCGTTTTGGCCTCGATAACCCGGAAGGCGAGGAAAAGACACAGAAAGAAGTGGCGGATCTGCTGGGAATATCACAGTCCTATATCTCGCGGCTTGAGAAAAAAATCATGCAGCGCTTGAAACGCGAGATGGTGCGGTATGAATAGAAGTCGGCAAGATGAGGATGGGGGCGACGCAGGGGATACGAATGTGGTCATCTGCCGGGCTTCAGGAAAATGGATAAGCGGCTCCATTTCCCTGAACGCCCGGCAGATGACCACATTTGTATCCCCTGCGGCAATCACTTTATCGGCTCCGATGCCGTGCAGCGGGGGGCACGGCACGGTCTGAACAGTAACCGTGTGACGGCTATTGATGAAGCGTGTTATTTTGACGGGAGGCGGATATGGGAGATGTGCAAATTTCACTAGTATTGCTTGATTTTTTGGCGTAATATGTATAATATTTAAGTATAGGGCTCGGCAAGTGTACTTTGGTGGATTTATTTGTGTAAAATTGACAAAACATTTTTGTGTATTTATTATTTTCCGGCGATATACACAAAAAAAGTAGCCGAAAGTAGTATGGTGAAAAACTAGATATTCGTTTATTATTAAGTCAGTTAGAAACGTATTAACATTTTCAAAAGGAGGTAGACGAATGTCTAGAAAGATCAAACTTAATTACACTAAGAGGGATGATTTAACACCGAGATTGAAAGCGGCAAAGGAAAAATTATTTGCTACAGAGCCACACATTGATACTCGTAAACTTATTATCGAGACTGATATTTATCAGAAATACGGCTTTACAAAGAGCCCGAACATGCTGAAAGCTATGGTATTTGACCGCTTAAGCCGCGAGAAAAAGGTATGGATTGATGACAATCCGATCTGTGGACATCTGACAGACTATACATACGGAAGTTATTTCCAGCCGTTCAGAGAGTTTGAGTGGGCAATTGACCGCGATGAATTTGCTTTCCAGAGAGGTTCAGCTATCGCAACAGAAGAAGAAAAAGAGATCATCAGAAAATGTGGTGAGTTCTGGGTAGGAAATGCAGTTAAAGACCGTGTTCGTCCGATTATTAAAGATCGTTACGGACTTGATGTTCAGGAACTGATTGATGTTGGTGTAGGCCTTAACTTTGACGATGATATGGGTACAACAACATTCCCGGATCACGATACAGTTATTAATGAAGGTTTAAATTCAATTATTGCAAAATGTAAAGACTATCAGTCAAGATTGAAAATATGGAATGTTGACCGTCCGGACCCATTAGCTGGTGAAGTTCCTGACGAAAACACATTCAATGAATCAACGATTCCAATGCCTGACTATAAGAAATGGGAATTCTACGAGGCTTGTATCATTTCTTGTGAAGCTCTGATTCTTCAGGCACATCGCTATGCAGACGCAGCAAGAGAAGCAGCAGCAGTTGAAACTGATCCTGCACGCAAGGCTGAGTTAGAAGAAATGGCTGAGACATGTGATTGGGTACCAGGCAATCCGGCACGTACATTCAAGGAAGCAATCCAGGCACTGTGGTTCATCACCATGGGCGGATGGCAGAACCTGTGTATGACAGTTGACCATGCACCGCTTCGTTTCCCACAGTATATGTATCGTTGCTACAGAGATGATATCGATGCTGGACGTATCACAGACGACGAAGTTATCGACTTAATCCAGTTCTGGTTCCTGAAAGTTAATACACAGAACTTCGTTATGTCACCTGAGCTTGCTCTGTGGAACTCAAGCCGTATCGCTCAGCAGCTGACCATCGGCGGACTTGATCCGAAGACCGGCGACGACGGAACAAATGAACTTGATTATCTGGTAGTAGAAGCACAGCGCCGTGCACAGTGTCCGGAACCGCTTCTCGCTTGTATGTATCACAATAAATTATCACACAGGTTCCTTGTTAAATGTGCCGAACTTGTTGCTACTGGTATTGGACAGCCATCATTCCATGGCCAGGAAGTTGCTATGAAACGTCGTCTGCTCCATGAGCACGGCCCAATCGAAGACATCCGTAACCAGGCTGTTTCAGGTTGTGTACAGTCCGTTATTCCGGGTTACACAGATGGTGCTTGGGAAGCTCGTTTCAATATGTACAAACCTCTCGAATTCATGCTTTCAAACGGCGTTGACTTCAAGAGCGGCAAACGCATTGGACCAGCTTACGGCGATCCTTGCGAGTGTGAGACATGGGATGACTTCTATGCTCAGTTATTGAAATATTATGAATATTGGGAAATTATCTGCCGTGATATCTCTACATTAGAGTGGAACGTTATGAGAGACTTCCCGTGTCCGCTGCTTTCCGCAGTTACATATGACTGCCTTGCAAGAGGTATGGACGTTGTAGACGGTGGCGCTAGATACAACTGGGGTGATGGAATCTGTATCTCTGGTAATGTTGATACAACAAACTGTCTGGCAGCAATCAAGAAACTTGTTTATGATGACAAAGTAATCACCATGAAACAGCTTGTTGAAGCAGTTGCAGCTAACTGGGAAGGATATGAAGATATCCAGAACATGTGTAAGAAAGCTCCGAAGTACGGCAACGATGATGATTATGTAGATTTACTTGGACGTCAGTTACATGCTGATTTCGCTGAAATCCATAACCGCAGACCTGATTACATGGGCCGTCCGACAATTACACCTTCTGCTTACTCAGTAACAGGACATTATCCATTTGGTATGAGAAGCTGGGCTTCACCGGATGGAAGAAAAGCAGGCGAGACATTTACGGATGCTACACTTTCCGCAACACCTGGAACAGATACAAGTGGACCGACAGCAGTTATCCACTCTGCCGTTAAATTGATTGACCCGGTAGTTTATGGATCTACTCACTTTAACATGAAGTTCCACCCAACAGCCCTGACCGGTAAAGAGAATATCGACAAATTCCTGACTCTTCTGAAGACATACTTCGATGAAGGCGGATACCAGGCACAGTTCAACTGTGTAACACAGGAAAAACTGTTGGCAGCAAAGGCAGCTCCTGAAGAGAACAAAGACCTGATCGTACGTGTTGCAGGATTCAGTGCTTACTTCGTAACACTGGCAGATGCTGTACAGGATGAGATTATTGCACGTACCAGCCAGACATGGTAAATTTTGATTACAATGTTTAAATAAACAATAGGGAGAGAGATTATGAGTGATTTAACAGCCCTTGTATTTAATATCCAGGGATTTTCAATCCAGGACGGTCCTGGGGTAAGGACAACCGTATTTTTGAAGGGATGCCCGCTGAGCTGTCAATGGTGCGCAAACCCGGAGTCACAGGTTTTTAGATCCGATGTTATCCATGTCCCTAGCTCTTGTGTACATTGTTATCGTTGTGTAAGTTTTTGCACCAAAGGAGCAGTTAAGCTGCCGGAGAAGCTGGGTGATAACCCAATCTTTGATCACGATGTTTGCGTAACATGTGAAGATCAGGATATGTGTGAGCATTCATGCTATGAAGCGGCAATCGAAAGGGTCGGGAAACCGATGACAGTCGATGAGGTAATGGATGTAATTTTACATGATGAACCGTTCTTCAGTAACGGCGGTGGAATTACCGTATCCGGCGGCGAGCCTTTGATGCATCCAGAATTTCTAGAAGAACTTTTTAGTGAATGTCAGGACAATTATATCCATACAGCTATAGAGACCTGTGGATATGTGGCATGGGATAAATTTGAACCTGTATTACGATATACGGATCTGGCGCTCTATGATGTGAAGCATATGGATCCGGTAGCCCACAAGGAACTGACAGGAGTATCCAATGAATTGATTCTGGATAATCTTCGTAAAATTATGGATGAGACGAATACAGAAGTAATCATTCGCATCCCGGTTATTCCGGGTGCGAATGATACAGACGAAAACATGGACGCGACTGCTAGGTATGCGAAAGAGATAGGTGCCAGAGAGATTCATATCCTGCCCTATCACCGTATGGGAATGGGCAAGTATACAGGTCTCGGACGGGAATATCCATTGGGAGAAGAGGTGGAATCCCCATCAGATGAGCGTATGGAGGTAATCCGTGACATTTTTAGGTCTTACGGCCTGATTTGTAAGATAGGCGGAACTGAAAAGGGGGACTCCTAATAATGAGTAAAGTAAAGTTTTTGGGCAAGCCAATGGGCATTAAGCGCTTGCTGACCTATGTGATTGGTTTGTGGATTATGAGTCTCGGTATTGCATTTGCCGTTAATTCTAATTTTGGTGTTTCACCAGTCACAACGCTGCCTTATGTAGTCGGCAGAATCCTGAATATCAGTGTCGGTACAGGAACGTGGATTGCATACGGCTGCTATATTATCATTGAAGCAATAGTTTATCGTAAGGAATTTAAACCTATTTATATTCTGCAGTTCCCGGCAGCTGTTATGTTTGGATATTTTACTGATTTCAGTAAGTGGTTGATTTCGCCGCTTGGAACACCGGATAAATGGTATATCCAGTTAGTATTCATAATTGTTGGTGTTATTATCCTTGGATTAGGATTGATGGCATATTTGGAAGCAGATATTATGGCTATTCCGCCTGATGCTTTGGCGGTTGCATTTGCTTGGCTGGTTAAGAAACCTTTGGGCAATGTAAAGAGAATTTTTGATTTATGTATTGTTGCAACGTCGTTGATTCTTTCTTTAGTATTCCTGCACAGCTATCAGGGCATTTGGATTGGAACGATTATCGCAGCTCTGGGCGTAGGAACGATGCTTAATTTCTGGAGAAAATTGCTCCTTAGTAAGATAAAAGTATTCTTATGGGGAAAACAGCCGGAAGCTGAACCAAAATTAGACGAAGCGCCGGCGGCAGCAAAATAATTTAAAAATGGCAGTGAGGGGTTATCACTTGGGGGAGAGATTTTCCGCCACTGAGGTAGCCCCCCACGTGTTGGATGAGATGTGGCTTCTATTTAATCTGGATTTAATGGGAGAGAGGAACGTGTATGTTTTTAATTGCACATAATCAGATAATGTTACCAAAGCGTTATTTTAGCGATATTGTGCCGGCAGTCGAAGAACTGTCAAACACGGTAGGTGCTGTATTTCTCAATAAACTGATTTTAGATGAGAATAATAGACCAGTTGAGTTTAATCAGGCAGTTTTTTCCGAGAAACCACTAACCCGTATCGTTACGATGCATTTCCAGAATGGAGATATGTTTGATCAATTCTGGGATGCAAGAGAACGACAGGATTTATGGCTTATTGGGAAAAATTATGCCTATTTTTGTGATACGATCATGGAAACCGGCAGCACAGAAGCATCGAGAATTATTAAGCCAATACCAGAAAAAGAATCAGACATGGAAATATTAAAAGGACATGGACTTACGGAACGCGAGGCGGAAGTAATGTATTGGCTCTGCCAGGGCAAGAGCAATGGCGATATTGCCTACATACTGAATCTGAGTGTTAGTACAGTCAAAAAACATCTTTCTAATATATTTGACAGCATGGGAGTACGAAGCCGGTCTGCAGCAGTGGCACTAGCACTGGAAATGGTTGGTTCTCAGAAATCCAAAATTCATCTTGTGTTTTAAAGAGATTTCGAAAAGGAGGACATTGTATGATTAAGATAACCAAAGAAGGGAAGAAGATGTTGGAGACAACTTTTGGATCCAAAGGACAGACAAAATTTAAAATCCAGCATATTAAACCTACTTGCAATGCATGCCGGGATGAGCTTCGACTTGTTCCTGGTTCGTCGGAACCGAACGATGTGATTTCGATGGAATCCGGGTATGTTTTTTTTGTAGACAAAGATCTTATGCAGCTTGCGGAGATTATAACAATAGATGCGGCGGGGGATATACCAGTTCTGACAACTCGCAAATCCATTGATGTCCGTGAAAGATATTTCTAATTTTGGAGGATTAGTTATGGAAAAAAAGGAATTAAATCAAAAGATACTGAAGTTTATAAGTGAGGCGGGGTTCTTCTTCTTTGCTACAACGGAAGATGGAATGCCAAGGGTTCGGCCTCTCGCATACATAGAAGAGATAAAAGACGAGCTGATTCTTGCGATCAGCACAACAAAGGCCATGGCAAAGCAGATAGATGCAAAACCGGATTTTGAGATTTGCGCCAGCACACCAGAGACATGGCTGCGTATCAAGGGGACAGCACAGAAGGTGACAGACAAAGACGTCATTGCCAAGGCTATGGAATGTCCGGTTGTAAAAGCAACTTATACGGAAGAGACTGTTGGGGCACGTTACCTGGTTCTTGACAGTGTGGAATATTTTTCTCTGACGGGTGAATACAGCCGCTGGAAATGATTTCGGAAAGGAAGTCTTCTAAATGGCAAAAGAAGTGAATAAGGAAGTATTTGAGGTACTTCCTGTACCGCAGGCGGTGGCTAAATTTGTTGTTCCTTCGCTTGCCAGCACACTTATTACAATTATCTACAGCCTGGCGGACACACTTTTTGTCGGTATGTTAAATAATCCTTCGCAGCTCGCTGGACTTACAGTGGCATTTCCGTACTATCAGTTCCTGAATGCTTTCTCAAGCCTCTGGGGAGTTGGTACGAACAGCGTCATGTCACGGGCGCTTGGAGAAAAGGACTATGACCGGGTATCAAAAGCCTCTTCTCATGGGTTCTGGGGCAGCCTTGTATTTATGGCTGTGGTATGCGTCATATTCCAAATACTGGAGAAACCGCTTCTTTACGTGGCAGGAGCCAGCGCACAGTCTTATGATTCAGCATCTGTATACATGCTGATCGTGTTTGTTATTGGCGGCATTCCTACTGTCCTTTCTATTGTTATGAGCAATCTTCTGCGTGCAGAAGGACATGCAAAGTCAGCAAGCAGCGGGCTTATGCTGGGTGGCCTGTTAAACTGTATCCTTGATCCGATCTTTATCTTCGGAGCAGATATGGGAGTTGCGGGTGCGGCTGTGGCTACACTGATTTCTAATTGTGTATCGCTGATTTTCCTGATCGTTGTTTATATCCGGATACGTGAGACTTCTTATATAACATTGAAACCATTCCCGGGTGGTGTGTCCTGGAAGCTGATAAAAGATGTGATACTGGTCGGGCTGCCGTCAGGTTGTTTGACCGTACTCGGTGCTACAGGATGTATCATACAGACCTCACTTTATTCTTTGTATGGCGATGCAGCAGTAGCAGGCTGGGGCGTTGTTAACCGAATCAGTTTTATCTCCATTTATACGGTTCATGGCGTAGCACAGGGAGTACTGCCTCTAATCGGATACAATTACGGAGCCAAGAACTTCAAGCGAGTACGGAGTGTTAACAAATGTGCATTCCTTATCACAGAAATACTTGCTTGGGCAATTATGATACTTTCTCTGATATTCAGTGCAGGTATCATTAAGATATTCATCAATGATGCGGCTACAATAGAGGCTGGTGTTCAGATTATGCGTAAATATATGCTCTGTACACCATTTATGGCAATTGTACTGCTGGTAAGTACATTATGCCAGGCCGTAGGGAAATGGCAATATTCACTGATTATGCTCGCAATCCGGCAGCTTGTATTCAATATTCCGATCACATTCCTTTTAAATTCACTTTTTGCTATGAAAGGTGTGGCAAGCGGCCAGCCAACTACAGAGTTAATTTGTTTTATCGGAGCATTGTTCGTATATCATAGATGTTTCTATCGGGCTATGAACAAAGAGGAATTGCTAAGTAAAAAAGTAAGCTGAAAATATAGCTTATGATATAAAGGGAGGAAGAAGGATGGTAATTAAAGAAATACTTGAAAAATCGGATGCACTATTTGCCGAAGGAAAACATGCGGAGGCCGCAGCATTTCTTGAGGGAAAGGCTGTTCTGGCACAGAATCAGGAAGAATGGAAGGTGGAGCTTTCTATCATCAATGAATTGATGGGGTATTACCGCGGCATAAGCCAGCTTGGTAAAGCGTGGGATTACGCATTCAGGGCAATACAGATTACAGAAGAGTATGCGGTAGGAGACAGTGCAGAAGGAATTACTACTTATCTGAATGTAGCGAATGTCTATCGGGCTGCCGGTAAGCCTAAGGAAGCATTGTTACTTTATCAGCAGGTGGAAGAGACTTACAGCAAACAAGGACTGGAAAAAGAGTACCGTGGAGGCGCCTTATATAACAACATGTCAGTGGCATATTTGGAGCTCGGAAAAAGTGAAGATGCCATGCGGTATTGTGAGAAGGCGATCGACGTGCTGAAGACGATTCCGGAAGTTTGGGATGAGTGTGCAGCCGCTTACAGCAATCTGGCCGGCGTGTTATTGAGAAGTGAAGTGCCTGATGTTGCAAAGGCGGATGCATGTGTGGACGAAGCATTAAAGCTTTTTGAGGGAAAGGGAGATAGTGCTCATTATTGCAGTGTATTGGCCATGAAGGCGTATATTGCTTATCTGAAGAAGGATCTGCAGGAATCGCTGGACATGTACGAGAAGGCAATGAATGAGACAATGAAGTATTATGGCAAAAATGCAGACTATGAGCGTCTGGAGCGGAATTATAAGGGCGTTCAGGCTTTGCTGAACGGAGAAAAAAAATGATGAGCCAGTTGAGCGGATTAGAAGTTGAGATGAAAGGCCTGGATTTGTCACGGGAATATTATGAAAATGTCGGTAAACCCATTTTGATGGAATTGTTTCCCGAGTATATGGAAAAAGCGGCGGTCGGTCTGGTTGGAGAAGGGTCAGAGTGCTTTGGTTTTGACGATCAGATTTCCATGGATCATGATTATGGACCGTCTTTTTGTGTATGGTTTCCAAGAAATATATATACCGAGGTCAGGGAGAGCATGTCTGAGATCTATGATGCACTTCCGAAAGAATATAAAGGCGTCAGCGCAAACCTGATTAGAGAACAGTCTGCGGGGCGCCGGGGAATTCTGGAGATCGAGGGCTTTTATCAAAAATTTCTTACCCGGGATATAGTCCCGGAAAACTTGACAGACTGGCTCCGGATTCCAGAACATTATTTTGCTGTAGCGACGAACGGAGAGGTGTTCGAGGATAATCTGGGCATGTTTACTGAAATACGTGAGAAGCTTCTCAATTATTATCCAGAAGACATCAGGCTGAAAAAGATTGCAGCCTGTGCAGTCAAGATGGCGCATTCCGGACAGTGCAATTATGCACGTATGATGTGGAGACACGATGTTGTGGCAGCAAAATTTGCTCTGGACGAATTCATGAGAAATGCCATATCTCTGGTGTTTCTTCTGAATCGTGTTTATTGTCCATATTATAAATGGATGTGGAGAGGCATGGAACAACTGCCAAAGCTTGGCAAGGTCAAAGATCTTTTGAAGAATATGGCGGCTGGGGCTTTGGACGTTAGTCACTGGGATTCGGGTAAATGGAAAGAGTGCCGGTATAAACTGAACAGGGAAGATCCGATGGTTGATATGGTGGAGCAGATAGCGGATTTAGTAAGAGAGGAACTGTGGAGCCAAGGAATAAGCAGCAGTACATCGGATTATCTCGAGGAACATGCCTATGCAGTGATGACCCGTATTCAGGATAAGCGGATTCGGTCATTACCGGTACTTATGGGGTAAAAATTATGAGTAATATAAGAGAAATAGTCGAAGAGGAATGGAGACAGTTTCAAAAGGTAAACAATCAGGGCGGAAGGGCATCCTGCCAGGATGACTGGAAAACCTTCTATATTATGAGAAAAAGTCAGTTCCTTGTTTGGCCGCAGGAGATATTGGACAGTTATTACGATGATTTGTGCAAAGCCCGTGAAGAGGGCAGGAATCTGTTGTTTGCAAAGTATGCGTATATGATGGAAAGTACGGCGCCTGAAGAGTTCGAAAAATTAAAAAAAGTTCTTCCCGTAATTTCTGATGAGCGGAAAATGCGCGTGGATGAAACGGTTGCTGCACATGTAAAATGGGCGGAAGAATTTGAGCAGGAACATCCTGAATACGCACGGCGGGGGCGTCCGATCCGTGCATGTCAGGAGGCACCGGGCCAAACCTCTATTGAGACGTATCAAAGAGGGGAATTGTATTCCTACGGTGAAAACACAGAAAAGCTGTATTCTCAATATGTTCAGGAGTGCGTTGCTCAGAATAGAAACCTGGCGTCTCTTATCAGGGAGAACACGACACGGATGTACGGGTATGGGTCAATTTCTGATATCGAAGAGAGAATGGAATAGCTGTCAGCAAAAGGAAAATGGGAATGAGTGACAATAAGAGCGGGAAGTTAGCAGCTATCTATATTCTTTATATTATAGTGGCCGGGATAATCGGTATCCTATGCGGAACCGGATATAAGGCCATGACTGGGCTGCTTCTGGGATCCGCAGCCGCCTTTGCTAATTACTACTTATTAAAATTAGCGGTAGGCCGGCTGCTGGGTGTCAGGAATATTTTTGTTGTCCAGATATTTCTTTTCCGTTATCTGCTCTATATCGCAGCCGCGTACGTGTCCATGAGGGCCGGGAGGGCGGCGGTGCTGATGTATGCAGCAGGAATCTTAGGCTTATCGCTGGCTATTTTCATCGTATATGGAATAGGAGGAGTAAAAAAACAATGATAAACGTGGAAGAACTCGGCGCCCGGATTATATTGGGCTTCGGAGAGGGAAAGCTGTTTATCACAGAGAGTACATTGTTTGGACTCGTGATCGCCGTGATACTGGCGGTGCTGGGGATCTGGCTCGGAAGCGGGCTGAAGACGGTGCCGAAAGGGAAACAGATATTGGCGGAATTCATCGTGGGCTGGGTGTATAAGTTTACGGAGAACAACATGGGGAAGGAGAACAAGTCCTATGCGCCCTATGTGGGGAGTATCCTTGGGTTCGTATTCTGTGCGAGCTGCCTTGGGATGTTCGGAATCCGCCCGATTACGGCGGACTTAAATGTGGCGTTTGCACTGTCAGGACTGACGTTCCTGATGATCCTGTGTAACTCCATCCGGGTGCATGGAGTAAAGGGGAAACTCAAAGAAATGTGTGACCCGTATCCGTTCATGTTCCCGCTGAAGATCCTGGAGGAGTGTACATTACCGATCTCCCTGGGGCTCCGGCTTTTCGGAAATATTCTGGGCGGGTATATTGTCATCGAACTGTGGATGCACCTGATGACGTTTTTGAGCAACATGATCACGACGGTGCCATTTCTGCGTGCGGTTACAGTACTGCCGCTGAATGCGATCTTTGATATCGGGGAACCGTTAATCCAAACGTACATATTTACCACGCTGACCGTGATCAATCTGGGATCGGCAGTAAAAATAATGTCTGTGGGACACAGCGAGTAAAGGGAAAAGAAAGACAGCAGATCAGTACAGGAC